>CBDDSA010000023.1:0-2858 GCA_965233185.1 uncultured bacterium
TAGCTCGCGATGGCCGGGCCCTGCTGGTCGTCGCGCCCGACGACGCGGAACACGTTCTTGAAGCCCTGCTCGGTGAGCTTCGGGTTGGTCGCCGAGCCGCTGATCATCGGGATGCCGGCCTGGTTGTAGATCGCGGAGGCCGGGATGGTGACGCCGGAGTTCAGGTGCCCGACCACGCCGGCGACCTTGTCGTCCACCAGCTTCTGCGCCACGGTGGTGCCGACTTTCGGATCGGCCTGGTCGTCGACGGCGATGAGCACGAACTTGGCCGCCTGCCCGCCGATCTTGATGCCGGCCTGGTTCGCCTCGTCGACGGCGAGCTTGGCGCCGTTCTCGTTGTCCTTGCCCAGGTGGGCGATGCCGCCGGTGGTCGGGCCGGCATGGCCGATGCGGATTTCAGAGCCGCCCGACGCGGCGGCGGGCGCGGCCTTTCCGGCGTCGGCGGCCTTGGCCGGTGGCTTCTGCTCGCCGCAGCCGGCAAGCGCGAACGCGGCGGCAATGAGGGTGACGCCTGCGGTAGTGAATTTCATGGGGTCTCCCGGAGTTCGGTTCTTGGGGTGGGGGCGCTTATCTTACGCGCAGCCGGAGGGCTTTTTCTATCGGCAAGGCGCAAAAAACGAACCCCCGCCGGGGCGGGGGTTCGGTGCGGCCGCGCCTAGCGTACCGGGCGCGTGAACGGGAAGATCTTGGTGAAGCCGAGGATGTCGGTGATCAGCAGCACCAGGAACACCAGGACGATGGCGCCGACGATGCTGCCGCCTGCCGGCAGGCTGTCGAGCTGCGCCGCGAGCTGCGCCGCCTCTTCGTCGCTCAGCGCGGCGACGCGCACCTTCACGTCGGCGGCGTCGACGCCGTAAGCCTGCAATTGCGCGCGCACGTCCGCCCGCTCGAGCAGGCTCGAGATGCGGCCGCGTTCGACGCCCGCCACCGCGGCATCGGTAGCGACCATGGCGGCCTGTGCGGGGGCAGCGACGCCTAGGCTGGCGAGAGACAGGATCAACAAGCTGGCAATGAAGCGGCGAATCATGGAGCCTCCTTTTTGGCAGTTGTTACGCTTTCGAGCTTAGCATCGGGTCACGATGGGCAGCCACCTCGAAGTGCTGGAATTCTGGTTTGGCGCGCCGCCGGGCGCGAGGCGCAGGCAATGGTTCGAGAAGGACCCCGCCTTCGACGCGGAGATCCGCAGCCGCTTCCTGCCGCTCTACGAGGCGCTCGCGCGCGGCGATCGTGCGCAATGGCTGGACGATGCCGAGCGCTGTCTCGCGCGCATCGTCGTGCTGGACCAGTTTCCGCGCAACATGTTTCGCGGCACGCCGCGCGCGTTCGCCGCCGACCCCCTGGCGCTGCAGGCGGCGCGGCATGCGGTCGATCAGGGCGATGAGCGCGCACGACTCCCGGTGGAGCGCCTGTTCTTCTACCTTCCCTTCGAGCACAGCGAGGCGCTCGAGGACCAGGAGCGCGCCTGCGAGCTGTGCCGGCCGCTTGCCGCCTTCCCCGAGACCGACGACGCTTACCGCTATGCGCTGGCGCACCGCGACATCATCGTGCGCTTCGGCCGCTTTCCCCACCGCAACGCGATCCTCGGGCGCGCCAGCACCCCCGAGGAGCTCGAATTCCTGAAACAGCCGGGATCAGGGTTTTGAAAGGGGAGGCAGGGCCCTCCCCTTCAGATCCCCTCCGCTGAGTCGGTAATCGCGCCGCGCGAGGCGGTCGACACCAGCCGCATGTACTTGGCGAGCAAGCCCTTGGTGTAGCGCGGCTTGGGCGCTTTCCACTTCCTGCGCCGCGCCGCGAGCTCCGTCGCGGACACGTTGAGCTGCACCAGGCGCTTCTTCGCGTCGATGGTGATCGAGTCGCCTTCCTTGACCAGCGCGATCGTGCCCCCCGCGTACGCCTCGGGCGAAACGTGCCCGACCACCATGCCCCAGGTGCCGCCGGAGAACCGCCCGTCGGTCAGCAGCCCGACCGACTCTCCCAGTCCCTGGCCGATGAGCGCCGAGGTGGGCGCAAGCATTTCCTGCATGCCGGGGCCGCCTTTCGGACCTTCATAGCGGATCACGATCACTTCGCCCGCCTTGATCTTCTTCGCCATGATCGCCTTCATGCAAGCGTTCTCGGAGTCGAACACGCGTGCGCGACCCGTGATGGACGGATTCTTGAGGCCGGTGATCTTCGCCACGCAGCCCTCGGGCGAGAGGTTGCCCTTCAGGATGGCGAGGTGCCCCTCGCGGTAGAGCGGCTTCGACCACGCCCGGATGACTTCCTGGTCGCGGCGCGGCTCGGCCGGCACGTCCTTCAGCATCTCGGCCATGGTCTTGCCGTGGATGGTCATGCACTCGCCATGCAGCACGCCATTCTCGAGCAGGATCTTCAGCACCTGCGGCACGCCGCCGGCGCGGTGGAAATCCACCGCCACGAAGCGGCCGGAGGGCTTGAGGTCGCACAGCACCGGCACCCTGCGGCGCACGCGCTCGAAGTCGTCGATCGTCCACTTCACGCCCGCCGCCGCGGCGATGGCAAGGTAGTGCAGCACCGCGTTGGTCGAGCCGCCGGTCGCCATCACCAGCGCCACGGCGTTTTCGATCGCCTTGCGCGTGATGATGTCGCGCGGCTTGAGCTCCTTCTTGATCGCTTCGACCAGCACGCCCGCCGATGCGGCGGCGGAGTCGGCCTTCTCGCCGTCGGGCGAGGCCATCTGCGAGGAGCCCATCAGGCTCATGCCCAGCGCCTCGAACGAGGAGCTCATGGTGTTGGCGGTGTACATGACGACGCAGGCGCCGACGCTCGGGCAGGCGTTCTTCACGATGCCGACGAAATCCTCCTCGGCGAGCTTGCCGGCGCAGAACGAGCCGTCCGCC
>CBDDSA010000024.1:0-3457 GCA_965233185.1 uncultured bacterium
AGGAAGCGCGCGCTGCGGCGCCGCTCGAGCCACTGCGCGAGCGCCTTCGTGACGATCAGGTACCAGCTCGCGATCGACATGAAGAGCAGCACCACGAGGATGGCCTTGGCGACGCCGTCGGTCTGGGAAAGGAAATGCGCGAAGCCGATTTGCGATTGCACCTGCTCAGCCCTCCAGTCGGAAAGAGATCGGCACCAGCACCCAGGCGGCGACGGCTTGCTCGCCGCGCTTCGCGGGAACGAATTTCCAGCCTCGCACCGTGTCGCGCGCCGCCTCGTCGAGCCGCGAATAGCCGCTGGAGCTTCGGACCTGTACTTCCTCGGCCCTGCCTGCCGGGCTGACGAGCACGCGCAGGATCACGCGCCCCTCCTCGCCGAGGCGGCGGGACAGTGCCGGGTACGCGGGAGGCGGGTTATCAAGGTAATCGGCGTTGAAGAGCGGCGGCGTTACCGGCACGACGGGCGCCGGCGCGGGCACAGGTACTGGAGCAACGACCACAGGCGCCGGCGGCGGCTCTGGCAGAGCAGGCGGCGGCACGACGATCGGCGAAGGCGCCTCCACCAGCGCGGTGATGACAGGCAGCGGCTCAGGTGCCTTCGGCCGCGGCTTCACCACGGCTTTGGGCTTCGGCGGCGGAATCTCGATCGGGCGCTCGGGCTTCGGCTCGACCTTCGGCGGCGTAATGAGGTCGACCATGATCGGCGCCGCGGCGAAGAGCGCCGAGCGCGCCGGCTCGTAGCTCAACAGCGCAAAGGCGGCGAGCGCATGCAACCCGATCGCGACCGCGGCGCCAATGCCTCGCGGGGCGCCGGGCGCGGTTGCACGCTGGAAACTGAGTACGGCAGCCAAGGGAAGACCCCTCTGTTCAGCCTTGGCTGGCTTGCCCGAAAGGCGGGCTGGCTGGCGCGGCAGCGACTACTGAATGAGAACGGTTCTCAGTATGCCGTCAAGCCGCTCGCCGTGCAATGGCTGGTTATTCGCGACGCGGTATCGGCAGCACGAACGGTTCACGCACCACGTCCCGGCCCCCGATGAGCTCTTCGGCTTCGCGGCGCTCTTCGTCGAATACCACGCCGGCGAGTTTCCGCAAGGTCTCCCGCGCCTCCTCGATGGTGTGCCCGTGGGAATTGACTCCCGGCAGCTCCTCGATGAAACCGACATACCCGTGGTTCGACTTGAGATATACCGCCGTCAACGCGATCCGTCCCTGCTCCATCCACTTGCTCCTCAATGCGCGCTCTCCATGTTTTGGGCTCAAGGTCATCGCCCGCTGTTCAATGCAACATCTGACCGCAGCGTGGCGCACGGGTTCGGCAAGGTTCGCCTCGCTGGCACAATTTGCGGTGCGCTTCGCGCAAATCTCGCTGCTGCCGCGGGGTCGCTCACGGGCTTGCGCTCGTGAGCTGCTCGGCAATGCAGCGGGCGAGAGCAGTTATGCTCGAATTGCCCAGTAGCGCGCACAGCTTGCCCCTGCTCTTGCAGTAGCGCTTCGCGAGGCGATAGGCAGCGTGGCTGCAATCGCCGGCGAGGCATACGACTGCGTCGGCGGAGGCCAGCATCGCGGGCAGGCGGCCGATGTGGTGCTCGATGCCCCCATCGTGGTGCACGAATTCACCGCGCGACCTTTCCACGGCGGCCCGGTACTGCGGCACGAGCACGGTCTTGCCGCCGATGCAAAGCACGCGCCGGCCCTGGAGGTCGGTTGGTGCGATGCGCCTGGCCGCTTTCTCCGGCGTTGGGTTTGCTTCCTCCGCACCGGTCGTGCGCTTTCCGGTGGAGCGGTCCACGTCCGCGAGCCGCTCGGCACGGCGCACCGCGGTCCGTAACGAACGCTGCGCGGCCGCAGCTTCGTCGCGCGAAGCTTCCAGCGCGCGCTCGAGATCGGCTATGCGCGCCTGCTGCCCGCGAATGCTCTCGCCCGAGCACCAACGCTCCAGCTCGGCCCGCGCTTGGCGCGCCTCGCTCTCCGTGGCGCTGAGAACCTCGCGCAACTCGCGGTTTTCCCGTCGCAGCGCCTCGATGCCTTCGTGCATCTCCGCTTGCTTCGCGAGGAGCCGTGCGGTGCGCTCCTCGAGCACCCGGGCCTGACGCAGCGCGCCGCGCCGGGCCGAGAACTCCTCATGCGCGATCATGTGCATCTCGCGGGAAAGGCGCTCGTCCAGCTCTGCATCGCACTGCGGGTGCGTGAGCGCGGCCCAGTACGCCGCGACCGCCTCTCCTTCGGTAGCGAGCGTACGCCACAATACGAGAACCTCAGTGGTGGTGCCGGCGGCGCCGAACCGCGCCACCGCGGCGCAAAAGCGCTTCTCTAGGCTGCGCTGCGCGAGCGTGGAGAATTCGTTGCGATCCTTGGCGAAGCAGACGGCGCTCGAATGCAGCTCGTAGTCGCCTGCGGTTTGCCAATCCGAGAATCGGGCGCGGCGGAACATGTGCCGCAGCTCGCGCGCATCGAACGCCGCGCCGAGCACCACGCAGTGGTGCTTGGCAGGCAGCTCCCACAGGCGCCGTCGCGTCGTGCGAGAGCGTATGAACCGCTGCGGCCCGCAAAAGACCGCCGCCTGTTCGCCCGGGATGCCGAGGGCTGCGCCAACTGCCGCGCCGAGCCTCACCGGCGCCTGATCGCACTCGCACTCCATCCGCTCGTCCATGGCTATCCGCCGATCCAGCGCTGGATGGCGAGCCGGGCAATCGCCTCGAAGCCCACCGTGAGGTCAACTGCGATGGACGCAAAACCGATGATGATCAGCGCCAGAAGCCATGCAGCGTCCTGCATATCGCGCCGTGTTGTCGCCGTCATTTGAGCCAGCCTTTCCTCTCTTACGGAAGCGCTGGCTGGCTGCGGAAGATCCGCTCGCTGGCTTGCGAAGAAACCGATGCGTACGCGTTGCGTCAGGCGGTCAGGATCAGCTTTCCGTTCTGCGTCAGCCGCAACCGGTACTCGCGGCCGTTGTGCACGATGACAACCTCGCGATGCGCGCCGAAAAGCGTTGCGCTCTGCACCCTGGGCTGCGCTGGGTTCGCGGTTGCCGCCCGCATGGTCTTGACGGCCTGAGCACTCATCGTTGACAAACGATAACCGTTCTCATTATGCTCTGTCAATGAGAATGACTCGCATTTCAAAACACAGCGCCTGACCTCGGTATGTACGTCTGCATCTGCAACGCGGTCACCGAGCGGCAGGTTCGCGAGTGCGTAAGCTCCGGCGCCTCATCGGTCGAGGAGCTGGCCTCCATGATTGGCCTGGGGGCGGGCTGCGGGCGGTGCAGGGAATGCGCCGCCGGACTGCTGCAGGAGCTCCGGCGCCGGGACGGCAACACAAGCGTCGTAGGAACGCATCTCATTCAGCGGCTCCGGCTCGAAGGCGCTTGACGCCCCGGGCCGCTTCAGCGTCGAATGCCCCGGAGCGTTCCGGAGGCAGGCGATGAAGGGCGATGCGAAGGTCCTCGAGCACCTCAAC
>CBDDSA010000025.1:0-7860 GCA_965233185.1 uncultured bacterium
GCGACCTCGTCATGTGGGACAACCGCTGCACCCTGCATCGCGGGCGCCGCTTCGACCTTTCCCAGCGCCGCGCGCTGCGGCGCACCAGCACGGAAGACATCGCATGAACCTGCAGCTTGCCGGCCGTACCGCCCTGGTGACAGGCGCGAGCATGGGCATCGGCCGCGCCATCGCCAAAGCGCTTGCCGGCGAGGGCGCGAAGGTGGCCGTGATGGCCCGCCGCCGCTCGCTCCTCGACGAGCTGGCGCGGGAGCTGGGGCAGAAACTCGTCATCATCGAATGCGACTTCCTCAAGGAAGGCGCGCCGGATGAGATCGCGGCGGCGGCGCTCGCGGGCCTGGGCTCGGTGCAGATCCTGGTGAACAACGCCGGGGGCAGCCGGCGCTTCTCGCTGGAATCGACCGACGCGCAGTGGGACGAGGCGCTCACGCTCAACTTCGTGCGCCAGCGCCAGCTCACGCACCGGCTGCTGCCGCAGATGCTCGGCGGCAAGTGGGGCCGCATCATCAACATCACCGGCAAGTCGGAGCCCGAGGGGCTGAACGGCGCGTTCGCGGCGAAGGCGGCGATGCACTCCTGGGCCAAGGGCCTGTCGCGCGAGGTCGGGCGCCACGGCATCACGGTCAACTCGATCCCCCCGGGGCGCATCATCAGCGAGCAGATCCTGCGCAACTACTCGCCCGAGCGGCGCGCGCACGAGAGCGAGCACGACATCCCGGTGGGCGAGTACGGCCAGCCCGAGGACATCGCGAGCCTGGTGTGCTATCTCGCTTCGCCGCTCGCGCGCTACATCACCGGCACCCTGATCCCGGTCGACGGCGGCATGCGCCGCTACCAGTTCTGATGTACGACGTGATCGTGGTGGGCGGGGGAAACGCGGCGCTGTGCGCCGCCCTGGCGGCCTCGGAATTCGCGAAGAAGGTGCTGGTGCTGGAGCGCGCGCCCGAGGAGGAGTCGGGCGGCAACTCGCGCTTCACCGCCGGCCTGATGCGCATCGCCTACAACGGCGTCGAGGACCTGAAAACCCTCATCGATCTTTCGGACGACGAGGTCGCGCGCACCGATTTCGGCGCCTACACCGCCGAGCAGTTCCTCGACGACATGGCGCGCGTCACCGAGTACCGCTGCGATCCGGATCTCACCGAGCTGCTGGTGAAGGAGAGCCTGCCGGCGGTGCAGTGGATGCGCGCCAAGGGGGTGCGCTTCACCGCCGCCTGGGGGCGCCAGGCGTTCAACCTGGGCGGCCGCTTCAAGTTCTGGGGCGGTCTTACGCTCGAGGCGGTCGGCGGCGGCCCGGGCCTGGTGGATTCGCTCACCCAGATCGCGCGCAAGAGCGGCATCGAGATCTGGTACTCGTCGAGGGCGCTGTCGCTGCTTGCGGACGACGCGGGCGTGCACGGCGTGGTCGTGCGCAAGGCGGGAAAAACCATGCAGGTGAAGGGCGGCTGCGTGGTGCTCGCCGCCGGCGGCTTCCAGTCCAATCCCGAGTGGCGCACGCGCTACCTGGGCCCGGGCTGGGAGCTCGCCAAGGTGCGCGGCACGCGCTTCAACACGGGCGATGCGATCCGCATGGCGCTGGACGCGGGCGCCGCGGCCACCGGCAACTGGTCGGGCTGCCATTCGGTGGCCTGGGAGCGCAACGCCCCCGAGTTCGGCGACCTCGCGGTCGGCGACCAGTTCCAGAAGCATTCTTATCCGTGGGGCGTCTACCTCAATGCCGAGGGCCGGCGCTTCGTCGACGAGGGCGCGGATTTCCGCAACTACACCTACGCCAAGTACGGCCGCGTCATCCTGTCGCAGCCCGGGCAGTTCGCCTGGCAGATCTTCGACGCCAAGGTGAAGGGCCAGCTGCGCGACGAATACCGCATCAGGCAGGTGACCAAGCGCGTGGCCAACACGCTGGAAGAGCTGGTGGAAAAGCTGGACGACGTCGACCCGCGGGCCGCCCTGGAGGAGCTCAAGCGCTACAACGCCGCGGTGCGCCAGGACATCGCCTTCAACCCCAACGTGAAGGACGGCCGCCGCACCGAGGGCCTGGCGATCAACAAGTCGAACTGGGCCAACACCCTCGACACGCCGCCGTTCGAGGCGTACGCGGTCACCTGCGGCATCACCTTTACGTTCGGCGGTCTGAAGATCAACAACCACGCCCAGGTGATGAGCTCCGACGGCGACCCCATCCCCGGCCTCTACGCCGCGGGCGAGCTGGTGGGCGGGATCTTCTGGTTCAACTATCCCGGCGGCAGCGGCCTCACCAACGGTGCGGTGTTCGGCCGCATCGCCGGTGAGAACGCCGGCAAGAAAGCTACGGCGTAAGCTGGCCGCGCACTTCGCCGCCCTTGTGCTTGGCGGTGTGCACGTTGACGTAGGTTCTGCCCGCCTTGAAGGCCTGCAGCTGCGCCGCGGTGAGCTTGCGCCCGGCGGGCACGCTGTAGGTGTCGCCCTCCTTGGTGAGCGGCACGATGACCGGGCCGTTCTCGCCCTTGGCCCCCTGGTGGATGTGCGCCATGGTGCCCGGCACGCCCTTGGTGGTGACGCTGCCGGTGATGCTGCCGTCCTCGGCCACGCGGAAGCTGCCGCTGCCCGAGCCCGAGGTGCTGACCGCCGGCACTTCCTCGGCGCCGGACAGGTTGACGCTTACCGCGCCGCTGCCGGGCATCCAGGCCGGCATCTTGTCGCGCACGGTCTCGCAGCCGGCGAGCGCGAGCGCCGCGGCCAGGGCGAGCAGCCAGTTCAGGGTTGTTTTCATCGTTCTGTCCTCCATGGTTGGTTTCGTCTGCCGAACAGGCCCGGCCGCTAGAATATTCCCATGCCCAAAATCAGCGCTTCCGAGGCCCTGTCCCGCTTGCGGATTCTAGACCTGTCGCGGGTGCGCGCGGGTCCGACCTGCGTCAAGCAGTTCGCCGACTTCGGCGCCGACGTGATCAAGATCGAGTCGCCCCCCGGGGTGGACCCGAACGAAGGCATGGGCGGGCCGCGCGACGGTCCCGACATGCAGAACCTGCACCGCAACAAGCGGGCAATGACTTTGAACCTCAAGCTGCCGCAGGCGCGCGAGGTGCTGACCCGGCTCGTCAAGACGGCCGATGTGGTGGTCGAGAACTACCGGCCCGACGTCAAGCACCGGCTGGGCATCGATTACGCATCGCTCGAGAAGCTGAACCCGAGGATCATCCTCGCCAGCATCTCGGGCTTCGGCCAGGACGGCCCCTACCAGCAGCGCCCGGGCTTCGACCAGATCGCGCAGGGCATGAGCGGCCTCATGTGGGTCACCGGCGCGCCGGGGCAGGGACCGATGCGCACCGGCGCGGCGATCGCGGACCTCACGGCGGGCCTGTTCGCCGCGCTCGGCATCATGACCGCGCTGCTCGAGCGCGAGACTTCCGGCAGGGGGCAATGGGTGCAAAGCTCGCTGCTGCAGGCGGGAATCGCGCTGATGGATTTCCAGGCGGCGCGTTATCTCATGAAGGGCGAGGTCCCGCCGCAGGTGGGCAATGACCATCCGACCAGCATGCCGACCTCCGCCTACGCCACGGCCGACGGGCATATCAACGTCGCCGCCTCGGGCGAAGGCATGTGGACGCGCCTGTGCGAGGCGATCGGCCGCAACGATCTGCTCGAGGCGCCGCAGTTCAAGGGCGGCGAGAACCGCGCGCGCAACCGCGCGGCGCTCAATGCCGCGCTGAACGACAGCCTGAAGAAGAAAACCAGCGCGCAATGGGTGGAGGTGCTCAACGCCGCGGGCGTGCCCTGCGGCCCCATCTATACCGTCGACCAGGTGTTCGCCGATCCCCAGGTCCGGCACCTCGGGGCGGCCGCCGAGGTGCAGCATGCGCGGCTGGGCCGCTTTCGCGTGCTGAACCAGGCGGTAAAGCTCTCGCGCACCGCCGCGAAGGTGGTCGCACCCACGCCCGAGGTCGGCCAGCACACCGACGAAATCCTCAAGGAGCTGGAGTACTCGGAGGCCGACGTCCGGCAATTGCGCGCGAAAGGCATCGTTTGAGCGGCGCCATCAGGACGCGGCGCGAGGGCGCCGTCGGCTGGCTGATTTTCGACAACCCGGCGCGCCGCAACGCCGTGTCGCTCGCCATGTGGCAGGCGATTCCGAAAGTGCTGGAAGACTTCGCCGCCGACCCGGCGGTACGCGTGGTGGTGCTCGCCGGCGCGGGCGACAAGGCGTTCGTATCGGGGGCCGACATCTCGCAGTTCGAGTCGCAGCGCGCCTCCCCCGAGGCGGTGCAGCGCTACGAAGAGATCGCCGAAGGCGCGCAGCAGCGCCTGCACGATTTCGACAAGCCGCTGCTTGCCATGATCCGCGGCTACTGCCTGGGGGCCGGGGTGAATATCGCCAACGTCTGCGACCTGCGCATCGCCGCGGACGACGCGCGCTTCGGCATCCCCGCCGCGCGGGTGGGGCTCGCCTACCGCGCCTCCTCGACGCGCAACCTGGTGCAGGTGGTGGGCGCGCCCAATGCACGCGAGCTCCTGCTCACCGGACGGCAGCTCGACGCGGCCGAGGCGAAGGCGATGGGCCTCGCGCACCACGTGGTGCCGGCGGCGGAGCTGGAGGCCTTTACGCGCAAGCTGTGCGACACCCTGGCGGGCAACGCACCGCTCACGATGCGCACCGCCAAGCGCCTCATCCGCGAGCTCACGCGCTCGCCGCGGGACTTCGATGCCGCGCAGGCGAGGGCCTGGGTGCAGGAATGCTTCGACAGCGCCGATTACGTCGAAGGCCGCAGGGCCTTCATGGAGAAACGCAAACCGCTCTTCACGGGGAAATGACATGAAATACGCGCTTTCGGTTTTCTTGCTGCTGTTTTCGTGTGCCGCCGCGGCGCAGAACTTTCCGGCGCGCGCGGTCACTTCGGTGGTGGGCTTCGCACCGGGCGGAGGCACCGACACGGTGTCGCGCATCATCGGCAAGACGCTGGGCGAGCAGCTCGGCCAGCAGGTGCTCACCGATAACAAGGCCGGCGCCGGCGGCAACATCGCCACCGACCATGTCGCCAAGGCGCCGCCCGACGGCTACACCATACTGCTGGGCAACGTCGGCTCGCTCGCCGTGGCGCCGCACCTCGTGGCGAGCCTGCCCTACGATCCGCTGCGCGACCTCGCGCCCATCACCATGGCGGTGGTGTTCCCCAACCTCATCGTGGTGCATCCGTCGGTGCCCGCCAGTACGCTCGCCGAGCTGATCCAGCTCGCCAAGGAGAAACCTGGCACGCTCACCTACGGCTCCTCGGGCATCGGCGGCGCCGGCCACCTCGCCGGCGAGCTGCTGAAAATGATGGCCAAGGTGGATCTCGTGCACGTGCCGTTCAAGGGCGGCGGCCCGGCGATGCAGGCCATGCTGGGCGGGCAGATCGCCGCCTACTTCGCCACTCCGGTGGCCGCCGGCGTGCACGTGAAGGCCGGCAAGGCGAAGGCCCTGGCGACCACCGGCCCCAAGCGCGACCCGTTCATGTCGGAGGTGCCGACGGTCGCCGAGGTCGGCTATCCCGGCTACCAGGCCACCAACTGGTACGCCTACATGGCGCCGGCCAAGACGCCGAAGGACATCATCGCGCGCCTCAACCGCGAGATCGTCAAGGCGCTGCAGGCTCCGGAGGTGAAGGACCTGCTCAACAAGCAGGGCCTCGAGCCCGCGCCCGGCTCGCCCGAGGAGCTCGCGCGCTTCATCCAGAGCGAGCACAAGACCTGGGGCCGAGTCGTGAAAGAAGCCGGTATCAAGGCGCAGTAAGAATGAAAGCCTATTTTCTCCAGTCGAGCGGCAACCGCATGAAGCTCGAGCTGCGCGAGGTGGCGAGGCCGCAGCCCGGGCCGAGCCAGCTGCTGGTGAAGATCCACGCCTCCAGCCTGAACCGCGGCGAGTTCCTCGGCGGCCTGGGCCAGGCCAAAGCCGCGGGCCAGGAGGCGGCCGGCGAAGTCCTCGGCAGCGGGGAGAAGGTCATGGGACGCTGCCCCGGCGGCTTCGCCGAATACGGATTGATGGAGAAAACCGACGCCATCCCGGTGCCCGATGGGCTTACCTGGGAGCAGGCCGGCGCCATCCCGCTCGCGTTCATGGTGGTGCACGACATGCTCGTCGCGCAGGGCGGCCTCAAGCCGGGCGAGTGGCTGCTGGTGACCGGCATCTCCTCCGGCGTGGGCGTGGCGGCGCTGCAGGCGGCCAAAGCCATCGGCGCGAAGGTCATCGGCACTTCCGGCTCGCGGGAGAAGCTCGGGCGCCTCGAGGCCCTGGGCCTCGACTTGGCGATCCACACGAGAGCCGCCAACTTCAAGGACGCGGTGCTGGAAGCTACCGGCGGAAAAGGCGCCGACCTGGTGGTGAACAACGTCGGCGGAACGCTGTTCGCCGAATGCATCCGCGCGCTCGCCTATCAGGGGCGCCTCGCCACGGTGGGCTACCTCGACCGGGTGATGAAGGCCGAGCTCGACCTCGATGCGCTGCACGCCAGGCGGCTGCGCCTGTTCGGCGTGTCGAACAAGCACCGCAACGCCGAGCAGCGCGCGGCGACCGTGCGCGGGTTCATCGCCGATTTCCTCCCGCATCTCGCGGCCGGGGGCATCCAGCCGCTCATCGACCGGGTGTACCCGTTCGACCGCCTGCCCGAGGCCCAGGCCTACATGGAGTCCGATGCGCACATGGGCAAGGTAGCCATCCGCATGTGAAGCTGGGTAGTCTTCGCGAAACCGAAAGGAGAGCCATGATCCGCCGATCCCTGATTCTCGCCGTTGCGCTGCTGCTCGCCCTGCCCGTTCACGCCGGCATGATCCGCCCGGACGACGGGGAACGCGCCCGGCTGAAGGGCCTGCTGCAGCGCGAGGAGGTGCAGGTGGAGCTGCAAAAGCACGGTATCCTGCCGCAAGAGGCGGCCGCGCGCGTGGATGCGATGACGCCGGCCGAAGTTCAGAGCCTCGCGGGGCGCATCGACGCCGTGGTGGCCGGCGGCCAGAGCACGCAGAACCTGCTGCTGGTCATCATCATCGTCCTGCTGATCATCATCGCGCTCTAGGCCGAGAGCTCGGCTGGCTCGCCGCGCTCGTTGACCGTCTGCAGGCGCACCGGCCGCCGCCAGACGCGCCGCACGTACTCCAGCACGCGCCGCGAGCGCGCGAGGTCCAGGCCGCGGCCGTCGCTGGGGTGGTCGTGCTTGAGCTCCAGGCTGCCGTCGCTGCGCAGCTCGGTGACGGCCACGCGCGGCGCGCCGTAGTTGAACTTGGGCGCGAGGATCGCCTCGCGCACCGCGTCCAGGTCGCGGTTCACCACCTTGATCTCGTCGCCGGCGCCCTGCTCGTAGACAAAGAGATCCAGCTTCTCGGCGAGCTCGCGATCGAGGAAATTGCGGATGAAGCCGAAGTCGTCCTCGTCGCGCATCACCTCGCGCGCGCGCGCCATGCCGTGCTTCTCGGTGACGTGCTCCCACAGCGTGAAGCCCAGGTGATAGGGATTGATGGCGAGCGAGGTTTCCTGCCCCGCGGCATACGGCCGCACCACGTCGGAGTGCGACTTGATCGCCGCGAGGTACAGCGGCTGGGGCAGGAACTCCGCCTCGCGCAAGAGGCGCGCGTGCCAGTACGAGGCCCAGCCCTCGTTCATGATCTGGCAGGCGAACACCGGGTAGAAGTACAGCGACTCGGCGCGCACCGCGAGGAAGATGTCGCGCTCCCACTGCTCGAGCTCGGGCGCGTAGTGCGCGATGAACCACAGCAGGTCGAACTCCGGGTGCGGCGGCACCGCGGCGCGCACCGGGCCGAGCTCGAGCTGGGCAGGCTCGGGCGTGCCGGGGAGCTTGCCGAAGCGCTTTTGGAAGTGGGATTTTTCCCCCACCTTCTTCTCGGGGGCGAACTCCGCAT
>CBDDSA010000026.1:0-4881 GCA_965233185.1 uncultured bacterium
GGCGGTCGCCACAGCAGTAGGCCGGGACCGGGGTGGGTAGTGCGCTCATCGTGTCTCCTCGGATTTTGTTGCAGCGTCGGTCGTCGCTGATCGTTCGCTCTCGGGACTTAGCGGCTTGGCCTCGGTGGCGGAGCCGAAACGGTCGCACCGCTGGCTCTCCATGAGCGCGTAATCCTCATCGCTGGTGACGTACATCGGCGTGTCGTCGCCTTGGCGCTCGGGCCAGACCATGACGCCGCAGATTTCGCAGCAGCGGCGCACGGACCCGTAGGGCTGGCCGCGCTGGGTGACTAAGTGCACGGCATATCCTTTGCGATTCCACATCGCCAATTGTTCGATGCTCACGGCTTCCCCTTAGCTTGGCGCGGACGCAATCAGCCAGCACCCTTCGCAGATTTGCAGCGTGTTCCATTCGATGATGCGCGAGAACAAATCGCCGCAGCACGAGCAGCCGGCCTTGCCGTGCGGCATGTCTCGCGGCACTGGCCGGTACACGTTCACAAGGGATTTGCGCAAGCCGCCAATGGAAATACGCCGCTCGCCGTTCACGACGAAACAGTCATGGAGCCCGCGCAGTCCTTGCTCTATGGACTCAAGCCCGATCTTGCGCCGCAGACCTTCCCACTGTTCCTGCGTAATTTCGGCGGCCTCGTTCAGCGCCCAAATTTCTCCGCCTCGCCCGCGCTCGAAGCCGTCGGGCGGATGGTCGTCCCGCTGGGGGTGCGTGTAGAGCCGCCTGTCGCACTCCGGGCAATGCGAGCGAAAGTGGTCCCCGCTGATCTTGCAGTCTGGACAGCGCCAACCGGCTGCCGGCTCCCGTCCCTCGTCTCGCTCCGTCATGCTCCCTTCTCCTTCTGGTGTTCGATGTCCGCGAGTAGTGGTCGCCGGGCTTGCAAACGCACGGCGCGCAGGGCCTCGGCGTTCTCCTCGATCACCTGTGCGGCGTCTAGCAGAAGCTGGCGGTCGAGGTCAGCCACGCGCCTTCCCCTGCTCCGGCATCACCTGCACCGCCAGCTTCTCCCGCGCCGGCACGCTGTTGAGGACGCGCCAGAAGCCCGCCACGTCACGGGCGCGCTTGGCGGCCTCGCGGTAGTCGCCGGCATCCACGTCGAGCGCGTAGCGTTGTGAGGCGGCCAGCGCCTTGGTTTCGTCGAATACGAACATGGTCACGCCAGCCCCTTGGTCAGGTCCGACCTGACCCCCGTCCACCCGCACCCCTCGGCAATGCACCGCAAGAACCGGGGCCGGAACGCGGCGAACTGCGGGATCTGGTTCCAGCGCAGGGTGCGGTGGTGGCACTTCGGGCAGTCGTGATCAGCCGCGGAGAACGCAGGCGGCGGGCGGCGGTTGGTGGCGGGCTGGGGGGTCATGCGGCGGCCAAGGAGGCCTGCAGCGCGGCCTCGACGTTCTGCGGGGACCAGCGGCGGACCTTGGCCAGCACCTCGGCCTCGGCCTTGGCGACCTCGGACTCGATCTGCGCGATCAGGGCGGAGTCGCGCTCGATCCAGCGGGTGTGCAGCTGCCGGCCCTCGGGCATCTGCGGGCACCAGTTGCTGTAGGCCCACCTTGGCAGGCCGGTGCAGGCCATGCCGACCTGGCACTGGACCTGGTGGGCGCGCGGGATCTCGCCCTCGACCATCTCGAGGAACTTGCCGGCGCGGCGGTGGCTCTTGAACTCGACGCCGTACTCGCCCGGCACCAGCCCGTCCGGGCTCGCCAGCAGGTAGGGCAGCTTGGGATGCACAACGCAGCCGACGCGCGCCAGGTAGACGCCGTGCTCCATCTGGAAGGCGCGCCGGGCGTGCGGCTCCTGCTCGTGCCCGAAGTCCGTGTCGTCGTCGCCCTCAAAGCCCTGCGGGACGCCGGACAGGCGCTCGGCCGCTACCACGCGGATCAGCGTGGCGCGGCCCTTGCCCTCGCCCTTGGTCGCCACCAGCGGGTGCGCCGTGGACGCGCCGAACTTTCCGCAGCGGAAGGCCAGCCATTCGGCGCTTCCCTGTACGAGGTCGGCGGGGCTCATGACTGCACGCCCTTGGCCTTGGCTTCCTCGCGCTTCCTGAGCATCTTGTCCAGCGTGGCGTCGATCGTCTGGAACTCGGCCGCCGGCACCTCGGCCAGCGTGACGACGCCGTACTCGTGCAGCACGTTGCCAAGGATCGTCGGCCCGCACTTCTCGCACTTCTCGCGGATCGTGCGCTGCTGCTCCTCGTTGAGCGTCGAGGTATCGACCGGTGGGGCGCCGGGCTCCATGTCGATGACCTCCTCGGGGACGTACATGCCGGAGGTCGCCATCGGGCAGACCGTGCGGACGCCCTCGGAAATGCAGCGGGCGCGCAGCATCTGGCGCGGGAACTTCTTGTAGTTGTCCTTGCCGGACAGGCCCGCGAGCTGGGCGCGCGGGATGTCCCAGGTGATGCGGACCTCGCCGCCCTGCGGGTGCGAGAACGTCGCGTCGGCCATCCGGTCGTCCAGCTGGTGCCAGCGCACCTTGCCGCCGTTGGCGAGGAACGAGCGCAGCATCGCCTCGGACTTCTTCGCCGGCCGGTTCTGGATGATGTCGTAGTCGCGCGCGGCAATCGCCGGGTGCAGCCCCTCGGCCTGCGCGATCAGCATCAGGCTCATGGCCTGCTCGGGCGTCTTGACGCCGAACATGCCGGACTGCGCGACGGCCTGGGCCATGCGCTGGATGTCGCCCAGCGACACGGCGATGGGGTGCGCCTGCGGCTCGCGCACGACGGCGGGCGCGGGCAGGTGGGTGACTTTCTCGGGTTCCATCTCAGAATTCCTTTGCCGGCTCGGAAGCCGGCTGTGTGGCAGTGGTCTCGGCGCGCCTGTTCAACTTGCGCGAGCGGGCGGCGAGGATGGCCCCGGCGCTGCGGCGGCTCTTGAACAGGCGGGCGATCCAGTAACGGAAGAAGGTTTTCATGCGGCAGGCCTCGGGTTGATCGGCTGGTGGTTCGCGTGGCGCCGGCCGTAGCCGCGCAGCAGCTGCTTCTCGCGCAGCCGCTTCAGGTAGTGCAGCCACTCGGGGCGGGTGACGGTGGCGGTCTTTCTGAAATACGCGGCGAGGTTGGCGCTGTTGCGCAGCGCGAGTTCCGTCTCGCGCTCCTCGTCGGTGCTCGGCGTGTAGCGGCTTTCCGGCTCCGCGTGATTGCACTGGCTGCACGGCTCCGGGCAGCGCGGGTAGATGCAGCGGAAGGTCATGACCCGACCTCCTCGAACTCGCCTTTGTCGTTGAGCCGATACCACTTGCCCGGCTCGACGCCGTTCTCGCCGACCTTGGTGGCGCGGATGTGGCGGATGTTTCCGGACTCGGTGTGGTTGCACAGGACGATGCAGCCGCCCTTTTCGGCCTTGGCGCGGCCCTTGCAGCCGATGTTCATGGCGACGGCGTTATTGCCGTCCACGCTGCTCGCGCTATGGTCGCCCGTGGCGCTGCTCGCGCTCCGGTCGCCCGTGGCGCTGCTCGCGCTATGGTCGCCCGTGGCGCTGCTCGCGCTCTGGTAGCCCGTGGCGCTGCTCGCGCTCCGGTCGCCCGTGGCGCTGCTCGCGCTCCGGTCGCCCGTGGCGCTGCTCGCGCTCCGGTCGCCCGTGGCGTGTTGCGCGTTTGCGGGCGTGCAGTGGCCCACGACCCACTTAATGGCGCGGGTCACGAACTCCGGGATGGTCAGCTCGGCCTCGATGAGGATGCGGGCCGACGCGATCTTGCTGTCGCCAACATGCCGCGCGAGTTCGCCGGACTGCTGCACGACGCAGTAGCGCGACTCGCTGGGCGGGTAGTAGTCGAAAACATCCAGCGGGTTCTCGACGGCGTGGAAGCCGGAGGCGCAGGCCTTGACCTCGCCCTGATGCTCGTAGGTCTTGCCAACCTCGAACTGGAAGCCGCGACACTGGAGGTTCTTGTCGAAGCCCTTGACGCTGACGACCGCCTTGGTGTCAGTCACGACTCGTCCTCCGAGAACCCGCCCTTGATCTCGCGGTAGCAGGTCGAGCACTCGTCGAACACCGCGCCGAACAACTCGGCGCCGCACTTGCAGTAGCGGGGCTTGGAGTAGTGGGCGGCGATCCGCGCCGCGCCTTCGGACACCACGCGATCCAGCGGCTTGCCGGCGGCGTTGCGCAGCGCCAGTTCGTGCCGGTCGAACTCGTCCAGCGTGATGACGCGGGCCTCCTCGCCAGCGCAGGTGATCTTGTCGCCATGCTCGGCAAAGGCCCGGGCGGACTCGCCGCAGCGGGAGCAGACGAGGGCGGTCATGGGCGCACCTTGGAGAGCAGGGCGCGGGCCGCGTCCACGTCCGCGATCTTGACGTAGAGCAGGGCGATGCCGGGGCCGAGCTCGGCGCCGGCCGCGCAGTCCTTGTCGTTCAGCAGGCGGTCCAGGGTCGCGGCCAGTTCGTCGCGCTGGGCGCGGAGGTCATTGCACACAGCGCTGGCGGAGTCGCGGAGTTCCTGTAGCTGTCCGCGAAGGGTTTCGCCGATGGTCGTCGCGCCGTTGTCGCCAGAGGCGGGGGCCGTTGAATGGCGGTTCATTAGTGTCTCCTGTCCGTTGGCCGCAGTGAGAAGTGCGCGCAGTTCGTGCAAGTGCTTTGTCAGGACCCCCAGCTTTGAGGCGTAGCCCCAATCTCCGGGGCTGCCCGCGTAGCCCAAGAAGGTGTCAAGGGCCGCGAGCATGCGTGCGCGCTCGGTTTCGTTGAGCGGCAAATTGGCGACCGGCATTTCGTCGTAGGTCACTTGCCCACTCCGTTGATACCGGGTGTGCGCGATGGCGGACGGCGGCGCCGGCGTAGGTGCTGCCGGATTGCGGTCCGGTACGGGGCGGGTGTTCATTCCTCGCCCTCGTAGTTCTCAGTCTCGCCAGTGTAGTCCTTGAACTTGCCAGGG
>CBDDSA010000027.1:0-45019 GCA_965233185.1 uncultured bacterium
GCCGCGAAGCGCCCGCCGTACGGCTCGGCCGGCGAGCTCGCCGCCGAGCTCGACCTGCTCGCGCGCGGGCTCGAGGCGCAAGGCGCCGCGCTGCTCGCCGCCGGCCGGCTGCGTGCGCTGCGCCGCAAGGTGAGCCTGTTCGGGTTTCACCTCGCCCCCATCGACCTGCGGCAGAATGCCGACGAGCATGCCGAGGTGGTCGGCGAGCTTCTCGCGCGCGCCGGGGTGGCCGCGGACTACGGCCGGCTGGACGAGGCGTCCCGCGTGGAGATCCTTGCCCGGGAGCTCTCCGGCCCGCGGCCGCTGCGCGTGCCGGGCGCCGCCTATTCGCCGCTTGCCGAAGGCGAGCTGCGCGTGATGCAGAAGGCCGGTGAGGCGCGCCGCCGCCTGGGCGAGGCCGTGGTGTCCCGGTACGTCATCTCGCACTGCGAGTCGGTGTCCGATCTCCTGGAAGTGGGCGTGCTGCTGCGCGAGGCGTCGATTTCGGGGGTAGACATCATTCCGTTGTTCGAAACGATCGCGGACCTGCAGCGCTGCGGCGCCGTGCTGGAGCAGGCGCTCGCGCAGCCGCTGTATCGGAGCTGGGTACGCTCGCGCGGCGACGAGCAGGAGGTGATGCTCGGCTACTCGGACAGCAACAAGGACGGCGGCTACCTGTCCTCCAGCTGGACCCTGTACAAGGCGACCCAGGCGCTGATGCGCGTGTGCGGGGCGCACGGGGTGCGCCTGCGCCTGTTCCACGGCCGCGGCGGCACGGTGGGGCGCGGCGGCGGGCCGAGCTACGAGGCAGTGCTGTCCCAGCCCCCGGGCAGCGTCGACGGCGCCCTGCGCCTCACCGAGCAGGGCGAGGTCATCGCCAGCAAGTACGCCGATCCCGAGAACGGCCGGCGCAATCTCGAAATCCTGGCCGCGGCCGCCCTGGAGGCGAGCTTTGCCGCGGCAGAGCCCGACGGCCATGCACGCCACGTCGAGATCCTGGAAGAGCTCTCGGCGCTCGCGCTGCACGAGTACCGCAGCCTGGTGAAGACCCCGGGGTTCATGGACTACTTTCGCGCCGCCACGCCGTTCGCCGAGATCGCGAGCCTCAACATCGGCAGCCGCCCCGCCGCGCGCAAAGGCTCGAAGAAGCTGGAGGACCTGCGCGCAATCCCATGGGTGTTCAGCTGGAGCCAGTGCCGCGTGATGCTGCCGGGCTGGTACGGGTTCGGCGGGGCGGTGGCGAAATGGCGCGAGCAGCACAAAGGCAGCCTCGAGGAGCTGCGCGAGATGCACCGCCGCTGGCCTTTCTTTCGGGCCATGCTGTCCAACCTGGACATGGTGCTCGCCAAGACGGATTTGGGCATCGGCGAGCGGTATGCCGAGCTCGCACCCAACGGCGGCGCCTTCTTCGCGAGAATCTCCGCGGAATGGCACGCGACGCGCGCGCAGCTGCTCGCCATTACCGGGGCGGAGGGGTTCCTCGCCGACAACCCGGTGCTCGCGCGCTCGATCCGCAACCGCTTCGCCTACCTCGACGCGCTCAACCACCTGCAGGTCTCGCTGCTGCGCCGCCACCGCGCCGGGGAGCGCGGCGATGCGACGGTGCGCGCCATCCACCTCACCATCAACGGCATCGCCGCGGCCCTGCGGAACAGCGGCTAGCCGGCGCTGGACTTTGCCGGGCGATGCGGCCACCATTGCCCGGTCCAAGCCCAACCGACGAGGAGGGATCCATGACCGTTCGCAACTTTACTTGCGCTGCGTTTCTTGCCGCGCTCGCGGCGCTGGCCGCCGCGCCGGCCGCGGCGCAGGCGCTGAAGGTCAAGCAAGGCATGCTCAACGTACCGGCGCTCTCGCCGCTGTGGATCCTGCCCGAGGAGGCGAAGAAGCAGGGCATCGAGATCGAGTCGGTGATGTTCCAGCGCTTCGCCGACGCGCGCACCGCGCTCGCCTCGGGCGATATCCAGCTCACCGCCTTCGGCCCGCAGGACATCTCGCTCGCGCTCGGCGCGGGCAACAAGAGCCTGGTGGGCGTGGCGGCGTGGGCTCGGGCAACGACTGCCTGATCGTGCGCAAGGCCGAGGACATCAAGGCGTGGAAGACGCTGTCCGACAAGCGCATCGGCATCGGCGCGGGCTCCATCTCCTGGCTCAAGTTCGCCGCCTCGGTGCAGGAGAACGGCCTCAAGTACAACCAGCTCAAGATCGTCAACATCGTCGGCGGCGGCGCGAACTACCTGAAGGCCCTGCAGGGCAAGGAAATCGACATGGCGGTGGTCTGGCAGCCTTTCTGCGCCCAGGCCATCGTCGACGGCTTCGGCGCCTATCCCACGCTCGATCACAACCGCTCCAAGACCGTGGGCGGGCTTATCTCGGTGCTGGCGGTGAACCGCGGGTTCATGGACAAGAACCGCGATGCGGTGCAAAAGCTGGTGAGCAGCTACATCGACGTGCTGAAAATCGCCACTGCCGACCCCAAGCGCTGGGCGCGCATCTATGCCGAGAAAGCCGGCCTGCCGGAAAACGTGGCCGCCGAGTCCATCCGCACCACGAGGCTCGACCCGACGCTGCCGCTGGAATCGATCAAGCGCATCTCCAAGTTCCTGTCGGACAACGGCGTGATCACGCGCGACGTGTCGGGCGAGGTGGCGCAGCACTACACGTACGAGTTCCTGTCCAAGGCAACCGGCAAGTCCGCGGAGCAGCTCGGCCTCAAGCAATAGGCCGGTGACAAGCACGCGGTTGCGCACGCCCTGGTTTCTGCTGCTGCCGGCGGCGCTGCTCGTCCTGTGGCACGTCGCGGTGGCGCAGCAGTGGGTCACCCAGGGCATCATCCCCTCGCCCGCGACGGTGCTGGAGTCGTGGCACACCTGGATCTTCGGCGGCGGCAAGGCGGGCATGCTCTCGCCGTACTCGGGCACGTGGCTCGATAACGTCACGTACTCCACGCGGCGGGTGCTGCAGGGCTTCGCGATCGCGGCGCTGGTGGCCATTCCGCTGGGCCTGATGATCGGCTGGAACCGCCTGGTGGCGCGGCTGGTGGATCCGTCCATCCAGCTGTTTCGCCCGGTGCCGATCACCGCCTGGCTGCCCTTCGCCATCGCGGTATTCGGCATCTACGACGCGAGCGCGCTGTTCCTCATCGGCCTGGGGGCCTTCTACCCCATCGTGGTGAACACCACGCACGGGGTGCGCGACACCAACCTGCTCCTGCTGCGCGCGGCGCGCATGATGGGCGCGCGGCCGTTCACGGTGCTCGCCAAGGTGGTGTTCCCTTCGGCGCTGCCCTCCCTCTTCACCGGGCTGCGGCTGGGCGTGGGCGTGGCATGGACCGCCGTGATCGTGGCCGAGATGATCGCGGTGAAATCGGGGCTGGGCTACGTGCTGTGGGACGCCTATTACGTGGGGCGCATGGACATCTGCGTCGCCACCATGTTCTCGGTGGGCCTGCTGGGCTACCTGTCCGACCGCGTGATCGTGGCGCTTTCGCACTTCGTGCTGCGCTGGCGCACGCTGGAAGCGCACGCGTGATCCATATCTCGAAAGTCTCGAAGGAATTCGTCACCGGGGAGCGGCGGGTGCTCGCGCTCGAGGACATCGACCTGTCGGTCGGCGCGCGCGAGTTCGCCGCCATCCTGGGGCCTTCCGGGTGCGGCAAGTCCACGCTGCTCAACATGGTGGCCGGCTTCGAGCGGCCCACGCGCGGCAGCGTGCGCGCGGCGGGCGCGCAAGTGAGCGAGCCATCGCCGCAGCGCGCGGTGGTGTTCCAGGAGCCGGCGCTCTTTCCCTGGCTCACCGTGCTGGACAACGTGGTATTCGGCCCCAGGACCCAGGGCCAGCCGGCGGCCGAGTACCGCGCCCGGGCGCAGCAGATCCTGGAGCAGGTCGGGCTGGTCGGCTTCGAGTCGCACTACCCGGCGGAGCTCTCGGGCGGCATGCGCCAGCGCGTGGGCATCGCGCGCGTGCTCATCATGCAGCCGCAGATCCTGCTGATGGACGAGCCGTTCGGCGCGCTCGATGCGCAGACCCGCTCGCTCATGCAGGAGGTGCTGCTCGAGGTCTGGGAGCGGCACCACCAGACGGTGCTGTTCATCACCCACGACATCGAGGAGGCGCTGCTGCTCGCCGACCGCGTCTACGTGATGACCGCGCGCCCGGGGCGCATCAAGAAGATTATCTCGGTGGACATGCCGCGGCCGCGGGCCATGGAGCTCACCACCTCGCCGCAGTTCAACCAGCTGCGCCGCGAGGTGCTCGCGCTGATCCGCGAGGAAAGCCAGCGCGCCGCGATCGAGCGCGAGCGCGTCAGATGACGTTCAGCGCCGCGGCGAGCAGCAGCGCGTCGGCGCCCCGTCGTCCGATCAGCTGCACGCCCGGTCCGCCGGCCCGCGGCACGCTGATCGCCGGCAATCCGAGGACGCTCGCCGGCACCGTGTAGTCCGCCTGGTTCTCGGGCGCCGGTAGGTGGAAGGGAAACGCCTCCTGCGGCGTCGTCGGCAGCGCCACCACGTCGGCCTCGTCGAACCAGCCGGCCATGACGCTGCCGCAACGTTCCAGCGCTTTTCGGGCCCGGGCCAGCCGCGCCTCATCGGCGTTGCGGCCGAATTCCAGCGCCTTGCGCAGGCCCGGGGAAATGGCCGAGCGCGGATCGGCGAGCAGCGCCGCGTGCACCCCGGCGCCTTCGCGCTCCACCATGAGCAGCGCGGCGCGCCGCAGCGCGGTCCAATCCAGCCCATTCAAATCGATCAGCTTGATGCGCGGGTCACCGGCGGGCGTGATTCCGGCCAGCTGCCCGGCAAGCTTGATGCTCCTTGTCAGAACCCCGATTCGGTCGAAGGAAGGGGCGAGCGGCATGACGCCGTCCATGGAGAAGGCGCCCGGGCTCGGCACGAAGCCGACCACGCCGCAGTAAGACGCGGGAATGCGCACCGAGCCCAGCGTGTCGGTGCCGAGCGCGGCGTCGCAGAGGCCCGCGGCGACGGCGGCCGCGGAGCCGGCGCTCGAGCCGCCGCAGGTGTAGCCGTGGCGCGCGGGGTTGTGGCAGCGGCCGAACCACGGGTTGTCGCCCAGCGCGCCGAACGCCGCCTCGTCCATCAGCGTTTTACCCAGGACCACCGCGCCCTTGCTTTTCAGCACGGAAACGCAGGCGGCGTCCCTGGCGGGGATCCGCTTCCTGTAGACCTGCATGCCGGCGGCGCAGCGCATTCCGGCGACATCGATGTTGTCCTTAACCGCGAGTCCGATCGACCCGCTTCCCACGGACGCAGCGACTTCGACGAAAGCACCCAGCGACGGGTTCAGCTCTGCAATGCGGCGCAGGTACTGCCGCGCGCTCACTTCTTCATGCCGAGGATGCCGCCGCTGGTCGAGCGCGGGTCTCGGCTGTGCCATGCGCCGATGTCCACGGCCGACAGGAAGTTGAACAGCAGCCGGTTGAACTCCTCGGGCTCCTCGAGGTTGATGGTATGGCCGGAAGAGGGAATCACCGCCAGCGCCGAGCTCGCGATGCTGCGCTTCATGAGCAGCGACGGCTCGAGGCACGGGTCGTCCTCGTCGCCGGTGACGATCAGCGTCGGCACCTGGAGGGCGCGCATGCCCTCGACCAGCTCCCACAGCGAAGGCCGGCGCCCCTGCACGCCGCGCATGGTGAGCGCCGCGCCGGGCGTCGAGTGCTCGGCGAGCTGCGCGGCGAACTCCTGCCAGCCGCGCGGGTCCTTGTTGCGAAACTGCACCCGCGTCGGGCCCATGGAGTAGCGCTTGGCCACCTCGCGCATGCCTTCCTTCTCGATCTGCGCCGCGGCGGCGCTCGTCTCCTCGCGGAACTGCTCGCGCTTGGCGGGCTCGGCGCCGTAGCCGCAGCCGCCCACGAGCAGCGAGCGCGCCCGCTCGGGGTACGCCATGCCGAAGTGCAGCGCGGCAAAGCCGCCCATCGACAGGCCGCAGATATGCGCCTTGTCGATCTTCAGGTGGTCGAGCAACGCGCGGATGTCGTCGCGCGCCCGCGCCTGCGAGTATTTTTCCGGATCCTCCGGCACGTCGGAAGGCGGATAGCCCCGCGCGTTGAACGCGATGCAGCGGTAATAGCGCGAGAAGAACCGCATCTGCGGCTCCCAGCTGCGGTAGTCGCCCGCGTACTCGTGCACGAAGACGAGCGGGATGCCGGCACCGCACTCCTCGTAGTGCAGCTTGACGCCGTCGTCGGTCAGGGCATGAGGCACGCTGGCTCCTTTCAGGCGCCGAGGTTGAGGACCACGCCGCTGAGCTGCCCGGCTCGCGCGCAGGCGAGGAAGGCCACCGTATCGGCCACCTGCTCGGGCTCGATCATGCGGCCGAAGGCGCTGCTGCCCGAGGTCTTCATGACATGCAGGATGCGGTCGGTACGAGTGGCGGGCGGGTGCACGCCGAGCACGCGGATGCCGTGCTCGTGCGAGCCTTTGCCCAGCGCCTTGGTGAAAGCGGCCAGGCCGGCGTTGGCGGTCGTGCCGCAGATGTATTCGAAGGAGGGATTCTCGCCCGCCATGCCGATGACGTTGACGATCACGCCGCCGCCGCGCTCGCGCATGCGCGCGTACAGCTCGCGCGTGAGGTTGATGTAGCCGAACACCTTGAGCTCCCAGGCATGGCGCCAGCGCTGCTCGTCCAGCGCCTCCAGCGTGCCACCCGGGATGTCGCCGGCGTTGTTCACCAGGATATCCACCCCGGCGCACTGCGCGGCGAGCGCCTTGAGCGCCACCGGGTCGCGCAGGTCCGTGGAATGGAGGGTCACCTCGCCCTTCAGCCCGGCGCGCGCCTGCTCGAGCCGTGCCGGGTCGCGTGCCGCCAGGTGCACCCGGCTGCCTTCGCCGAGAAAGGCGCGCGCGCAGGCGAGGCCAATGCCTTTCGAGCCGCCGGTAATCAATACGGATTTGCCGCGAAGTCCGAGGTCCATGGGCGAAATCTATCCCAAGGAGCGGAAAAAAAAGAAGCCACCCGAAGGTGGCCTCTTAGGGAGAGCCGTCCCAAGGGAGGGAGGGAGCGGCTCAGGGGGTGAACGCATTGTGCAAAACGCCCGGCGGTTTGTATGTCGGGCAACTCCCCGATCTTTTGTAAGGAAACGGCTACAGGAGCGGCGAGGAGTCCACGAGCACGCCGGTATCGGCGGCCCATAATGCGAGCCACGCCAAGGCGAGCACGCCCAGAACGACGATGCCTCGTTTCATTATTCGATCCTAAAAATTGAGCCATCTACTGGCGGTGCGGGATTTTCGCCTGTTTCTGGGCGGGCGTTTTTGCGCGGCGCTCGCGCAGCAGATGCAGGCGGTGGCGATCGGCTGGTACCTCTACGACCTGACCGGCGATCCGCTCACGCTCGCCTATGCGGGGCTGGCGGTGTTCCTGCCGATCGCGCTGCTCACGCTGCCGGCGGGCGACCTGGCGGACCGGCTCGATCGCCGGCGCATCCTCGGCGCGGCGCACCTGGTGCAGGCGGTGTGCGCGGCGCTGCTGGTGGCGCTGGCTTACCGGCGCAGCGCCGAGCCGGCGCTGTTCTACCTGGTGCTGGCGCTCTCGGGCGGCGCGCGGGCGTTTTCCGGTCCGGCGATGCAGTCGCTGGTGCCATTGCTGGTCGCGCGCGAGCGCTTCGCGGGCGCGGTGGCCTGGAGCTCTTCGGCGAACCAGACCGCCACGGTGCTCGGCCCGGCGGTCGGCGGGGCGATTTACCTCGCGGGGCCGTCGGTCACCTTCGCGGCGTGCCTCGCGATGTCGCTGGCGGTGGCGGCGGCCATGCTCGCCATCGCCACGCGCAGTCCGGCTCGCCGCGACGCCGGCAGTGGCGCGCTGACTCGCGTCCTTGCCGGGCTGCGCTACCTGCGCCGCCAGCCGGTGGTGCTGGGCGCCATCACCCTGGACCTTTTCGCCGTGCTGCTGGGCGGCATTACCGCGCTGCTGCCGATTTTTGCGCGCGACGTGCTCGACGTCGGCCCGGACGGCCTGGGGCTCATGCGCAGCGCCATCGCCGTCGGCGCGGTGGCCATGGCGCTCGCGCTCGCCAATCTCCCGGCGCAGCGCCAGCCGCACGCCGGCCGGGCCATCTTCGCCGGGGTGGCGCTGTTCGGGCTGGCGGTGCTGGCGTTCGGGCTGTCGCGCAGCTTCGCGCTGTCGCTGGCGGCGCTCGCCTTGGCCGGGGCCGCGGACATGGTGAGCGTCTACGTGCGCTCCACCGTGGTGCAGCTCGGCACGCCGGACGAGATGCGCGGGCGCGTGAGCGCGGTGCACATGCTGTTCGTGGGCGCGTCCAACGAGCTCGGCGAGTTCCGCGCCGGCCTGGTCGCCGCCTGGCTGGGCGCAGTGCCCGCGGCGCTGGCGGGCGGCCTTGCGACCCTCGCGGTGGTGGCGCTGTGGAGCCGGCTTTTCCCGGAGCTGCGCCGCGTCCAGCGGGTGGCCGACGTGAAACCGCGGTTGTAGGCGGCCGCGCGCCGGCCTACTGTCCGGGGCTTACCCCGACAGGAGGAGCTCCCGTGAAACTCAGGATCGTCGCTTCCATCGCCGCGCTCGCCGCGGCGTTCGCCGTGCAGGCGCAGCCCAAGACGCTGAAGATGCAGTCGTCGTGGCCGGCGGCCATCGCGGCGCAAGACCATTTCCGCATCTTCGCCGAGCGCCTGGACAAGATCAGCGGCGGCCAGGTGAAGGTGGAAGTGCTGGCCGCCGGGCAGATCGTGCCGGCGTTCGAGGTGCTGGACGCGACGCACAAGAAGGTGATCGACGGTTTTCATTCCATCCCGTACTACTGGGTGAACAAGAACCGCGCCGCGGTGCTGTTCGCCGGGCCGCCGGGCGGGCCGTTCGGCATGGATCACACCGATTACCTGGGCTGGATGTGGGAGGGCGGCGGCCACGAGCTGTGGATCGAGCTCTATCAGAAGGAGATGAAGCTCAACGTGATGCCGTTCTCGGCGCACCCGACCAGCCCGCAGGCCTTCGGCTGGTTCAAGCGGCCGATCAAGAACCTCGCCGACTTCAAGGGCATGAAGTGCCGCCAGACCGGCATCAACGCCGAGGTGTTCCAGCGCATGGGCATGAACACGGTCAACATGCCGGGCGGCGAGATCCTGCCCGCGGCGCAGCGCGGCGTGATCGACTGCGCCGAATGGGTGGGCGGCATCGAGGACCTGCGCCTGGGGCTGCACAACGTCTGGAAATACCACTACACGCCCGGACTGCACGAGAACAACACCATCGGCGAGCTCACCTTCAACCTCGACGTGTGGAAGAGCCTGTCGCCGATGCACCAGGAGCAGGTGCGCTCGGCGCTGCGCGACGCGTTCATCAGCTGGATCGCCAAGAACCAGAAGGAGAATGCCGACGCGCTGAAGGAATTCCGCGAGAAGCACGGCGTGCAGGTGCTGCGCACGCCGCCCGACATCCTGGTGGCCTACCTCAAGGCTTGGGAGGACCTGGCGAAGGAGGAAGCGGGGCGCAACCCGTTCTTCAGGAAAGTGTGGGACTCGCAGCGTGCCTGGGCCTCGGTGGTGGTGCCGGCGAAGCGCTTCATGCAGCCGCCTTATTCGTTCGCCGCGAACTACTACTTCCCCGAGCGACCGGCATCGAGGAAAAAGTGAGCCCACGGCGCGAATTCATGGTCGAGGGCCTCGCCCCGCCCATAAGCCATTATTGCGACGCGGTGCGCTTCGGCGATCTCTTGTTCATCTCCGGCATACCGCCCACCGACGCCGCCGGCCGCGTGGTGAGCGACGACGTGGCCGAGCAGGCGCGCCAGGTGTTCCTCAACATGCAGCGGGTGCTGGAGGCCGCCGGGGCCGGCTTCGCCGACATCCTGAAGGTCACGGTCTACCTCCTGGATGTGGAGGACCGCCGCAAGATCAACCCGGTGCGCCAGGAATTCTTCGGTGCCGCGCGCCCGGCGAGCACGCTCATCGGCGTGAGCGAGCTCGCCATTCCGGGAATGAAAGTCGAGGTCGAAGCCGTGGCCGGCCTGCGCCGATAGGACCTGGATAGGTCGGACTACGGCGGCTGCTCCGGCGGAGCTACGCGCTGCAATGTCGCGCTGCCACCATTCGAGCACGCGGGAGTTGCACCCGTGTTGACTGGAGGCACAAGTGTGGAAGTTCGTGGTAGGGGGCGCCTTCGTGGCGTTCGCAGCAAGCGGTCCATTGCAGCATGCAGGAGCGCTGCCGCAGACGCTGGTCGGGGATCTGAGCAAGCAGGCGATCAAGACGGTGCTCGGATTCGCGGCCGGTGATGCGCATGCCGGCCGGTGCAAGCCGGGCGGCGGGTGGTCCGGCGGCAAGGGCGGCAAGCAGGGCAATAACGGCTTCGGGAACGGCGGTTTCGACGGCGTCCCGGGCCGCTCGGCGGACAACAATGCCCCCAATGCGGGTCAGAAGAGGCAAGACCGGGTTCGCTGAAGCAGTTTGTTACTAGAAAGGCCCGGCGTTGCACCGGGCCTTTTTTATTGCTAGCTTGGCGAACCATTCCGGGAGGTTCCATGCGCAAGCTCGCACTCGCAGCCGCAGTCACCGCCGTTTTCGTCTCCAGCGCTTTCGGGCAAGCGACGCCGCCCAAGTCCCTCAAGATGCAGTCCACGTGGCCGGCGAGCAACACGCTGCAGGACCACTTCAAGATCTTCGCCGAGCGGCTCGACAAGCTGTCGCAGGGCTCGGTGAAGATCGATGCCCTGGCCGCGGGCCAGATCGTGCCGGCCTTCGAGGTGCTCGACGCCACGCACAAGAAAGTGATCGACGGCTGGCATGCCATCGCCTATTACTGGGTCGGAAAGAGCCCTACCGCCGCGCTATTCGCCGCGCCGCCGGGCGGGCCTTTCGGCATGGATCACATGGACTACCTGGGCTGGCTGTACGTCGGCGGCGGCATGGAGATGTGGCGCGAGTTCTACCAGCAGGAGCTCAAGCTGAACGTCATCGTCTGGCCGGCGCACCCGTCCAGCCCGCAGGCGTTCGGCTGGTTCAAGAAGCCGCTGCGCAACGTGGCGGACCTGAAGGGCCTGAAGTGCCGCCAGACCGGATTGAACGCCGACGTGTACGCGAAGCTCGGCATGAGCGTGGTCAACATGCCGGGCGGCGAGATCATCCCCGCCGCGCAGCGCGGCGTGATCGATTGCGCTGAATGGGTCGGCGGCGTGGAAGACCTGCGCCTGGGCCTGCCGGGCGCGTTCAAGTACCACTACACGCCGGGCATGCACGAGAACAATTCCATCGGCGAGGTGGGCTTCAACCTGGACGTGTGGAAGAGCTTCACCCCGCACCAGAAGGAAGCGGTCGAGTCGGCGGTGAAAGACACCTTCATCACCTGGAACACCCGCTGGCAGAAGCAGAACGCCGACGCCATCGAGGAAATGGTGCAAAAGCACGCCGTGCAAATCCGGCGCACGCCGCCCGACATCCTGGTGGCCTCGCTCAGGGCCTGGGACGAAGTGGCGCGCGATTACTCGGCCAAAATCCCGACCTTCAAGAAAGTCTACGAGTCGCAGCGCGCGTACGCGGCCAAGGTGGTGCCGGCCAAGCGCTACATGTACCCGCCGTACTCGTTCGCCGCGAACTACTACTGGCCCGAGAAGAAAGCCGCGTCCAAATAAATCGGGGTCAGAGTGCTACGCGGGTTCCCGTCCCGTGGTGCTGCGCAGGCTCGAGCTCAGGCCGGCGAGGATCTCGTAGGAGCGCAGGCGCGCGGCATGGTCGTAGATCGCCGAGACGACCATCAGCTCGTCCACGCGCGTCATCGCGATGAACGCCTCCAGGGCGCGGCGCACGGTCGCGGGCGAACCGTACATCGCGTAGTGCATCATGGAGCTCGCCTGCACCTTTTCCTGCGGCGTCCAGTAGGTCTCGATGTCGTCGATCGGCGGCTGCAGCTTGCCGCGCCGGTTGCGCACCATGTTGGTGAACTGCTGCTGGGTGCTGGTGAACAGCCGCTTCGCTTCGGCGTCGGTTTCGGCGGCGACCACGTGCACGCCGGCCATGGCGTAGGGGGTGGCCTGCTGCGCCGAGGGCTTGAAGGTGCTGCGGTACACGTTTAGCGCTTCCAGCAGCGCGGCCGGGGCGAAATGCGAGGCGAAGGCGTAGGGCAGGCCGAGCATCGCGGCAAGCTGGGCGCCGTACAGGCTGGAGCCCAGGATCCATAGCGGCACGTTGGACCCCGCGCCCGGCACGGCCACCACCGGCTGCCCCGGCTCGGGCGGGCCGAGCAGCGCCTGCAGCTCGAGCACGTCCTGCGGAAACTCCTCCGCGCTCGCCCAGTCGCGGCGCAGCGCGCGCACCGTGCGCTGGTCGGTCCCCGGGGCTCGGCCCAGGCCGAGGTCGATGCGGCCGGGGTACAGCGCCTCCAGCGTGCCGAACTGCTCTGCGATGACCAGCGGCGAGTGGTTGGGCAGCATGATGCCGCCGGCGCCGACGCGGATCGTCGAGGTGCCGCCGGCGAGGTGGCCGATGACCACCGAGGTGGCGGCGCTCGCGATGCCCTTCATGTTGTGGTGCTCGGCGACCCAGTAGCGCCGGTAGCCCCAGCGCTCGGCGTGGCGCGCCAGGTCGAGCGAGCGGCGCAGCGCATCGGCGGCATCCCCGCCCTCGACGATCGGCGCGAGGTCGAGGATGGAAAGCGCAAACGCCATCTACCCGAACCAGCGTGCGCGGCCGGGCCAGCGCTCCACCAGGTCGATGAACAGCGGGTCGATGTCCTTCGGGTCGGCGACCACTTCGCGCGCGAGCGGGCCCGGCTCGTCGTTGAAGGCGAGCAGCGAAAGGTCGCTCATGCGCATCGGGTAGACGATGCCGTCCAGGTGGTCGCACTCGTGCTGCAGCAGCGCCGCCCACGAGCTGCGGGCGTCGTGGCGGATGGTTTTTCCGTCGAGATCTTCGTACTGGATGCTTATGTCGAGGTAGCGCGGCACCTTGCCGTGCAGGCCCGGGATGGACAGGCAGCGCTCCCACACCGGCGTGGTCCTATCGGTCTTCGGCGTGATCACGGGGTTGACCATTACGGTCCAGGGCCGTGGCTCGAGACCCGAGCCCGTGGGGATGCGCGAGGCGATGATGCGGTAGACCACCACGCGCTTGCTCACGAACACCTGCGGCGCGGCGAGGCCGCTTGCGCCTATGTCCTCGAGCGTCTCCTGCATGTCGGCGGCGAGCCGGCGGATCTCGGGTGCCCGCGCGTCTTCCACCGAGGCCGCCTTGCGCAGCAGCACCGGGTTTCCCATCCTTGCGATTCGCAGCACCGCCACGGCCAGCTCCCGGGTTGGATCGGGCGTGACAGTAGCATTTAACGCGGGTTCTGCGGCGGCGGCGCCTGGCGCGGGTCGCGCACGTTGGGGTCGGGCTTGGGCAGGGTCGCGCCCCCGCTTGCCGACTCGGCGTCCTTGAGGCACTGCTCGCGTAGTGAGCCGCTGAGCTCGTTGCAGCGCCAGGTGGCGCGATCGGGCATGCCGCTGCGCTCGCCCGGGGCGATGGTGCCGCCCTTGATGGCGCCGTCGGCGGCGCGGCTGCCGTCCTGGCTGGTGCCCGGCGGGGTGGAGCCGCGTCCCGGGTCCTGCGCGGCGCTGAAGCCGGCAAAGGCGAGCAGCGCAAAAGTCAAGGCGACTGATTTCATGAGAAAACCTCCTGGCCTATGCAAGCAAGTTCGGGTCCAGCGATATCATGGGCCATGGCCCGAGATGCGGTTGCCCTCACCCAGTCGCTGCTGCGCTTCGACACCGTCAATCCGCCGGGGCGCGAGCGCGACTGCGCGCGCCACGCCGGCGCGCTGCTGAACGACTGGGGATTTCGCGTCGACTACCACGAATACGACGAGCGGCGCACGCAGCTCGTCGCCCGCGCCGGCGGCACGCGCGAGGATAAGCCGCTGTGCCTCACCGGTCACCTCGACGTGGTGCCGCTCGGCGCGCGGCCGTGGACGCGCAATCCCTTCAGCGGCGAGACCGACGGCGACCGGCTGTACGGGCGCGGCTCGTCCGACATGAAGGCCGGCGTGGCCGCCATGCTGCTCGCCTGCAAGGCCTTTGCGAACAAGTTGCACGGCACCCCGGGCCTCGTGGTGGTCCTGACCGCGGGCGAGGAGGGCGGCTGCGTCGGCTCCAGGCACCTCGCGCAGACGCAGCTTCTGGGCAAGGCCGGCGCCATGGTGGTGGGCGAGCCCACGTCCAACTACCCGTTGGTCGGGCACAAGGGCTCGCTCAAGTTCCACGCACGCTTTCGCGGCGTGTCGGCGCACGGCTCGATGCCCCACCTCGGGGTGAACGCCATCTACAAGGCGGCGCAAGCCATCCCGCGCCTCGAAGCGTTCGAGTTCGGTGCGCAGCCGCACCCGGTGATGGGCGGCCCGACGCTCAACGTCGGCACCATCGAGGGAGGCAGCAGCGTGAACGCCGTGCCCGATTCGGCGAGCATCGGCGTCGACATTCGCACCGTGCCGGGGATGAGCCATGAAAAAGTGCTTCAGCAGCTGAGCGCGATGCTGCAAGACGCCGAGCTCGACGTGTTCTCCGACCTTTCTCCCGTGTGGACCGAGCCCGGGCAGGAATGGGTGCAGCGGGTGTTCGAGATCTGCAAGCCCTACGTCGGCGAGGCGCCGCACGCGCGCACCGCGCCGTACATGACCGATGCGGCCAACCTGCTCAAGGTGTACGCCGGCGCGCCCACCGTGGTCCTCGGCCCGGGCGAGGCGGCGATGGCGCACCAGACCGACGAGTTCTGCAGCATGGAGCGCATCCGCCAGTCGGTGGCGATCTACGAGGCGCTTATTCGCGACTGGTGCCGCGCCTAGGCGCGCAGGCTCATTTCATCCGGGCGGCGAAGGTCAGCATGGCCGGCGCACGGGCGAGGAGTCTGCCGGAAAGCGCCGAAGGCTGCATGGCTAGCGCGGCCAGCCGCGCCGATGCCCACAGCTTGAACGCCAGATCCCGGCGCCAGCGCCACGCATAGGAGCCGGCCACGGCGCGCTCGGCCTGGGGCGAATAGCCCGAGGCGAGCGCCTGGGCGAGCGGCCCGCACAGCAGCGCCGCCGAATGCATCGCCATGGTGATGCCTTCGCCGACCACGGAGTGCGGCTCGCCGGCGGCATTGCCGATGGCAAAGACGCCTTCGCGGTACAGCGGCCGGCGCCCGGGGCGCAGCGGGCCGGCGGCGAGCCACGGCGTTTCGCGCACGAAGCCGCGAAACCGGAACAGGCTGTCGCCCGCGGGTGCCCTCGCCGTGCGCGCGCACTCCAGGGCATCCCTGCGCACGCAGCAGGCGTACGTCACGCGGCCGCCACGGCCCTCGACCAGCCCCGCGTAGCCGCCCGGAAACGGCGCGAGCACGATGGCGTGCGGCGGCAGGTGGCCGCGGAAGTGCGCCTTGAAGGCAAGCAGGTCGCCCGGCGCGGGAACGAGATGGGGCGGCTGGGTAGCGAGCGCGCCGGGCTCCCAGGACCCGTGCGCGGCGATTACGGCGCGCGCGTGCACCTCGAAGCCGGCGCCGCCGCGACGCGCGGCCGCCTCGCAGACGAGCCCGTCGGGCACGCGCTTCAATTTGAGCGCGATGGCGGGCTGCAGCACCTCGGCGCCGCACTCCTGGGCATGGGCGAGGAGCAGCGCATCCAGCGCGGCGCGCTCCAGGGCGCGCGGATAAGGCGCGCCGCGCCCTTGCCACCGGAACGGCCGCGGAAGGGGCGCTTCGATCCGGGTGTCGTCCAGCCAGAGCGCGACGCGGCGGATCTCCGGGCCGGCCAGGGCTTCGACGCGCTCGCCCAGCCCGAGCCCGCGCAAGCGCTCGATGCCGGCGGCGGCGATGAATTCGCCGCACACCTTGCGGCGCGGAAAGGCGGCCTTCTCCAGCACGACCACGCTGCGCCCCGCGCGCGCGAGCAGAATCGCGGCGGTGGCGCCGGCCGGCCCGCCGCCTACGACGAGGGCATCACAGCGGTGCACGGCGCGCGACGAACAGGTGGCCGAAAGGGCGCGCCGGGCCTTCGGCCAGCATCCAGCCATCCTCGGAGGGCCACAAGGCGGACAGCTCGCGGCCGACGAAGCCGGCCCGCACGCTGATGAGCGCGTCGTGCCGCGTCACCTCGTTGCATCCGAGCAAGCCGAGCAGCCGGCTCGCGTGCAGCGCAAGCGCCGAGCGCCGCGGCTCGCATGCGACGAAAAGCCGCGTGCGCCGTGCGGCAAGGGCGAGCAGCCGGCGCAGCGGCTCGCGCTCGAAGTGGTGGAGGAAAAGATTCGCGACCAGGGCGTCGAAGCGCGCTTGCGGCCGCGCCAGGAATTCATGGGCGTCCGCGACCACCGCGGTGGTCCGCCATGCGCGGGCCGCGGCCGGGATGCGATCCACCAGCGTGACCTCCACGCCGGGGGTTCGCAGGCGGCGCACCACGGCTTGCATGAAGCTGCCGTCGCCGGCGCCGATCTCGGCGATGCGGCGGGCGCCGCGCAAGGCACGGGCGACGTGACGCGCATTGCCCATCAGAAAGTTGACGCGGCGCAGGTCGGCACGCGAGCGCTGCGCACGCGGATCGTACGGCGCCAGGCTGTCCAGCCACTCCGGCTCGAGCACGCGCTCCATCAGCTCGACACGCGCAGCAGCGCGCCGTGGCAGCTGAAGCCGGCGCCGAAGGACGACATCCACCACCAGCCGTCCGGCGCGCGGCCGGCAAGCGCGGCTTCGAGCACGAACAGCACGAAAGGGCTGCTCAGGTTTCCATAGCGCTCCAGGACATCGGCGCTGCGGCGCGTGTCGTGCTCGCTCAGGCCGGCGGCCGTGCGCAGGCGCTCGAGCACCGTGCGGCCGCCTGCGTGCCAGATCCAGGCGCGCACCGCCTCGCGCGGCACATCATGGCGCTTCAGGCCCTGCGCCAAAACTTCGCTGGCCCGCGCAGCGGCTAGCTCGGGCACGCGGCGCGACAGGATATTGCGCAGCAGGCCGCCGCGGCTTTCCATGCGCAGCGCGTCGCGCTCGCCGGGGTCGCACACCGAGATGCCGCCCGTCCAGGCGACGCGCCGCTCGCCGGCGCGCGGCGCGGCGCCGACCACCGCTGCAGCGGCGCCGTCGCCGAACAGGCACGCGCTCACCAGCACGCCCGGATCATCGTCTATGTACAGCGCGGCGCTGCACACCTCGACGCATATCGAAAGCACCTGGCCGCAGCGCCCCGAGGCCACCAGGGCCTCGGCGGTGCGCAAATTGGGCAGCGCCGCGCCGCAGCCCTGGCCGACGAGGTCGAGCAGCAGCGCGCCGGTGCGCAAGCCGAGCCGCTCGCCGACGTGGCTGGTGAGCCCGGGGCACAGGTAGCCGGTGCAGGTGCTGATGAGCAGCGCGTCGATTTCGTGCGCTGCGAGCTGCGCGCGGGCCAGCGCGGTGCGCGCGGCACGCGTCGCAAGCTCCGGTGCGTGCGCGAGGAAGCGCCGCTGCAGGACGTCCGGATCCAGCTCGAAGGCGTCCTGCAGGCGCTCGATGGCAAGGTGGCGAGTGCGCACGCCCTGCTCGCCGAGCAGCACGCGCTCGAGCAGCAGGCGCGACGGCGCCGCGAGGGCCGCGAACTGCGGCGCCTCGCGGAGCGCGTCCCAGCATTGCCGTTGGCTGTAGCGCGTCGCCGGGACAGCGGTGCCGACGCCGGTGACGAACAACCGTTACTGCCGGATGATCTGGTGGTCCGCGGTGAGTTGAACGCGGGTGCCCACCGGCGGTACCTCCGGACCTGCCATGTCCACGTACTGCACGCGGCCATCGTCCATGCGGATCGCCAGGCGGTGGAACGCCGACGCACCGGCGGTAGTGGCGCCCGCCGTGGTGACCGCGTCGCCCCGGGTCGTGGTGACCGGGGTGGTGCCGCCCGCCGAAGCGGCGGCGCGCGGCGCGGCGGTGACGGACTGCACCACGCCGCTGCCAGCCCGGTAGGGCAGGGTGTTCGCGGGCGTGGCCGCCGGGGCGGCGGCCCGCGGCGAACGGCTGTCCATGGTGTTGGGATCGGAGCCGCAGGCCGAAAGGCCGAGGGCGGCCGCGATGGAAAGGGGCAGGGCGACACGCTTCATTAGAACCTCCTGATTAGATTGGCGTTCAGGAGGTAGCAAGCGCCATTCCGGGTGGCGCAGGGACCTCGGCAACGCGCCGTGACACAATGCGCACGTTATGCGCAGATACCTGATCTTTCTTGTCTTCGCTGCCCTCGCAGCGCCCGCCCTGGCCCAGCAGCGTCCTTCCGCCGACGAGGCGGCCTTTGCCCGGCTGCCGGCCGACCTGCAAGCCATGCTGAAGCACCTTCCGCCGCGCGAGGCGGTGCAAAAGGTGGAGTTCGCCCGCCAGAACCTGATCGCCGTGGGCGTCCCGAGCCCCTCGCCCGAGCAGCTGCGGGCCACGGTCGCGCGCGTACTCGGGCCCGGCTATGCGCCGGTCGAAGGGGCGAGCGCCGGTGCGACCAGCTTCCCGCCGCTCAGCCCGCTGGTGTCGCCGCACGCGCCGCAGGCGCGCTGAGCTGACGGGATTTTCCCGACCGCTGCCCGGCGACAGCCGGTCGCTTTTCGCTTAATGAACGTCGCAGCGATCGGCGGCTGGCATTGCCCCGCCACGCTGGTAGGCTCTCGAAAAATTCAGGAGAGGCACATGAATCCGAAAATCTCCAGGTTGCTGGCGCTCATTCCGGAGCGCTCGTCGCGGCTCGCAACCGGCACGCACTTCGTGCCGGCGGTCGCCGTATGCGCGCAGCCGGAACGCCTCGCCGCCGTGGCGCAATTTCTGAGCTGGATGACGCCCCTGGGCGCGCTCACGCGCGAGGAGCAGCAGCGGCTGGGCATCGCCTCGTCGGGTCCCCGGCCGGTGGATGCCGCCGACGAAGCCGACGATACCGAAGCGGAAGTCGAAGAACCGGTCGCCTGAGCCCGCCGCGGCCGCAGAGCCGGGGCGGCAGTGTCGTGGAGCGGGGAATGAGGCTCGGACTCATACCTCGATCGGGGAAGCGATCGCGCTCTTCCGGTTGAGCTATCCCCGCTTGCCGGACATCATCGGCCGCCGGCGCCGGCGGCGTCAATGCGTCCCTCGGCGTATCGCGCATAGTGCGGCCGGTCCGGGCAGCGGCACAAAGCGCCTTAACAGCAGGGCCTCACAATGCTGCGCGACGGGGCGAAGTGGCAGAGGGGAAGATGCTACGGTCTGCAACGCCGTCAACGTTGGTTCGAATCCAACCTTCGCCTCCAGCCGGCCTTCCTAGGCTGCGCCAGCCTGAATACCGATATAGAGCGCCGCCACCCATACCGGGGGAATCGCCGGGGTCAGCACGCGCGCCGAGCGCAGGGCGGTGGACTGGCAGGCGCGCCAGATCACGTAGCCCATGACCATGAGCACCAGCGCGCCAGCGGATTGCCCAGCGCAAGGCCGGGGGAGTCTTCCAGCCAGACGGCCGACACATTGACCGAAACTTCGGGCAGCGAGGTGGCCGTCGCCACGAGCAGGGTGCCCACCCAGAGCTTGCCCCAGCCGGTCTTTTCGGCGAGCTCGTCGCCGTACCTGGCCAATCCGATTCCGGCGAACACCACGAACACCGCGCTTGCCGCGAATACGGCGAGCGCCACGCCCAGGCTTTCCATCTTGTTTTTCCCCCTTTTTGAAGGGGCGATCTTAACCGGGCAAACTGACTTCCGGCTGACGCCAGCCGCCGCCGAGCGCCCGGAACATGGCCACCGAAGCTTCGAGCCGGTCCAGGCGCGTGAGCGCGAGCTGGTCTTGCGCGTCGAACAGGGTGCGCTGCGCATCGAGCACCGACAGCAGGTCGTCGGCGCCTTCGCGATAGCGCACCTCGGCAAGGCGCAGCGCCTCGCGCGCGCGCGCCTCAACCTGGACCTGGAGCGCCTCGCGCTGCGCGAGGCGGCCAACCGCGGCGAGCGCGTTCTCCACATCGGCGAACGCGGCGAGGATGGCCGCGCGGTAGACCTCCACCAGCTCGCGCTCGCGCGACTGCGCGATGCTCACGCCGCCCTTGAGCCGCCCGCCGTCGAAGATGGGCTGCAGCACCGAGGCAGCCACGGCTAGCCCGGTGCTCGGGCCGCCCAGGAAAGCGAGCAGCGCGCCGCTTGCCACGCCGGCCGATCCGGTGAGCTGGATCGACGGAAGGAGCGCGGCGCGCGCGGCAGAGAGATTGGCGTTGGCCGCGACCAGGCTCGCCTCCGCGGCCGCGAGGTCCGGGCGGCGCACCAGCAATTCGGCCGGCAGGCCCGGATCGATCGACGGGATGGCGAGCTCGGCGAGCGTGGCGGATTTCACCTCGAAGCCCTGCGGCAGGCGCCCGACCAGCACGGCGAGCGCTGCGAGCGTCTGGCGCTCCTGCTGCTCGAGGGAGAGCAGGCCGGCGCGCTGCGAGAGCACCGCGGCCTGCTGGCGCGCGACGTCGAGCGGCGAGACCGCGCCGTTGCGCGCGCGCGCTTCCACCACGCCGAGCACGCGCTCGCTGATCGCGAGGTTCTCGCGCGACACGGCAAGCCGGCCGCGCAGCGACAGCACCTCGAAGTAGGCCGTGGCAAGGCCGGCGAGCAGCGTAAGGCGCACCGCGTCGCGATCGAACGCCGTGGCGCGCAGCGCGGCTTGCGCGCCTCGCACGCCCGCGGCGTTGCGTCCCCACAGGTCGACCTCGTAGCTCGCGCTCAGCGCCGTGCTGGAGGACTCGCTGTCGCGTGTTTTGCGCGTGCTGAAACCCAGGTCGAGCGACGGGAACAGCGAGGCGCCGGCGATCTGCGCCTGGGCTTCCGCCTGGCGCACGCGCTCGGCCGCGATGGCGAGGTCCGGGCTGCCCGCGAGGGCCTCGCCGACGAGCGATTGCAGCTCGGCTGAATTGAACGTCTGCCACCAGTCGGCGCTGAGCTCTGCCGCGCCGGGGGTCGCGTTTTCGCTGTAGGCGGCGGGGGGCGTGACCTGCGGCGCAAGGGTCGGGGAGGTGGTGGCGCACCCGACCAGGAAAGCAAGGCCGACGGCTGCGAAGGGCTTCATTCGGAAGCCAAGGCAACCACGGGATCCAGGCGCGCGGCCTTGCGCGCGGGCATGAAGCCGAAGACAAGGCCCGTGGCGAAGGCGCAGCCGAAGGCGAGCGCCACCGGTCCGACCGAGAGCTGCACCGGGGTGCCGAGCGCGCCGATGGCGAGCGCCGCCCCCAGTCCGCCGGCGACGCCGATCAGGCCGCCGAGCGCCGACACGGTGAGCGCTTCGCCCAGGAACTGCTGCAGGATGTCGCGCATGCGGGCGCCGGTCGCCATGCGGATGCCGATCTCGCGCGTGCGCTCGGTGACGCTCACCAGCATGATGTTCATCACGCCGGTGCCGCCGACCAGCAGCGAGATGGCGGCGATCGACCCGAGCAGCACGGTAAGCGTGTTCTGCGTCTGCATCGCGGTCTCGAGCAGCGAGGCCATGTTGCGGATCTGGAAATCGATCTTGCGATGGCGCGCCTCGAGCAGGGTTGCGAGCGCGTCCTGGGTTTCGTCGATGCGCGTGACGTCCTCCACAGCGACGGTGATGCTGCGCACGTGGCGCTGGCCGAACAGGCGCATGCTGCCGGTGCTGACCGGCACCAGCACCACGTCGTCCTGGTCCGAGCCCATCGGGCTCGCGCCGCGCTCGGCCATTACGCCGATCACCTGGAACAGCACGTTGTTGAGCACGATGTGCTTTCCCAGCGGGGATTCGTTCGGGAAGAGCACGTCGGCCACGGTCTGCCCCAGGACCGCCACCGCCGCATAGCCGCGCACGTCGTCCTGGGAGAAGAACAGCCCGCGCGCCACCGGCCAGGCGCGCGCCTCGGTGAACTCGGCGCCGGTCGCGTTCACCTGGGTCTGGTAGTCGGTGCCGCCGAAGCGCGCGGTGGCCGAGCCGCCCTGCTCGGGGACCGCCGCCAGCACGTTGGGCAACCCCGCGATCGCCTCGGCATCCGCCGGGATCAGGGTGGCGATGCCGCCCGTGCCGCGCTGGTTCGGGGCGCCGGGCCGCACGAGCAGCAGGTTGGTGCCCATGCCGCTGATACGGTCGAGGACCTGCTGCTTCGCCCCGTTGCCCACCGCCAGCATGGCGATGACCGAAGCCACGCCGATCACGATGCCGAGCAGGGTGAGCGCCGTACGGAACACGTTGGCGCGCAACGCCGCGGCCGCCGCCTTGCCGGCTTCCAGCAGGCCGGGAATGAACGAGGTTTCGGGCTTGCGCGGCTCGAGGGCCTTTGCGTCGGCGCTCGGCCGCGGACCGGGGTCTTTGACGATCCTGCCGTCGGCGATCTCGATCACCCGATGCGCCTGCTCGGCGACTTCGCGGGCGTGCGTGATGACGATCACGGTGTGGCCCTCGGCGGACAGCTGGTGCAGCAGCGCCATGACCTCCCGGCCGCTTTTCGAGTCGAGCGCGCCGGTGGGCTCGTCGGCGAGGATGATCTGGCCCCCGTTCATCAGCGCGCGGGCGATGGACACGCGCTGCTGCTGGCCGCCGGAGAGCTGGCTCGGCCGGTGCCCGAGGCGCTCGGACAGGCCCAGCATGCCGAGCAGCTTTTCGGCCCGCGCGCGGCGCTCGGAAGCGGGCATGCCGGCATAGATGGCGGGCACCTCGACGTTGCGCGCGGCGCTGGCGGTGGCGATGAGGTTGTAGCTCTGGAATACGAAGCCGAAGGCCTCGCGCCGCAGGCGCGCGAGCTCGTCGCGCCCGAGCGCGGAGACGTCGCGGCCGTTGAAAAGGTAGCGTCCGCCGGTCGGGCGGTCGAGGCACCCGAGGATGTTCATCAGCGTGGACTTGCCCGAGCCCGAGGCGCCCATGATGGCGACGAACTCGCCCGCGCGGATGTCGAGGTCGATGCCGTGCAGCACCTGGACCTCCAGCTCGCCGTTCTTGAACGTCTTGGTGACGCCGCGCAGCTCGATCACAGCCGCGGCCCCATCTTCGGCGTGCGCGCGGCGGAAGCGGCGCGGGCGCCCTGCGGCGCGCGCTCGCCGGTGATCACGCGCTCGCCCGGCTGCAGGCCGGCCACCACCTGCGCCATGACGCGGTTGCGCGCGCCCAGCTTGACCTCGCGCGTCTCGACCGTTCCATCCTCGTGGACCACGCGCACGGTGTTGCCGCGGCCGATCGCGTTCAAGGGCGCGAGCACGGCGTCCTTCGCCTCGGCGACGATGAAGAACACCTGGGCGGTCATCTGGGTCATCAGCGTGCCGTCCGCGTTGGGCACGTCGAACAGCGCGTTGTAGAGCACCACGTTGTTGACGACTTCAGGGGTGGGATTGATCTGGCGCAGCTTGCCGTACCAGCGCTTGCGCGCATCGCCCAGGGTGGTGAAGTAGACCGGCATGCCCAGGCGCAGCCGCGACACGTCGGCCTCCGAGACCTGGGTCTGCACCGTCATGGTGGACAGGTCCGCAATGCGCAACACGATGGGCGCGGACTGGTTGGCATTGAGCGTCTGGCCCTGCTTCGCCGCCTGCGTCACCACCGTGCCCGCCATCGGCGCGTGGATCTTCGTGTACTCGAGGTTGGCCCGGTCGCCGCGCAGCGTCGACTCGGTCTGCTGGATCTGCGCCTTCAGCGAATTGATTTGCGCCTTGGCGGCGGCGAGCTCGGCCTGCGCCACCTGCACCGCCTCGGCGGTGGTCGCCTGCTCGCGCATCATGTTGGCCTGGCGCTGCGCCCTTTGCTCCGCGAGGCGCAGGTTGGCCTGGCGCTCCGCGAGCTGCGCCTGCTGGTTCTTCAGCTGCGCCTGGGTCGCCTCCACGCGCGTCTGGTACACGGTGGAGTCGATCTCGGCGAGCAGCTGGCCGCGCTCGACCCGGTCGCCGATTTCCACGTGCAGCCGCTTCACCTGCCCGGAAACCTGCGTGCCCACGTCGACGTAGTCGCGCGGCTGCAGCGTGCCGGTGGCGCTGACCGTGTCTTCGAGATCGCCCTTTTGCACCACCGCGGTGGCGGGCGCTGCGGAGCGCTGCGCGGTCTTCGCCCAGGCGAACCAGGCCGCGCCGCCGGCCACCACCGCGGCGCCCAGGATCCCGATAAGCGCTTTCTTCATGGCTTGCAGTCTGGAGGGGGATAGCGTACCGATTGTGCATGCAATGTGAAAATGCAGTTGCACAAAGTTTCCACGATCGAGGCGTAGGCTTCGCCCCGTGGATACGTTGCGCGTCAAGCTTTTCCTGGCGATTGCGGGAGGCACCGCGACCCTGTCGCTCATCGCCTATCTGGTGTTCAGCTGGAGCTTCGATCGCGGCTTCGTCGACTACGTCAACCGCGCCGACGAGGCGCGCCTGCAGCCGTTCATCGAGACCCTGGCGCAAGGCCATGCACGCGAAGGCGGCTGGAAATGGGTGGCCGAGGACCGGCGCCGCTGGTTCGAGCTGATCCGCGAGACCGTCGGATTGCCGCCGGTGACCATCGACCCCCGCCTCATGCTGTTCGACGCCGACGGCACGCAGCTCGTCGGCCGTCCCGAAAACTTCGCGCGGGCGGTGATGAAGCCGATCGAATGGCAGGCGCAGCCGGTGGGCTACCTTGGCTACGTGCCGCGGCCCGAGGCACTCGAGTCCATCGAGCGCTTGTACCTGCAGCGCCAGCATTACGCCTTCGCCGCCATCGGCCTTGGCATGCTGGCCGCCGCCTTGCTGCTCGGCGCGGGCCTGTCCGGCTGGCTGTCCAGAAGGATCCGCAATCTGGCCGGCGCCACCGAAAGCCTGATCCAGGGCAATTACGACGTGCGCCTGCGCCCGGAGGGCCACGATGAGCTGGCGCGCCTGGCGCGCGACTTCAACACCCTTGCCGGGACGCTCGCCGCCGCGCGCCAGGCGCGCCGCAAATGGATCGCCGACATCGCCCACGAGCTGCGCACGCCGCTTTCCATCGTGCGGGGGGAGATCGAGGCGCTGCAGGACGGCGTGCGCCCACTCGACCGCGAGGCGGTGAACTCGCTCGCCGGAGAGGCTGCGCGTCTGGCGCGCTTGATCGACGACCTGCACACCTTGTCCCTGTCCGACCTCGGCGCGCTCAGCTACCACAAGGAGGCGGTGGATCTCGCCGAGATCGTGCACGACGTGGTCGAGGCCCAGCGCGGCGCGCTGCAGGAGAAAGGCCTCGCCATCCGGCTGGACCTGCAGCGCTTCGTCGTCTCGGGTGATGGTGATCGTCTGGCGCAGGTTTTCAGCAACCTGCTGCAGAACAGCCTGCGCTATACCGACGCGCCCGGGGAAGTCAGGATCGCGTCCAGCGGCAACCTGCTCACCTGGGAAGACAGCGCGCCGGGCGTGCCGCAAGAAGACCTGCCGCGGCTCACCGAGCACTTGTTCCGGGTCGAAGGCTCGCGCAGCCGCGCCGGCGGCGGCTCGGGCCTCGGCCTGGCGATCGCCCATGCCATCGTCCAGGCGCACGGCGGTACCCTTACGGCCGGCGCAAGCACGCTGGGCGGGCTGCGCATCGAGCTGAGGTTTCCCGCATGGCCGAACGCATCCTGATCGTCGAAGACGAGGCGAAGCTCGCGAGCCTGCTGCGCGACTACCTGGTGCAGGAAGGCTTCGAGGTTTCGGTGCTGCACCGCGGGGACGAAGCCGAGCCCTACGTGCGCGAGCACCCGGTGGAACTCGTGCTGCTGGACCTCATGCTGCCGGGCAAGAACGGGCTCGAGGTATGCAAGGCGTTGCGGGCGCGCGACCCGGAGCTCTCGATCATCATGGTGACCGCGCGGGTCGACGAGATCGACCGGCTGCTCGGCCTCGAGCTCGGCGCCGACGACTACATCTGCAAGCCGTTCAGCCCGCGCGAGGTGGTGGCGCGGGCCAAGGCGGTGCTGCGGCGGGCCAGGCGCGGTGTCGTCCCGCAAGATGGCGCCCTCGTGCTGGACGATGCCGGCTTCAGGGCCACTTTGGCCGGCAAGGACCTCGGGCTGACCGCCGTCGAATACCAGCTCCTGAAGGTGCTTGCCGCGCACCCCGGTCGCATCTATACGCGCGACCAGCTCATGGACGCGATGTACCGGGACGAGCGCGTAGTCTCCGACCGCACCGTCGACAGCCATATCAAGAAAATCCGCAAGAAAATCGCCGCCGTGGTCCCCGAGCGGGAGGTGATCCACTCGCTTTACGGCGTCGGCTACAAATACGAGCAATAAACGTCAGCCAAGCTCGCGGCGGACCAGCGATGCGCCGTCGACCAGCGCTTTCAGCTTCGAGAAGGCGACGTTGCGCGGCAGATACTTCATGCCGCAATCGGGCGCTACCACAAGGCGCTCGGCGGGCACTTGCTTCAACCCGGCGCGAATGCGCTGCGCGACCGTCTCGGGCGTTTCTACGCTTTCGGTGCCCAGATCGATGACCCCCAGCATGATGCTTTTCTTAGCCAATTCCTTGAGGACGGACAGATCCAGGTTCGGTTGCGCGGCTTCAATGGAAACCTGCGAGGCCGTGGTGTCGGCGAGCTGCGGCAGAAAGGAATAGCCGCTCGGTTTGTCCTTCACCGCGGCGGCATAGCCGAAGCACAGGTGGACCACGGTGGTGCCCTCGATGCCCTGCAAGGCGCGGTTGATGGCCTTGACGCCATAGCGCGCGGCGCGCTCGGCGCGTGCCTGCAGCCATGGCTCGTCGAGCTGCACGACATCCGCGCCGGCCGCCTTCACGTCGCGCAGCTCCTCGTTCACGGCTTCGGCGAACGCCATCGCGAGCGCTTCTTCGTCCCCGTAATAGTCGTCCTGCGCCTGCTGCGCCATGGTGAAAGGGCCGGGCAGCGTGATCTTGATCCTGCGGGAGGTGTTGCTGCGAAGGAACTGCACGTCACGCACCTCCACTGGGAAGCGCCGCCTTATGGGGCCGCGGATGCGCGGCACCACCGAGCGCGCGCCGCTGCGGTTGATGGTGCTCCCGGGGTTGTCGATGTCGACCCCTTCAAGCGCAGTGGCGAAGCGGTTGGAATAGCTTTCGCGCCGCATCTCGCCGTCGGTGATGATGTCGATGCCGGCGCGCTCCATGTCGCGGATCGCGACCAGCGTGGCGTCGTCCTGCGCCTGCTCGAGATACGCGGGCTCGACGCGCCAGACCTCCGGCTGCCGCACGCGCGGAACCTTGGAGCCGAGCTTCGCGCGGTCGACCAGCCAGTGGGGTTGCGGGTAGCTGCCTACGACGGTGGTTTCGAGGATCATCGGGTTCAGCGTCTCAATTTGCCAACAGGCGGGACTTTTTCCGCGCCCTTCTGAAGGCATAGTTCACCAAACCCCGCAGTTTGTCGAGCGCTCCGCGAATTTCTGCACTAGCTTGTACGCGGAAAGGGGATTCGAAAAATGAGCTCTCAAGCTTGGATGGTCTGGCCTGACAATTTCGCGGTGTCCGTGCTGGTGCTGGCGGTGGTCGCCATGGCGTTCCTGTACGCCGCGCGCGCGCCGATGCATGCGCTGATCCGCTCGCTGGGGGCCGCGCTGGGCGGGCCGCTGCGCATGGCCGCGCGCTGGCTGGGTGCGGCCGCGGCGGAGATCCACCAGCGCAACAAGGCCGTGCTGCTCGCGCAGGGCCGCCAGGAGGTGGGACACCGCATCGAGCGGGAATTCGAGCGCCTGGGCGCGCTCGTGACGCGCGACTTGCAGGGCTACCCGGCGCTGCAGAGAAAGCTCCTCGACGAGATCACCCGCATCGAGGAGGACTACAAGAAGTGCGGCGAGGTGCCGCCGACGCCGCCCGACTGGACCGACGCGGTGACCTCGATGGCCAAGATCAAGTCCGCCGGCAGCGAGGTGGTATTGCGCGTGCTGGAGGAGATCAACCGCTCGGTCAACGCGATCCACGACAAGGCGATCGCCGAGTACCGCAAGGCCTACGAAGAGCGCCACAAGATCCTCGAGGGCTTCATGCCCTTCTGGCGCTCGGTGGACAAGAACCTGGCGCAGGTGGAAAAGACCGTCGCCGAGCTCAAGAGCAGCGTCAAGGGCGTAGACGCCCACATGGCGAAGTACGAGCAGATCAATGCCGGCACCGACAAGGCGCAGCACGCGCTCACGGTCTCGGCATTCACGCAGTTCGCCATCTCGGCGCTGGTGATGCTGGTGGCGGCGGGCGGCGCGTTCATCAACTTCAAGCTGATCGCGCTGCCGATGTCCGAAATGGTCGGCGCCGGGGACTACATCACGAGCACCCTGCGCACCTCCGAGGTGGCGGCGCTGGTGATCATCTTCGTCGAGGCGTCGATGGGCCTGTTCCTGCTCGAGGCGATGCGCATCACGCATCTCTTCCCGCGCATCGCCAACCTGAACGACCGGGTGCGCCAGCGCATGCTGTGGATCGCGCTGGGGCTGCTGGTGACCCTGGCCGGCGTGGAAGCGGCGCTCGCGCTGATGCGCGACCTGCTGATCGCCGACAAGCAGGCGCTGCTGCAGTCCCTCGCCACCGTGCAGGCGCAGACCGCCACCGACGGCTGGGTCGGCAGCATCCCGACCGCCGGTCAGATGCTGCTCGGCTTCATCCTGCCTTTCGCGCTCGCCTTCATCGCCATCCCGCTGGAGTCGCTGATCCATTCGGGACGCACCGTGGGCGGCGTGCTGCTGATGGCAATGGTGCGCGTGCTCGCCTTCCTGATGCGCGTCGTCGGCAACGTGGCGCGCAACCTGAGCCGCCTGCTCGTCCGCCTGTACGACGTCGCCATCGTGGTGCCGTTGCTGGTGGAGCGCATGGTGAAGGGTCGCCTGGTCGGCCAGGAGGGGCGCGCGCCGCGGCGCATGGCCGATGTGGACGTCGACATCGAACGCACCCACGCCTAGGAGCCCAGCCATGAAAAAGCGACAATTCCTCGCCGCGCTTCCCGCCCTCGTGCTCGCGGGAACCGGCTGCGGCGATGCCCGCAACCACGCCCACGCGGTATACATGCTGGTGGACACCTCCGGCACCTACGCGCAGGAAGCCAACAAGGCGCAGCTCATCATCAACTACCTGCTCGGCACGCTGCAGCCGGGCGATTCGCTCGCTGTGGCCCGGGTGAAGAGCCGCAGCTTCAGCGAGAAGGACATCATCGCCAAGGCGACGTTCGACGTGCGTCCTTCGCAGGCGAACGCGCAGAAGCGGGCCTTCCGCGATACGGTAGACGCGGCGTTTCGCCGCGTGCCGGGCAGCGGCTACACCGACATTACCGGCGGGCTGCTGCAGGGCGCGGAGTACCTGAACGAGACGGGCGCCGGCACGCGCACCATCATCGTGTTCTCCGACATGCAGGAGGAGCTCGACAAGGTCACCCAGCGCGACTTTCCCATCAGCCTCAAGAATATCCGCGTGGTCGCGGTCAACGTGGTGAAGCTCGGGACCGACAACGTCGATCCGCGCCGCTACCTCGGCCGCCTCGAAGCCTGGGAGAAGCGCGTGGTGGCGGCGGGCGCTTCCGAGTGGCGCGTGATCAACGACCTCCAGCGCCTGGACCGCATCCTGGCCAAGGGCTGAAACAACAACAAGGGAGGGGATCGGGGTCGGAGCGCAGGCTCTGGCCCCGATCTATTTCCGGTACTTCTGAATGGCGCCTTTGGCGAGCGCCATGCCGTGGCCAGGCCGGTCAGGGATGGCGAAGTGCCCGTCCTTGCACTGGGGCATCTCTTCGAACAGGTCCGGCGGCGTCCAGTCGATGAGCTCTACGAGGAAGCCGTTGGACAGCGCGCCGCATATCTGCAGCGACAGCTCGTGCACCACGTGCGGCGAAACCTGCAACCCGTGCGCGGCGGCCAGGTGGCCGATTTTCAGCGTCTCGCTGTAGCCGTTGGCCCGGCACACGTCCGGCATGAGGTAGCGCGCCGCCTTGCGCTCGATCAGCTCGCGGAACTCATAGCGGGTGTAGTGGTTCTCCCCGGTCGCAACCGGGATGCGGATGCGCTGGGCCACTTCCGAGCACAGCTGCAGGTCATCGGCCAGCACCGGCTCTTCGTACCACACCAGGTCGAATTCCTCGAGCAGCGCCGCCTGCCGCACGTTGGTTTCGAGGTCGTATTTCTGGTTGGCGTCGACCATCATGCGCACCCCCGGGCCCAGCGCTTTCGCCACGGCGGCCACGCGCGCGCGGTTGGTCCTGGGGTCGGGGTGGTGGATTTTCATCTTGTAATAGCGGCAGCCCAGGGCGGCGTAGCGCTCGGCCTCCTCGATCAGGTCCTTCTCGGTGTACTTGCCCCAGCCGCCGCTGCCGTACGCCGGGATGCGCTCGGCGTAGCCTCCCCACAGCCGGTACAGCGGCATGCCGGCGGCTTTCGCCGCGAGGTCCCACAACCCTATGTCCAGCGCCGATAGCGCCATGCCGGCAATGCCCACGCGCCGCACGCCGCGGTCGCCGCGGTACATCTTCTCCCACAGCGCCTCGACCTGCCGCGGGTCCTCGCCGAGCAGCAGGGGCTTTAGCCGCGCGTCGAGATACGCGAGCACAGCTTCGGCGCCACCGCCGCCGAACACCAGGCTGTAGCCCAGGCCCTGCAGACCGGCGTCGGTCTGGATTTCGGCGACCACCAGCTTGTGGACCGGGAACTCCAGCGCGATCGGCCGGGGCGTGGGGACGGTGAGCAGGGACGACTGGATGGCGGTGATTTTCATGATGGAATGGATTTTGCAACAATAACGCCATGCCCAGCAGGACCGTCGTCGGCTACTTCCCCGATCTTGATGCGGCCGAGGACGCCTGCACCCACCTCATCGAGGCCGGCGTCGCCCGCCATCGCATCGCGCTGCGGCGCCTGGACCTCGAAGACGCCATGGCAGTGTCCGACCCGCGCGAAGTGGCCAATTGCGAGCTCAGCGTGGTGAGCGAGCCGCGCGACTGGGAGCGCGTATCGGAGCTGATGGCGCGCAACGGCGCGCGCCGAACCCTGCTGCGCAGGTAGCCGGCATGCGCAGAATGCAGTGGGTCGCGACCGGCCTGCTGGTGCTCGCCGCCCTGGTTTACGCCGTGTCGGCCTGGTTCGAGCCGCGCCATCCGTGGCTCTTCTATGTCAGCGCCACCGCCGAGGCGGCCATGATCGGCGCGATCGCCGACTGGTTTGCGGTCACGGCGCTGTTTCGCCACCCGCTCAACCTGAGGTTCATTCCGCATACGGCGGTCATCCCGCGCAACAAGGCTCGCATCGCCGCCGGACTGTCGGCGTTCCTCCAGCAGAACTTCCTTTCTTCGCAGGCCGTGGTAGCGCGCATCGCCGCATTTCGCCCCGCGCGCACTTTGTGCGGCTGGCTGGTGCAGCCGGCCAGCGCCGGCATGCTCGCCGGTTACCTGGCGCGGCTGCTCGCCTATGCGGCAGGCGCCGTCAATGACGCGCGGGTGCGCGGCTTCCTGCTGCGCACGGTAGCGCAGGCCGCGCGGCGCGCCGACATCGCCTCGGCGCTTGCGCAGCTGCTGGACGTGCTGACCGAGAACCGGCGCCACCACGCGCTGCTCGACGAGGCGCTCGCCTCGCTCGACGACGTTCTTGCGCGCGAGGATACGCGGCGCTTCATTGCGCGCGAGGTGGCGGGAAGCGCGCCGCTGCTCAAGTACCTGAGCGATCTGTTCCACCTGAAGCTCGACGAGAGGGCGGCGTTGCGCATAGTCGACGTGGCGCTGCGCAAGCTCTCCGAGGTGCGCCAGGACCGTGACCACGAGCTGCGCGCGCGGTTTGATGCGTTTGTCCTGCAGTTCGTGGAGAAGCTGAAAAGCGACGATGCCATGCGCGAGCGCGTGCACCGGCTGCGCGACGAGGTGCTCGATAGTCCGGCCCTGGCGGCCTACGTCGGCGGCCTTTGGGACGAGCTGCGCGCCTGGCTGCGCGACGAGCAGGCGCTCGTGGAGACGAAAGGCGCCGCGTTACTGCGCCAGCTCGGCGAGCTGCTGCAGGCCGATGCCGCCATCCAGCAATGGCTTGACGAGCAGATCCTCGCGGCGATTCCCCCGCTGGTGGAGGAGCACCGCGCGGGCATCGGCCGCTTCGTCGAGGACCAGATCAATGCCTGGCAGGAAACGCGGCTGGTGGAGGAGCTGGAGCGCCACGTGGGCGCCGACTTGCAGTACATCCGCATCAACGGCACCGTGGTCGGGGGCCTGGTCGGCCTGGCGATTGCGGTGGCCACGCGGCTGGTCGTTTGACGTCGGCACATCCCGACATGGCGTTTTCCACCACTTCCGATCCCTCGGGTTGGCGACTTCGCGCCAGCCGGCTAACCGGTATAAAGAAGGCCAACCCTTGGAGAGCCATGAAGCACTGCGAGATTTTTCACGTCCCCCATAAAAAGTCGTTCCGCTGGAAATGGCGCCACGTGGCGGCCGACGGCAAGGTCCGCGAGTCGCAGGAGAGCTACGAGCTGTATTACGAGTGCGTGTGCGCCGCCCGCAAGAACGGCTACGAGCCGCGCCTTGGGGCGGTCGAGGCGGCCTAGACCTTCAGGAAAAGGGTGACCAGCGGGTCCGGCCCGCGCTGCGCGCTGCGGTGCCCGTGAACCTTCGGGTCGAAGCTCGCACCCTCTGGGAGCAAGTCGGCCGAAAAAAAGTGCTCGCCGGGCGCGAAGCGGCGGGAGCTGCCGTCCTGCAGGCCGATCTCCATTTCGCCGCGCAGGATGAATACCCACTGGGGCGCCGGGGTGCAGTGAAAGCTGCTCGCGAATCCGACCGGACTATGCCGCAGCTGCAATCCGGTCGCCGGCAGGATGGCGGATAGCCGCGCCTGCGGCGTACCTTCGCGCAGCCCGAGAGGCTGCTCCTTGAATTTCGCCCGACCATCGCCGTCCGTATACAGCACGACCTGGGTGAATTGCGCCTCGCGGTCCATTCCTTGCTCCGTTCGGTTGCGTTTCCAACCATGGAGGTGATCATGAAAGTCACGGCATTGGTAGCAGCAGTTTCGATGGCGCTCGCAGGGGCGCTGGCAGGTTGCGGTCAGGAAGGCTCCGGCGGCGCCTCGGGCGGATCGTCGGCTACCGGCTCGAGCTCGTCGGGCTCCAGCGGCAGCATGGGCCGCACCCCGGGCGGCGCAAGCGGTGCGCAGGACTCCTCGTCCAAGCGCTCCACCCCCCCGGGCAGCAAGTAAGAAGTTCTACGGGTCCGGGTATTGCGTCCCTCGTTTCAGGGACTTAGCCCGGGCCCGTTCTTTGCTGCTTTCTTTCGTATACCCAACCATGGAGGATTCATGAAGCTTTCACTTATTGCAGCATCCGTAGCCCTGGCCTTCGGCCTGGCGGCGTGCGGTCAGGACAGCGGTACCGGCAAGACGACCGGCAGCAGCGGCAGCACGAGCGGCAGCGCGTCGACCACGCCGCCTTCGAGCTCGGGCTCCAGCTCGTCCTCGGCGACCTCGCCTTCGGGCGGCAGCTCGTCCAGCTCGCCCAGCGCGACCGATCCTTCGAAGTCGAGCTCCGGCTCGGCCTCGGGCGGCGCGAGCTCCTCCAGCCCGTCGTCGTCGAGCACCCCGCCCAGCAGCAGCTCCTCGGGGGCCAGCAGCACCCCGCCGAGCAGCGGCAGCTCCTCGGGTTCCAGCACGCCGCCGAGTGCCTCGTCTTCCTCCGACGCTCCAAAGGAGCCGGAGAAGAAGTCGCAGTAAGCGTCGTTTCGCAACGGAAAGCGGGGCCCATTCGGCCCCGCTTTTTTTTATGACACCACGACGCTCATCGATCCGATGCGCTCGATGGTCGCCAGCATCGTATCGCCCGGCTTGACCGGGCCGACGCCTTGCGGCGTTCCGGTGAGCAGCACGTCGCCGGGATGCAGCGTGTAGAAGGCGGAGCCCCAGGCGACCAGCTCGGCGACGTTCACGATCAGGTCGCTGGTGTGGGCCTGCTGCCGCACCACCCCGTTTACGCTGATGGAAAGCTCCAGCGCGCCAGGGTCCGGCACCTCGTCGGGCGTGGCGAGCCAGGGTCCGAGGACGCAATACGAATCGGGCGACTTGCGGAAGCTGCGCTCCTCGGGCCCGCGGATCGTCATGTCGAGCCCGATGCAATACCCGGCGATACACGCGGGCGCCTGGGCAGCGCTGACGTTTTTTGCCGCCTTGCCGATGACCACCGCGAGCTCCACTTCGTGGTCGTTCCTGCGGTCGGTGTGGACGAGCGTGACCCCCTCGCCGGGGCCGACCACCGCGCTGGTGGCCTTGAGGAACATGCCCGCCTTGTGAATCTCGTTGACCAGGTTGCCGTGGTGGATGCCTTTGTCCGCCAGCGCCTCCTGCAGGTGCTTGGTGTAGTTCACCGGCGCCGCGATCACCTTGCCCGGATTTGCCACCGGAGACAGCAGCTTCACTTTGGAGAGGTCCGTGCTCTTGGCATTCTTCGCCGCGGCCTCGATCTTCGCCCTCAACTCCTGCAAATTGGCGATGAACGGATCGAAGCGCGGCAGCGGATAGCCGAACGGCCCCAATTGCGCCGCCGCCGCGGTGACGTCGTGCACCTGGTCGCCCTGCACCATGCCGAGGCGGTTATCGTCGAAGCGGCAGATTTTCATTGGATCTCCTGGCTCCTGCGCAAACCTGAAATCATCGAGCTGTCGAGAAGGTGGACGCGGGCGCGCGCCGGGTCGCCGGCGATCTCCACCAGCTCCTGCATGCGCGCGCGCTGCACCGCCGGGTCGCGCTCCTCCAGCAGGCGCTTGTTGCGTATCGACATCGCCTGCACCGCTTCGACCGTGGCGGCACGGCGCTGGCGCACGTAGAGGTCGAGCAGCTCCTCGCCGCCTTCGCCGCGCCACACGCGGCCCAGCTTGTCGGCGAGGTTGACCGCGTCGTGGATGCCGCTATTCAGGCCAAAGGCGCCCAGCGGATTGTTGAGGTGCGCGGCGTCGCCCGCCAGCAGTACCCGGCCGACGCGCCATTCGCTCGCCACCCGCTGGTGCACGCGGTAGATCACTTTGTGGCGCACCTCGTAGGGCTCGGCGCGGGCGAGAAATCCCTGCATTTTCGACTCCACGTGCCTGGGGTCCAGCAGGGCGTCGTCCGGCATGCCGGCATCGCACGGGAACACCACGCGCCACACCCCCGGCGGCCCCGCATCGGGCATCTTGAAAATCGCCGACCACTCGACCGGGTCGGCGATATAGGCGTTCAGGGCGAAGCCGTGGCGATCAAAGCCGTAGGGCGTGCTGACGACCAGGAACTGCTCGGGCCAGGTGAAGCCCTCGAAATCGACCGGCAGGAGCTTGCGCACGGTGCTGCGCCCGCCGTCCGCGCCGATCAGCCAGGATGCCTCGAACGTTCCGGGAATGCCGTCGGATTCCACCTTGACCCTGAGGGTGCCGCCTTTTTGCTCGAAGCCGGTGACGCGGTGGCCGAAATGCACTTGCGCCGAGGTATCCTTGCGCAGGACATCGAGCTGGATCGGCGTAAGGCGATGCTGCTCCAGATGGAGCCGGTAGGGATACGGCGTCAGGTCCGCAAGCAGCCCGAGGTCGAAATCCGCCACCAGATCGCCGCGCCGCTCGCGGATCTGCCAGCGGCGCACCTGCAGCCCGTGCTCGTGCATGCGCTGGGTGATGCCGTACTTCGCCATCATTTCCTGCGTCGGCGGGTGATAGGTGCCGGCGCGCAGGTCGTGCGCCAGCGAGGCTTCCGCCTCGCAGACCACGACCGGGATGCCCTGCTGGGCGAGCGCGATGGCGCACATCAGGCCGGTCGGCCCGGCGCCTGCAATGACGACCGGGGGCCGCTCGTTTGCCATGCGGCGATTCTATTAGGATCGGATGCATGTCGGCACGGGACGGATGCCCTGGCTGCGAACTGCTAGGTTAGTCAGCTGCTGGATGGTTGCACTTTTTGGTGAAACGCTGACCTTTCCGACTTCCGGTATAGGGGTTCAGCGGCGCGATCGAGATAGTTTGAAGCTGCAGCCAAGAGTCGCTCGATCTGGTATTTCCAGAAGACGGCTTTCCTCGATCCTCCCTTATGCCTGTGCATCCTCACATACACACCTAGGTCAATTCAGCAAGCGACCCTTGACCCGTAATTGCCCTTAATTGGTCGAAAATAGGGTGACAAATAAAAAATTCGAGGTTGCTTCCTGAGGCGATGTGAGGGGGGTCTCGGGCCGGACCGGGATTCGGGGCCGAAAGCAATTTGCGTTCAGCCATGGGCTTCCTATGCAATTCCTGAGGGCATCCGCTTTAGCCGCCTTTTGACGCCTCGAAATCTCCTCGAGGTGGATTGCCATCGGGCGAATCCCAACGCTCAAGGATCGCTGGCGCGGTTAGTGGCTCCCACGTGGGTGTGGCTAGTAGGCATAGCGAGGATGTCGCTGAGCGCTGGCCGGATCGCCTCCGGTGGCACGGATTCTCCGCGCATCCACACCCGGAGCTGACGATGCTCCACGTTCAGTCGTTGTGCGAGCCGGTGGGAGCTACCCAGGCGTGTGGCCGCCGATAGTAATTGCACTAGCCATAGGTTTGGGTCTTGGTGGTCCGCCACAAGTGGATCGTAGTCGTTCGGCCACACGCGCTCTGTACGGTAGCCCATATAGCGTAGGGCCGAATGACCCTAGCTATTGATCCTTCGAGGCGTATCGGCATTGGGTGAATCCCCGCACTCAATGAGGATCAATCCTGGCCACGCTGTCGATCCGGCTTCAACAGTGGCCCCGCGGCGACGATATCGAGCGCCCTTAAGAAAACCTTAGCTGGTGGAACACTGTGGCCCCGCATCCAAGCCGCCAAGTCCTTGAGGTCGACCCTCAACTCATGGGCAAGGTTTTCAGCGCCGTGGACGACTTGAGCAGCTTCTTGCAACACGCGCTTATGTACGCCGGCCACAACGACCCCTACGAAACAGGCACCTGACGCCGCATGCAAGAAATCTACCGGTATCGCCGTTAACGCGATAGCTCCGCATCGAATCCGGGCCGCCGGGAGACCGTCCCCTCCATGCGGATTCGCATTGGGTGAATCCCGCCACCCAATGAGCTTAAGATCGCGCGCATGCGAATCTGCATCCTGGCGGCCGTGAAAGGGCTGTACAACCCATGAAAACCGTAGCGCTGGATTTCGAAGACGGCATCGCCTGGGTGGCCATGAACCGTCCGGACAAGAAAAACGCCATCAGCGTCGAGATGGCGCGCGAGATGGCCGAGCTCATGGACCGCCTGGAGACCGACGAGCGCTGCCAGGTGCTGGTGCTCACCGGCGCCGGCGAGTCGTTCTGCGCCGGCATGGACCTCAAGGACTACTTTCGCGCCACCGACAACGCAACCGCGGTCGAGCGCGCGCGCGTCTATCGGCTGAACGCGGCGTGGCAGTGGCGCGGCCTGCTGCACTACCCCAAGCCGACTATCGCCATGGTGAACGGCTGGTGCTTCGGCGGCGCCTTCACGCCGCTTGCCGCCTGCGACCTTGCCGTGGCGGCCGACGAGGCGACCTTCGGCCTGTCGGAGATCAACTGGGGCATCATTCCCGCCGGGGTGGTATGCAAGGCCATCTCGACCGTCATGGGCCAGCGCGACGCGATGTACTACATCATGACCGGCGAGACCTTCGACGGCAGGCGCGCCGCCCAGATGCGCCTGGTGAACGAATCGGTCCCGCTTTCGAAGCTGAAGCCGCGCGTTACGGCGCTGGCGAAAACGCTGCTGAACAAGAACCCCACGGTCCTGCGGCAGGCGAAGACCGCGTTCCGCCATGCCTCGCGCATGGGCTGGGACGAGGCGGCGGACTACCTGTTCGCCAAGTCCGACCAGACCACGTTCATGGACCCGGAGCGCGGCCGCGAGGAGGGCATGCGCCAGTTCCTCGACGAAAAGTCCTACAAGCCGGGATTGGGTACTTATAAGAGAAAACGCTGAGTGCGGCTGGAACAGCTTTTTTTCCGGCACGCCGCGCGCCGGCCGGGCCACCTGGCGCTGGTGTGCGGGGCGCGCCGCCTCACTTACGACGAGCTCAAGCGCTCCATCGGCAAGCGCAAAGGCGCTGCCCGGGCCGGCGAGCGCATCGCGGTGCAGCTGCCGAACGGCATCGAATTCGTGGAGCAGGCCTATGCCGCCTGGGCCGCGGGCGCGGTGGTCGTGCCGGTCAACACGCGCCTGGCGCCGCAGGAAGCGCAGTTCATCCTCGAGGATTCGCAGGCGGCGCTGCGCAGCGATCCGGACGACTGCCTGATCCTCTATACCTCGGGCACGACCGGGCGTCCCAAGGGCGCGATCAACACGCACGCCAACGTGGTCGTGCAAAACGTCGAGCACCATGTGGCCGCCTGGGGCATCGGCGAGGACGACCGCTTCCTCGCCACCACGCCGCTGGCGCATCGCGCCGGAATCGGCCGGCTGGTGAACGCGCTCGGCCTGGGCGGCACGCTGGTGATCATGGAGAAGTTCGATCCTGCAGAAGCGCTGAGAATCATCGAGCGCGAGCGCATCACGGTGGCCGGTCTGCCGCCGACGGTGATTCGCATGATGCTGCCGGCAATCAAGGCCGATCCCGCGAAATGCGGCTCCCTGCGGCGCGTCATCGTGTCGACCGAGGCGTTCCCGGCGCCCCTCATGCGCGAGGTTTCGGCGCTGTTGCCGCACACGGCTTTCTACGGCGTTTACGGCATGTCGGAGGCGGCCGTATCCAGCGCAACCCTAGAAGAGCAGCTCGAGCGGCCCGGCACCGTCGGCCGGCCGCTGCCCGGCGTCGAGGTAAGAGTAGAGAACGACGAGCTCCTGGTGCGCGGCAAGGATGCCGTCATGAAAGGCTACTTCAACCGGCCGCAGGCGAACGCGCAAGCGTTCCGCGACGGCTGGTTCCTCACCGGCGATCTCGCGCGCCTGGACGCCGACGGCTACCTCTATATCGTCGACCGGAAGAAAGACATGGTGGTCAGCGGCGGCTACAACGTCTATTCGAAGGAAGTCGAGCAGGCGCTCGCCCTGCACCCGGACATCGCCGAGGCGGCGGTGATCGGCGTGCCCGACCCGCTGTACGGCGAGGCGGTAGCCGCGTTCGTCGAGCCGCGGCCGGGCGCGCGCCTGGAGGCACAAGCCGTCATCGAGCACTGCCGGTCGCTCCTCGCGGGGTACAAGAAGCCGCGCCATGTGATATTGGTGGCGTCGCTGCCGCGCAACTCGCTGGGCAAGGTGCTTAAATCCGAGCTGCGGAAGCGAGGCGTGGGCTGAAGGATTAGAATCCTCCGGTGGGGGAAGCCGCAACCGGCAGCGTACTGGAGCGCGCCTTTGACAAGGCGGGCCTGGGCGTCGCCTACATCGGCACCGACCGGCGCTTTTCGCGCGTCAGCCCCCGCCTGTGCGAGATCCTCGGCTACCCCGCCCACGAGCTGCTGCGCCGCACCGGCAAGGACATCTCGCACCCCGACGACGCGGACGTCATCAACCAGCAGCGCATCCGCCTGTATGCGGGCGAGATCGACGCCGTGCGCGTCGAGAAGCGCTACCTGCGCAAGGACCGCTCGGTCGTCTGGGTGTCCTTCACCATGGTGCTGGAGCGCGCCGCCGACGGCACGCCGCAGTACGAAATCGCCGTCTACGACGACATTACCGCGCGCAAGACCGCCGAGGAGTCTTTGCGCGAGGGCGAGAAGCGCTTTCGCCGCACCTTCGAGATGGCCGGGACCGGACTCGCCCAGGTGACCCTGGACGGGCGGTTCCTGCGCGTCAACCCGCGGGTGTGCGAGCTCCTGGGCTACTCCGAAGGCGAGCTGCTCGGCCGCACGGTGAAGGAGCTGTCGCACCCGCAGGACCGCGACGCCGCGGACGAGCCGCGCGACCGGGTGCTGCGCGGTGAGGCAGACAGCGCGCGCCTGGAGAAGCGCTACCTGCGCAAGGACGGCGCGGTGGTCTGGGTGAGCCTGGTGATCGCCCTGGAGCGTGACGCCGCCGGCCGGCCGGTGCACGCCATCTCGGTGCTCGACGACATCACGGGCCGCAAGCGCACCGAAGCCGCGCTGCAGGAAAGCGAAGCGCTGTTTCGCAGCACCTTCGAGCTCGCGGCCTCGGGCATCGCGCACGTGTCGCTCGACGGGCGCTTCATGCGCGTCAACCGGCAGCTGTGCGAGATCCTGCGCTACCGTAAGGACGAGCTCATCGGCCGCTCGGTGAAGGAGGTGTCCCACCCGCAGGACCGCGATGTGACCGACGCGCAGCGCCGGCGGGTGCATGCCGGCGAGCGCGAGTCGGTGCGCGTGGAGAAGCGCTACCTGCGCAAGGACGGCGGCACCGTCTGGGTAAGCCTCGGGGTGGCGCTGGTGCGCGGCGACGGCGGCGCGCCGCTCTACGAGATCGCCATGTTCGACGACATCACGGAGAGGAAGCAGGCCGAGGCGGCGCTGCAGGAGGCGCACGAGGAGCTCAAGCGGAGCAACTCGGAGCTCGAGCAGTTCGCCTACGTTGCCTCGCACGACCTGCAGGAGCCGCTGCGCATGGTGTCGAGCTACACCCAGCTCCTGGGACGGCGTTACGCAGAGAAGTTCGACTCCGATGCGCAGGAGTTCATGGGCTACATCGTCGACGCCGCGGCGCGCATGAAGCAGCTGATCGAGGACCTGCTCGCCTATTCGCGCCTCGGCACCAAGGCGAAGGACTTCAAGCCCGTGGACCTGGAAAAGGCGCTGCGCCGGGCCCTGGGCAATCTGAAGGCGGCCATCGACGAGGCGGGCGCCGCCGTGACCCACGACCCCCTGCCCGCCCTGCCGGCCGACGAGGTGCAGCTCGCGCAGCTTTTCCAGAACCTGGTGGGCAACGCGCTCAAGTTCCGCGCGGCCCGGGCGCCGCGAATCCACGTCTCGGTGTCAGAAATGGACAAATTCTTCGAAGTTGGCGTGCGCGACAACGGCATAGGCATCGAGCCGCAGTATTTTGAGCGCATATTCATGGTCTTCCAGCGATTGCACAACAAGGGGGAGTACCCGGGCACCGGCATCGGCCTCGCCATCTGCAAGAAGGTGGTGGAGCGTCACGGCGGGCAGATCCGGGTCGAGTCGCGGCCCGGGGAGGGCAGCGCCTTCATATTCACGCTTCCCAAGGAGAGAGCCAATGGTGGGTGATCATGGTGAATGAGAACAGGCCGGTCGAGATCCTGCTGGTCGAGGACAACCCCGGCGACGAGCGCCTGACGCGCGAGGCGCTGAAGGAGGGCAAGGTCTACAGCAACCTGCACTGGGTGAAGGATGGGGTCGAGGCGATGGAGTTCCTGCGCCGCCAGGGCAAGCACGCCGGCTCGCCGCGCCCGGACATCATCCTGCTCGACCTCAACCTGCCGAAGAAGGACGGCCGCGAGGTATTGCAGGACATCAAGAACGACGACGAGCTCAAGCGCATCCCGGTGGTCGTGCTCACGACCTCGAAGGCCGAGGAAGACGTACTGCGCACCTACAACCTGCACGCCAACTGCTACGTCACCAAGCCGGTCGACCTGGAAAAGTTCATCGTGGTCGTGAAGTCGATCGACGTATTCTGGCTGACCGTGGTCACGCTGCCGCCCAATGGCCAATAAGCGATAGTGCATAACGTCCTCCTTATCGAGGACAACCCCGGGGACGCCCGGCTGATCCGCGAGATGATCGCGGAGGACCCGGGCGCCCCATTCCATCTGCACTGCGCCGAGCGCCTGGCGCAGGGCCTGGAGCACCTCTCGGCCGGCGGCACCGGCCTCGTGCTGCTCGACCTTTCGCTGCCCGACAGCTTCGGCCTGGAGACTTTCGCCAAGGTCTATGCGCACTCGCCCGCCGTGCTGATCATCGTGCTGACCGGCAACGACGATCAGACGCTCGCGCTGTCGGCGGTGAAAAGCGGCGCGCAGGACTACCTCATCAAGGGACGCCTGGACCGCGAGCTGCTGCTGCGCTCGATGCAGTACTCGATCGAACGCAAGCGCTACCAGGTGCAGCTCGAGCACCAGGCCAACTACGACATGCTCACCGGCCTGCCCAACCGCAACCTGCTGCACGACCGCCTGCGCCAGGCGGTGTACATGCAGCGTGCGCCGCGCACGGTGGCGGTGGTGTTCATCGACCTGGACCATTTCAAGTTCGTCAACGACAGCCTGGGCCACTCGATGGGCGACAAGCTGCTCAAGGGCATGGCGGAGCGGCTGCGCTCGGTGCTGCGCGACGGCGATACCGTGGCGCGTCTGGGCGGCGACGAGTTCGTGCTGATCCTGAACGACCAGGCTGACGAGGAGGTGATCTTCCGCGCCATGCAGCGCATCACCGCCAAGCTCGCCGAGCCGATCGAGATCGAGGGCCGCGAGATGACGCTTACCTGCAGCGCCGGGATCAGCCTGTACCCGCAGGACGGCAGAGACGTCGACACGCTGCTGAAGACCGCCGACACCGCGATGTACCGCGCCAAGGAGCATGGCCGCAGCAACTTCCAGTTCTACACCGCCGAGATGAACGAGCGCGTCACCGAGCGGCTCGCAATGGAAAGCGCCCTGCGCCGCGCCATCGAGCGACGCGAGTTCGTCCTGCACTACCAGCAGCGCGTCGACCTCGCGAGCGGCGCCATGGTCGGCGCCGAGGCGCTGGTGCGCTGGCTGCATCCCGAGTGGGGCCTGGTGCGCCCGGCGCGCTTCATTCCGCTTGCCGAGGAAACCGGACTGATCGTGCCGATCGGCGAGATGGTGCTGCGCGAGGCCTGCCGCCAGGCGCGCGCCTGGCTCGACGAGGGGCTGAAGCCCGGTGTGGTTTCAGTCAACCTGTCGGCCCGCCAGTTCCGCCAGGAGGGCCTGGTGCGCCTGGTGTCTCGCGTGCTGGAAGAGGCGCGCCTGGATCCCCGGCACCTGGAGCTCGAGCTGACCGAAAGCATGGTGATGCACAACGTGGACGCGGCCGTCGCGACGCTGCAAGGCCTGAAGTCGCTCGGCGTGACGTTGTCGGTGGACGACTTCGGCACCGGCTATTCCAGCCTCGCGTATCTTCGAGCCCTGCCGATCGACAAGCTCAAGATCGACCGCTCGTTCGTGCGCGACATCGGCGCCGGCGACGAGCGCGACGGCGGGGTGCTGGCGCAGGCCATCATCTCGCTCGGTCACAACCTGCATCTGCACGTGGTGGCCGAGGGGGTCGAAACCGACGCGCAAGTGCGCTTTCTGAGGCGCCACCGGTGTGACGAAGTGCAGGGTTTCTTCTACGGCGAGCCCGTGGAGCCCGTCGCGCATGCGAAACTGCTGGGCACGGCCAAAGTGAGAAAAAGAGCATGAGCAGCGGCGACAAGCCGGTCATCCTGTGCGTGGACGACGCCACGGACCTGCTCGCCCTCATGAGCAAGGCGCTGGGCGAGGAATACCAGGTGATTACCGCCGACAACCCCGGCGACGCCATCTCCGCGGCCTTCGGCGAGCCGCGCCCGGACCTGATCCTCCTCGACATCGACATGCCGGAAGTCTCGGGCCTCGAGGTGTGCCAGGCGCTGAAGGCCGAGGCCCAGACGGCGAGCATCCCGGTGGTGTTCCTGACCGCGCGCAATACCATGCAGCAGCAGGTCGAGGGCTTCGAGATGGGCGCGGTGGACTACATCACCAAGCCCTTTAACGCGTTCGTGCTGCGCGCGCGCGTGCGCATCCACATCGCGCTCGCCAACCGGCGCTTCGAGCTCGAGCGCCTGGTGCAGGAGCGCACCGCGCAGCTCGACAGCACCCGCACCGAGCTGATCCGCCGCCTGTCGCGCGCCATGGAGCTGCACGAGAGTGCCGCCGTGGGCAACCGGGTGGTGCGCCTGAGCCACTACGCAAAGCTGATCGCGCAGGCCGCCGGCGCGCGCGCCGAGGTCGCCGAGATGATGTGCAAGGCCGCGCCGCTGCATGACATCGGCAAGCTCGGCGTGCCCTCCGAAATCCTGCGCAAGAAAGACAAGCTGTCGGCGCCCGACTGGGAACGCATCAAGCGCCACCCGCAGCTCGGCGCCGACATCGTCGGCGAGCAGGACGATCCGCTGCTCAAGCTCGCGCGCACGCTCGCCCTGACGCACCACGAGCGCTGGGACGGCTCGGGCTATCCACAGGGGCTCAAGGGCGAGGCGATTCCCTGGGCCGGCCGCGCCATGGCCATCGTCGACGCTTTCGAGTCCATGACCACCACCCAGTTCTACCGCGACGCCATTCCGGTGGAGCGTGCCGAAGGCGAGATCATCCGCGGCGCCGGGACCAAGTACGATCCCCAGCTGGTGGAAGCCTTCAAGAAAGCCTTGCCGGTGATGAAGAAGGTGCGCCAGACCTATGCCGACCAGCTCGGCGACCTGATCAACCTGGACTTCGCCGCCAACGCCGGTGCAGCGGCGGTCAAACCCCAGGCCGCCCCGGCCGCTGCATCGCCGGCGAAGCCTAAGGTCGACGCTGCCGCCCTGGCCAGGGCGGCAGCCAAGGCCAGGAAATCATGAGCAAGATCTTCGACAAGCTGAAGCAGGCCGAGCGCGAGCGCATGGCGAAAACCAGCGAGGTGGTCTCCGAGCTGCACTCGCGCATCGAGAGCGAGCGCGACGCCGAGCGCGGAGTACAGGCGCGGGTCAGCGAGGAGCGGCGGGCTCTCGATCTCGCGCGCGAGCGCCAGGTCGCCGAGGGCGAGCTGCGGCGCATAGCCAATGCGCGCCAGGAAGCCGAGGCGAAAGCCGCGCGCGTGATGGCCGAGCGCGAGCGGGCCGAGGCGCAGGCGCTGGCGGAGGCGCGCGCGCGCGAGGAGTCCGAGAAGAAGGCGGCGGCGCTCGCCGAAGGCCGGCGCCGCAAGGAGGAGGAAGCGGCGCAGCACGCGCACGGGCGCCTGGAGGCCGAGGCGCAGGCGGCCGCCGCGATGCGCGAGCGCTCAGCGGCGGAGGAGCAGGCGCGGCGCCTGGCGCGCGAGAAGGTGCAGGCCGAGACGCGCGCGCTCGAGGCGGTACGCGAGAAGAAGGCGGCCGAGGAGAAGCTCAAGCGCGAGGCGGACGCGCGCGCTGCCGCCGAGGCGGACGCCGCGCGGCTTGCCGCCGAGCGCGCGGACATCGAGCAGGGATTCATCGCGCAGGCGCAGGCCCGGAAGGAGGCGGACGAAAACGCCACGCGTCTTTCCCAGGAAAGAAGCCAGCTGGAGAGCGCCGCGGCGCAGCACGCGCGGGCGCGCGCGGAGGCCGAGGAGCAGGCCCGCGGCGCGGCCGAGGAGAAGACCGCCGCGGAGCGCAGCGCGCTTGCCGCGGTGCGCGAGCGCGAGGCGCAGAGCGGACACGCGGCGCGCCG
>CBDDSA010000028.1:0-37302 GCA_965233185.1 uncultured bacterium
GCGCCCAGGCCGGGCGCGAAGCGCGGCCCGGCGCGGCCGCGGCCGGAGGCCGACAAGAAGGCCATGCCCGCGCCCAAGACCACGGTCAAGAAACCCAAGAAGGTCGTCGCCAAGGATGAAGGCGCCGACAAAAAGGAATAGAGCATGCTACAGCCAGCACGCACCAAGTACCGCAAGCAGCAGAAGGGCCGCAACACCGGCATCGCCACGCGCGGCGCCAAGGTGTCGTTCGGCGAGTACGGCCTCAAGGCCACGACCCGCGGCCGCCTCACCGCACGGCAGCTCGAGGCGGCGCGGCGCGCGATGTCGCGCCACATCAAGCGCGGCGGGCGCATCTGGATCCGCGTGTTCCCGGACAAGCCGGTGTCGTCCAAGCCCGCCGAAGTGCGCATGGGCAACGGCAAGGGCAATCCGGAGTATTTCGTCGCCGAGATCCAGCCGGGGAAAGTGCTGTTCGAGATGGACGGCGTGCTCGAGCCGCTCGCCCGGGAGGCTTTTGCGCTGGCCGCGGCGAAGCTGCCGTTCCGCACCATCGTCGTGCAGCGCCTCCTGGGGTAGACGCATGAAACCAAGCGAACTTCGCGGGAAGAACGGCGACGAGCTGCAAAAGGAGCTGGAGGGGCTGCTGCGGGCGCAGTTCGGCCTGCGCATGCAGCTCGCCACTCAGCAGCTTTCCAACACCAGCCAGATGAAGAAGGTGAAGCGCGACATCGCGCGCGTGCGAACCATCATGAGAGAGAAGGCCAGCAAATGACCGACACCGTCGCTCCTGCAAAGAATCAACGCAAGCTGGTCGGCCGGGTGGTCAGCGACAAGATGCAGAAGACCGTCACCGTGCGCGTCGAGCGCCGCGTGAAGGACCCGATGATGGGCAAGATCATCACCTTGTCCAAGAAAATCCACGCGCACACGGAAACCGACGAGTTCAAGGAAGGCGACCTGGTGGAGATCGCCGAGTGCCGGCCGATCTCGCGCACCAAGTCCTGGCGCGTCACCCGCCTTGTGGAGAAATCCAAGGCCGTTTAGAATGCCGGTCCCCTGACGGGGGTCCAAGACTGCACGGCGCGGCCATGCAAGTTGGAGTGGAGAGAACCTCAGATGATTCAGATGCAAACGGTACTGGATGTCGCCGACAACACCGGCGCGCGCGCTGTCATGTGCATCAAGGTGATGGGCGGGTCCAAGCGGCGCTACGCCTCCATCGGCGACCTCATCAAGGTGAGCGTCAAGGACGCCGCGCCGCGCGGCCGCGTGAAGAAGGGCGAGGTATACGACGCGGTGGTGGTGCGCACCGCCAAGGGCGTGCGGCGCGCCGACGGCTCGCTGATCCGCTTCGACCGCAACGCCGCGGTGCTGCTCACGGCCAAGCTCGAGCCCATCGGCACGCGCATCTTCGGGCCGGTGACGCGCGAGCTGCGCACCGAGCGGTTCATGAAAATCGTGTCGCTCGCGCCGGAGGTGCTCTGATGCAAAGGATCCGCAAAGGCGATGAAGTGATGGTGCTGTCGGGGCGCGACAAAGGCAAGCGCGGCACGGTGCTGCGCCGCATCGACGCCGAGCACGTGGTGGTCGAGGGCGTGAACCGGGTGAAAAAGCACCAGCGCCCCAACCCGATGAAGGGCGAGACCGGCGGCATCGTCGAAAAGGACCTGCCGATCCACGTCTCCAACGTCGCGCTGTTCAATCCGGCGACCAAGAAGGCCGACCGTACCGGCGTCAAGACGCTGCAGGACGGCCGCAAGGTGCGGGTGTTCAAGGACAACGGCGAGCAGGTGGACGCTTAACATGGCCAAGGAAAAAGTCGACAAGTCGCAGCGCCAGGAGGCAAAGCCCAGGCAGGAGCCCAAGCAGGCGCAGCCCAAGCAGGCGGGCCGCAAGGACGCGAAGCGCGAAGCCGCCGCTCCTGCGCCGCGCAGCGACGCGCCCGAGATGCCGGCGCCGCCCGCCCGGCTGGCTGTGTACTACACGGAAAAGGTGGTGCCCGAGCTGATGCAGAAGTTCGGCTACAAGACCGTGATGCAGGTGCCGCGCATCCGCAAGATCACCGTGAACATGGGCGTGGGCGAAAGCACCACGGACAAGAAAATCCTCGACAACGCGCTCGCCGACATGGCGAAGATCGCCGGACAGAAGCCGGTGGTCACCAAGGCGCGCAAGTCGATCGCCAACTTCAAGGTGCGCGCCAATTACCCGGTGGGCTGCATGGTGACGCTGCGCGGCGCGCGCATGTACGAATTCTTCGACCGCCTGGTGAACCTCGCCATGCCGCGCATTCGCGACTTCCGCGGCGTGACGAACCGCGCCTTCGACGGCCGGGGCAACTACAACCTCGGCTTCAAGGAGCAGATCATTTTCCCCGAGATCGACTACGACAAGATCGACGCATTGCGGGGCATGAACATCGCCATCACCACGACGGCGAGAACCGACGACGAGGCGCGCGCGCTGCTTTCCGCGTTCCGCTTCCCGTTCAAGCACTGAAGGAGCAGCATGGCCAAGCTCGCACTCAAGCTACGCGACCAGAAGCGCCGCCAGACGGTGGAGAAGTTCAAGGCAAGGCGCGCGGCGCTGATCGACATCATCCAGGACTCGCGCGCCTCCGACGAGGCGCGCGAAGAGGCTCGCGCCAAGCTGCAGAAGCTGCCGCGCGACGCATCGCCCGTGCGGCTGCGTAACCGCTGCGCCATGACCGGCCGGCCGCGCGGCGTCTACCGCAAGTTCGGCCTCGGCAGGAACAAGCTGCGCGAGCTCGCGATGCGCGGCGAGGTGCCGGGCGTGATCAAGGCGAGCTGGTAAGCAGTGCAGACGAGGACGAGGGTAAGGAGAACCGAATGAGCATGAGCGATCCCATCGCGGACATGCTGATCCGCATCCGCAACGCCCAGATGGTGGGCCACGTGGAGACGGTGATGCCGGCATCCAGGCTGAAGACCGCGATCGCCAAGGTGCTGAAGGACGAGGGCTACATCGAGGACTTCGCGCTGCGCGAGAACGGCATCCGCAAGGAGCTCGCCATCGGCCTCAAGTACTACGCCGGCAAGCCGGTGATCGAGCGCCTCGAGCGGGTGTCGAAGCCGGGCCTGCGCGTCTACAAGGGGCGCGACGACATCCCGCGGGTGATGAACGGCCTGGGCGTGGCGATCCTGTCGACTTCGCGCGGGGTGATGACCGACCGCAAGGCGCGCGCCGACGGCGTGGGCGGCGAAGTGCTCTGCATCGTGGCGTAAGGACAGTCATGTCGCGTATTGCCAAATATCCGATTCCCCTGCCGAAAGGCGTGGACATCAACATCGCCGGCGGCAGCATCTCGGTGAAGGGGCCGCTCGGCACCATCGCGCGCGCCGCCGACCCCAACGTGGAGCTGACCAAGGAAGGCGACCAGCTGGTGTGCAAGGCGCTGGGCAACTCGCGCCACGCCAACGCCATGTCCGGCACCATGCGGGCGCTGGTGTACAACATGGTCACGGGCGTGACCAAGGGCTTCGAGCGCAGGCTGGCGCTGGTGGGCGTAGGCTTTCGCGCCCAGGCGCAGGGAGACAGGCTGAACCTGTCGCTGGGCTTCTCGCACCCGGTGGTGCACCAGATGCCCAAGGGCGTCAAGGTGGCGACCCCCAGCCAGACCGAAATCGTGCTTACCGGAGTGGACAAGCAGCTCGTCGGCCAGGTGGCTGCCGAGGTGCGCGGCCACCGGCCGCCCGAGCCCTACAAAGGCAAGGGCGTGCGCTACCTGAACGAAGCGATCGTCTTGAAAGAGACGAAGAAGAAGTAAGGACAGGCCATGAGCGACAAGAAAACCGGAAGGCTGCGCCGCGCGCGCCAGACCCGCATCCGCATCCGCGAGAACGGCGCGGTGCGGCTCACCGTGCACCGCACGAACGGGCACATCTATGCCCAGATCACTTCGCCAGGGGGCGACAAGGTGCTTGCCGCCGCGTCCAGCCTGGAAAAGGACGTGCGCAGCCAGCTGAAGCACGGCAGCACGCGCAAGGCGGCCGAGGTCGTCGGCCAGCGCATCGCGACCAAGGCCAAGGAAAAGGGCATCGAGCGCGTCGCGTTCGACCGGTCCGGCTACCGCTACCACGGGCGCGTCAAGGCATTGGCGGAAGCCGCCCGCGGCGGCGGCCTGAAGTTCTAAAGAGGCACTATGGCGAAAATCCAACCCAGGATGCAGCAGTCCGAAGAGCGCGGCGACGGGCTGCGCGAGAAGATGATCGCGGTGAACCGCGTCACCAAGGTGGTGAAAGGCGGCCGCGTGCTCGGCTTTGCCGCCCTGACGGTGGTCGGCGACGGCGACGGCGGCATCGGCATGGGCAAGGGCAAGGCGCGCGAAGTGCCGGTCGCCGTGCAAAAGGCGATGGAAGAGGCGCGCAGGAAGCTCTTCAAGGTCAAGCTCAAGAACGGCACGCTGCACCACGCAGTGACCGGCCGGCACGGCGCGGCCCGCGTGCTGATGCAGCCGGCGCACGAAGGCACCGGCATCATCGCCCGCGGGGCGATGCGCGCGGTATTCGAGGTGATGGGCGTCACCAACGTGCTCGCCAAGTGCTTCGGCTCCACCAACCCCTACAACGTGGTGCGCGCGACGCTGAACGGACTGCAGGCCATGAATACGCCGGCCGAGATCGCCGCGCGCCGCGGCAAGACGGTGGAGGAAGTCACCGGATGAAAAAGATCAAGGTGAAGCTGCTGAAAAGCGTGGCCGGCTGCAAGCAGGGCCACCGCGACACCGTGCGCGGCCTGGGGCTCAAGCGGATCAACCACGTGGTGGAGCTCGCCGACACCCCCGAGGTGCGCGGCATGATCAACCGCGTCAACTACCTGGTGCGGATCGAAGGCTAGACATGCGACTCAATGAACTGAAGCCCGCTCTGGGCGCCAAGAAAACCCGCCACCGCGTAGGCCGCGGCGTGGGCTCGGGCTGGGGCAAGACGGCCGGCCGCGGCCACAAGGGCCAGCGCGCCCGCTCGGGCGGCTATCACAAGGTCGGCTTCGAGGGCGGCCAGATGCCGCTGCACCGGCGCCTGCCCAAGCGCGGCTTCACCTCGCTCACCCGCGCAGACGTGGCCGAGGTGCGGCTGTCCGAGCTGGAGGTGCTGCAGGCGACCGACATCGACCTCGCGGCGCTGCAGGCCGCAGGGGTGGTGTCGAAGAAGGCGCTCGGGGCGAAGATCATCCTGTCCGGAAAGCTCACCCGCAAGGTGAGCGTGAAAGGCGACGTGAAAGTCTCGAAGGGCGCGCTCGCCGCCATCCAGGGCGCCGGCGGCCAGGTGGAAGTCGCCGACAAGCCCGCGCCGGTGAAGAAGCTGGCCAAGAAACAGGCGCCCGCGGCGTAATGGCGACTGCCCTACCCAACGTCGCGAAGGCCTCCAAGTACGGCGACCTGAAAAAGCGGCTGATTTTCCTGCTGCTCGCCCTGGTGGTGTTCCGCGTCGGCGCGCACATCCCCGTTCCGGGCATCGACCCCAACGTGCTGGCCGACCTGTTCGCCGGCCAGCAGGGCGGCATCCTGGGCATGTTCAACATGTTCTCGGGCGGCGCGCTGTCGCGCTTCACCATCTTCGCGCTGGGCATCATGCCCTACATCTCCGCCTCCATCATCATGCAGCTGATGACCGCGGTGAGCCCGCAGCTCGAGCAGCTGCGCAAGGAAGGGGAAGCCGGCCGGCGCAAGATCACGCAGTACACCCGCTACGGCACGCTGTTCCTCGCGCTGTTCCAGGCCACCGGCATCTCCATCGCGCTGGAGTCGCAGGCCGGCCTGGTGCTCGAGCCGGGCCTCATGTTCCGCGTCACCGCGGTGACCACGCTGGTCACGGGCACCATGTTCCTGATGTGGCTGGGCGAGCAGATCACCGAGCGCGGCCTGGGCAACGGCATCTCGATCATCATTTTCGCCGGCATCGTGGCCGGCCTGCCCAGCGCCATTGCCGGCACGCTCGAGCTGGTGCGCACCGGCGCGATGCACCCGCTCACCGCGCTGCTCATCGCGGTCGCCGCGCTGGTCGTGACGGCGGTGGTGTGCTTCGTCGAGCGCGGCCAGCGCAAGATCCTCGTGAACTACGCCAAGCGCCAGGTCGGCAACCGGGTCTACGGCGGGCAGAGCTCGCACCTGCCGTTCAAGCTCAACATGTCGGGCGTGATTCCGCCGATTTTCGCCAGCTCGCTGATTTTGTTCCCGGCAACGCTGCTCGGCTGGTTCGGCTCTTCCACCGAGGGGCTTACCTGGCTGCGCGACATTGCCGGCACCCTGAGCCCCGGTCAGCCGATCTACGTGCTGCTCTATGCCGCGCTGATCGTGTTTTTCTGCTTCTTCTACACGGCGCTGCAGTACAACCCGAAGGAGACGGCCGACAACCTGAAGAAGTCTGGCGCCTTCGTTCCGGGCATCCGGCCGGGGGAGCAGACCGCGCGCTACCTGGAGAAAATACTCACGCGGCTGACCCTCGCCGGGGCGATCTACGTCACCGCCGTGTGCCTGCTGCCCGAGTTCCTGATCCTGCGCTGGAACGTGCCGTTCTATTTCGGCGGCACCTCGCTGCTGATCATCGTGGTGGTGACCATGGATTTCATGTCGCAGGTGCAGGCCTACGTCATGACGCACCAGTACGAGAGCCTGCTGCGCAAGGCCAACTTCAAGGGCGGGCTGCCCGGGGTTCGCTGAAGGGAATAATGCCCAAGGAAGACGTCATCGAGATGCAGGGGGAAGTGGTTGAGAACCTGCCGAACGCGACCTTCCGGGTGAAGCTGGAAAACGGGCATGTGATCCATGCCTTCATCTCGGGAAAGATGCGCATGAACTACATCCGCATCCTGCCGGGCGACAAGGTGACGGTGCAGCTCACGCCGTACGACCTGACGAAGGGGCGCATCACCTTCAGGGCGAAATGAGCGGCGACGTAAGGAGAGATGACTATGAAAGTGATGGCGTCAGTAAAGAGAATCTGCCGCAAGTGCAAGATCGTGCGACGCAAAGGCGTGGTGCGCGTCATTTGCTCCGACCCGCGCCATAAACAGCGCCAAGGTTGATAACACCTTGACCAAACAGCTATAATTTCAGGTTCCGCCGAAAGTACCCGATATGGCTCGAATTGCAGGCATCAACATCCCGAACCACCAGCACGCCGAGATCGCGCTTACCGCGATCTACGGCATCGGCCGCGCACGCGCGCAGGCCATCTGCGCCGCCGCCGGCGTGCAGGGCTCGCGCAAGATCAAGGATCTCAACGACGCCGACCTCGACCGGCTGCGCGAAAGCGTGCAGCGCCTCACCGTCGAAGGCGACCTGCGCCGCGAGGTGTCGATGTCGATCAAGCGCCTGATGGACCTGAGCTGCTACCGCGGCTTTCGCCATCGCAAGGGCCTGCCGGTGCGCGGACAGCGCACCCGCACCAACGCGCGCACCCGCAAGGGGCCGCGCAAGGCCGCCGTGAAGCTCAACGTGCAAGCAGGAAAGGTCGCTTAATGGCCACCAGGACTGCGCCCACCCGCCAGGAGCTGCAGCAGACCGCGCAGGCGCGCGCGCGCAAGAAGGTGAAGAAGAACGTGGCCGAGGGCATCGCCCACGTGCACGCCTCGTTCAACAACACGATCATCACGATCACCGATCGCCAGGGCAACGTGCTGTCGTGGGCCACTTCCGGCAACGCCGGCTTCAAGGGCTCGCGCAAGTCCACGCCGTTCGCCGCGCAGGTGGCCGCCGAGCGTGCCGGCCGCGCGGCGCAGGAATGCGGCGTGAAGAACATCGAGGTGCGCATCAAGGGCCCCGGGCCCGGCCGCGAGTCGGCGGTGCGCGCGCTTAACGCGATCGGGCTGAAGATCGGCAGCATCGCCGACGTCACGCCGATCCCGCATAACGGCTGCCGCCCGCCAAAGCGGCGCCGAGTTTAAGGAGCAAAGCATGGCCAGAGTCCTGGACGCCAAATGCCGGCAGTGCCGCCGCGAGGGCGAGAAGCTGTTCCTGAAGGCGGAAAAGTGCTTCACCGACAAGTGCGCCGTCGAGCGCCGGGCGTACGCGCCCGGCCAGCACGGCCAGAAAAGCGGTGCCCGCCTGTCCGACTACGGCAAGCAGCTGCGCGAAAAGCAGAAGCTGCGCCGCATCTACGGCGTGCTGGAGCGGCAGTTCCGCAAGACCTACGCCGAGGCGTCGCGCTCCAAGGGCGTCACCGGCGAGCGCCTGCTGCAGCTGCTGGAATCGCGCCTGGACAACGTCGTGCACCGCATGGGCTTCGGCGGCTCGCGCAGCGAGGCGCGGCAGATCGTGCGCCACAACGCGATCCTGGTGAACGGCCGGCGCGTCAACATCCCGTCCTACCAGGTGAAGCCGGGCGACGTGGTGGAAGTGGCCAGCAAGGCCAAGGAGCACCTGCGCATCAAGGCGGCTGCCGAGGCGACCTCGTCGCGCGGCCTGCCGGACTGGCTGGAAGTGGATGCCAAGGGTCTCAAGGGCACCTTCAAGGCGCTGCCCGCGCGCGCCGACCTTTCGTCGACCATCAACGAGAGCCTCATCATCGAGCTGTACTCGAAGTAATCGGTAAGTAACCAGGACCGGAGCTTATGCCGCAATCGGGATTTCTCAAGCCGCGCATTGTTGACGTTCAAAACCTTTCCCCGAACCATGCCCGGGTGACGATGGAGCCCTTCGAGCGCGGCTACGGCCACACGCTTGGCAACGCGCTGCGCCGCGTGCTGCTGTCCTCGATGCCCGGCTACGCGCCGACCGAGGTGCAGATCGCCGGCGTGGTGCACGAGTACTCCACGCTCGACGGCATTCGCGAGGACGTGGTCGACATCCTGCTCAACCTCAAGGGCGTCGTGTTTCGCCTGCACAACCGCAGCGAGGCCATCCTCACGCTGAAGAAGTCGGGCACCAACGGCACCGTGACCGCGGCCGACATCGAGCCTTCGCACGACGTCGAGATCGTGAATCCGGACCACGTCATCGCGCACCTCGCCTCCGGCGGCAAGCTGGAGATGCAGATCAAGGTGGAGTCCGGGCGCGGCTACGTGCCGGGCAACATGCGCTACCTGCCCGAGGAAACCAAGGGGATCGGCCGCATCATCCTCGACGCCTCGTTCAGCCCGGTGCGGCGCGTGTCTTACGCGGTGGAGTCGGCCCGGGTCGAGCAGCGCACCGACCTCGACAAGCTGATCATGGACATCGAGACCAACGGCGCCATCGAGCCCGAGGAGGCCATCCGCTACGCCGCGCGCGTGCTGGTGGACCAGCTCTCCGTGTTCGCCCAGCTCGAGGGCACGGCGATGCCCACCGAGCAGCCCAAGTCGCCCGCCGTCGACCCGATCCTGCTGCGCCCGGTCGACGATCTGGAGCTCACCGTGCGCTCGGCCAACTGCCTGAAGGCCGAGAACATTTACTACATCGGCGACCTCATCCAGCGTACCGAAACCGAGCTCCTCAAGACGCCCAACCTCGGGCGCAAGTCGCTCAACGAAATCAAGGAAGTGCTGGCGTCGCGCGGCCTGACTCTGGGCATGAAGCTGGAGAACTGGCCCCCCGTCGGACTGGAACACAGGACCTAGCCATGCGTCACGGACTCGGACTTCGCAAGCTTGGCCGCACCACGAGCCACCGGCTCGCCATGCTGCGCAACATGACGGTCTCGCTCCTGCGCCACGAAGAGATCACCACCACGCTGCCCAAGGCAAAGGAGCTGCGCCGCGTGGTCGAGCCGATGATCACGCTGGGCAAGAAGCCCAGCCTCGCCAACCGGCGCCTTGCCTTCGACCGGCTGCGCGACCGCGACATCGTCACCAAGCTGTTCGACGACCTCGGCCCGCGCTTCGCCAAGCGCAACGGCGGCTACCTGCGCATCCTCAAGACCGGGTTCCGCAAGGGCGACAACGCCCCGCTCGCGCTCGTGAGCCTGATGGACCGCGCGGAGCAAGCCGCCGAAGCGCCGAAGGCGGACGAGAAAAAGCCCGCCAAGAAGAGAGAAAAGAAAGAAGCGAAGGCCGCCTAGGCCACGTTCTAGTAGCTATGCTCCGGCCGGAGGTAGCACTTGAACTCCACCACGTTGCCGGAGGGATCGGCCACCATGAAGGTGTGGTGCTCGTGGGGGGTGTCGGCGAAGCGCACCGCCGGGCGCACGAAGAACTTGATTCCCAGCTTGCGGATATGGTCCTTCAGCCGGGTAAAGTCCGCCATGCGCAGGAAAGTCAGGCCGTGATGCCGCGGGTAGGCGCGCGGGTTGGCAGCGATCGCGCGCCGCTCCAGATGGCAGACCAGCTGCAGCACGCCGCCGAAGCTGAAGGTGACGCGGTCCTTGAGGATGCGCACCGGCTGCGCCCCGAGAACCTCCGCGTACCAGCGCGCGGCTTCCTCCAGGTTGCGGCACGGCACGGCGACGTGGCCGATGTAGAGCGCCGCCGCCCGCGGCGTGTTGTCCAGCAGTCCTTCGGGCGGCCTCGGTACCGTGTGGTCCATGGCGCAAAGTGTAGGGCGCCCGGCATGCGCGGTCCGTCATAAGTCGTCAGACGATCAGGATGGCGCGGTAGTCGTTGACATTCGTTAACGTCGGGCCGGTCATCACCAGGTCGCCCAGGGCGCTGAAGAAGCCGTAGCTGTCGTGCCGCGCCAGATGCGCCCTGGCGTCCTCCCCGCGCTTCATCGAATCCGGAGTAAGGATGGCGCCGGCGTTGTCCTGCGAGCCGTCGATGCCGTCGGTGTCGGCGGCAATGGCCCACACGCCGCCGGTCTCGATCCCAAGCGACAGCAGGAATTCCGCGCAGCGGCCGCCGCGCCCGCCCTCCGCCGGCAAGGTGACCGTGCACTCTCCGCCCGAGATGAGCGCGACCGGAGGCCGGAACGGCGCGCCATACGTTTTGACCTCCCTCACCAGGGCGGCGAAGACCTTGGCCACTTCGGCGGCCTCGCCGGTGAGGGTGTCGCCCAGAATGACGGGCTGGATGCCGCGGCCGGAGAACACGGCGGCCGCCGCTTCGAGCGAGCGGTGCGCCGTGGCGATTACCTTGTTCTGCACCTTGTCGAATACCGCATCGCCGGGCTTGGGCGTCTCGTCGGCGGCTTTCTCCAGCCGCTCGCGCACGGACCCGGGCGGCGTGACCGAGAACCGCTTCAGAATTTCGCGCGCGTCGGCATAGGTGCTGGGGTCGGGCGCGCAGGGCCCGGAGGCGATGTGCGTGGGATCGTCGCCCGTCACGTCGGAGATGATCAGCGCCACCACCGGTGCGCGGCTGGCGGCGGCCAGGCGCCCGCCGTGGATCGCCGAGAGGTGCTTTCGCACGGTGTTCATCTCCTGGATGGCGGCGCCGCTTCTCAGCAGCTGCTGCGTCACGGCCGTCAGGTCCGCCATGGGGATGTCCGGGGCGGGCAGCGACAGCAGGCTCGAGCCGCCGCCGGAAAGCAGGGCGAGCAGGAGGTCCTGCTCGCCGAGGCGTTTTACTTTCGCGAGCACCTCGCGTGCACCCGCCTCGCCGGCGGCGTCGGGCACGGGATGGCCGGCCTCGATGACGCGGATTTTCCGGGTCCCGAGGCCATGCCCATAGCGCGTTATGGCAATGCCCTCGATCGGGCAGGTGAACTGCCTTTCGGCGGCGAGGGCCATGGAAGCCGCGGCTTTGCCGGCGGCGGCCACGAAGATGCGGCCTGCCGGTGCAGGAGGCAAATGGCGCGGAAGAATCTGCAGCGGGTCCGCGGCGGCAACGGCCGCTCGGAAGCTCTCCTCCAGCAGAGAGCGCATCAGGCCGGAGCGAAGCTTTCCCTGTGCGCGTCGGGGCCGAGGTTGTAGTACTTCGGATAGGTGGCCTGGAAAACCCGCTTGATTTCCTCGGCGGGGACGTCGGCGTAGCTGCCGCGCTCGCGCACATACTCCATGTGGCGCCGGTTGTCCTGGTCGAACGGGTGGAAGATGGAGTCCGCCTTGCCGTCGAACTCCAGCGGCTTCACCCGGAACTTGGTGCACAGGGCGAGGTTGAACGCCGGCGTGGCCTTGACCCATTTGCCCTCGAGCAGCAGCTCGGCGAAGCCGTGGAACACGAAAAGGTCGGTGCCCATCTTGGCGGTGAGCGCCGGCGTGGTGAGGTGGTTCTTGACGTCGGCATAGCCCACGCGCGCCGGGATGCCGACCGCGCGCGCGCAGGCCGCCAGCAGCGCCGCCTTGGGCACGCACCAGCCCTCGCCGGTCTCGAGGCAGGCCGAGGCGCGATAGGCGTCGTCGAGCATGAAATTCTGAAACGGGTTATAGCGGATGCCGTCGCGGATCGCGTAATACAGGGACACCGCGCGCTCGAGATGGCTGTGCCCGCTCGCGCTGCGGGCGGCGAAAGCCGCCACGGCGGGATGCGCGCTGTCCACGAAGCGCGCGGATTGCAGGTACGGGTTCATTTGTCGAGCTTCATGAGGCGGCGCGCGCCGGCGAACAGCGCGCTTGCCTGCTCGGCAAGCCCATCGAGGACGGAAAAGTGGTGCCGGCCGGGCATCGGGATGTCGCCCGCGAAGGCGGCGCGCCAGCGCTCGCCGATCATGGCGTTCTGCCGCAGGAATTCGCTCGACTCGTCGCCGCCCACGCAGGTCATGACCGGCGCGCGCGTCGCGGGCGTCATGAACGCCGGCGACACCTTGAGCGCGCTCGCTTCGTCCAGCCGCAGGTCGGACTGCAGGAAGTCCACGTGCACGAGCGGCCGCAGGTCGTAGACGCCGCTGATGGCGAGGCCGCCCTTCCACAGGTCCTTGGGAAGGGCGCGGTCCAGGGCCGGGTACAGCGCGCACATCAGCATCGCCGTGAGGTGCCCGCCGGCCGAATGGCCGCCGACGTACAGGCGGTCCTGGTCCATGCCGTAGTCCTCGGCATGCAGCCATAGCCAGCGGCTGGCGCGCAGCATCTGCTGCACGATGGTCTCGATGGTTACCTTGGGGCACAGGTCGTAGTTCACCACGGCCAGCGACACCCCGGCATCCACCCACGCGGGCGCAAGGAAGGAGTGGTCGCTCTTGTCGAGTGAGCGCCAGTAGCCGCCGTGGATGAACATCAGGCAGCTGCCGTCGCCCTTGCGCGCCGGAAAGATATCCACGGTCTCGCCCGGCATGTCGCCGTAGCGCTGATCGAGGTGGCAGGTCATGGTGCTGCGCGCCCGGGCCGAGGCCTCGGCCCAGCGCGCGAAGTATTGCCCGTGGTCCGGCACCAGCTCCCGGTTGTTGTACGCGCGGTTGAGAAGCGCCTTGTCGGCCGGGGCGTTCATCCTCGCCTTTCGCGCCACAGGCCCATCGCTTCCTGGCCGGGGCGATCGGAAAACGAGAACAGCACCGTCTCGTCCTGCGATTCCAGCGTCATCGGCATCCAGGACGGCACGACGAACGTGTCGCGCGGCTCGAACTCGAACGACTCGTCTCTTATTTTGACTTTGCCGCGCCCTTCTACCACCGAGTAGATTGCGCCATCAGTGCAGCGGTAAGGCTGGGTGCGGAAGCCTTTCGGCAGCAGCTGGATGAACGCCGCGATGGTCGGCATGGCGTGGCCGCCGGTGAGCGGGTTGGTGAACTGCATCTTCCAGCCGTGGCAGGGGTCCGGACCCTGGTCTTTCGACAGCCCGTCAAGCGCTTCGCGGCTGCGCGCGTACGGGTAGTTGAAGATGGGCGAGGTCTTGCCGAAGGGCGCCTTGGCGCCGAGCGGCACGAGCCCGCTGCCAAAGCGCGCCGTCGCCGCGCCTTCCTGGCGCGATACCGGCTGCACTTCCTCGGCGAACACCTCGTGGAATTGCGCGCCGAAGGTCTGCACGATGCGGATGTCGAGGCCGTCCATCCATACCACCGGGTCGTTGCCCGGGTTGCCGTGGTCGTGGAAAGTCCACGAGGGCGTGATGATGAAATCGCCCGGGTGCATGGTGGTGCGCTCCCCGTCTACCGCGGTGTAGGCGCCCGAGCCCTCGACGATGAAGCGCAGCGCCGACTGCGAATGCCGGTGGCTGGGAGCGATCTCGCCGGGGAGGATGAGCTGCAGGCCGGCGTACAGGCTCTGCGTGATGCACGACTCGCCGCGCATGCCGGGGTTCTCCAGGATCAGCACGCGCCGGATCGCCTCCTTGGCCGTGATGAGCTTGCCTGCCTCCATCAGGTACGGACGCGCCTCGCGGTAGCGCCATAGGGCCGGCTTGCAGGGCGTCGAGGGCTCGTTGGGGATGAGGTTGTGCAGCACCTCCCAGAGCGGGGCGAGGTTGTTGCGATCCATGCGGCGGTACAGCTCCTGCCGCGCGGCGCCTACGCTGGGTTGTGGAACGCTAGCCATGGGGCAAATCCCTCCTAAAAAGCGATTCTACGTGCGGGCGACGGGCTTGAGCCAGACGACCGGCTTGCCCAGCGCGCTGCCGAGCGCCTTGCCTTCGGGGTCGGCGAGCGCCGCCTCGCGTGCTTTGCCGATGGCGGCTGCCTGCTCGCGCGGGCTGGAGGTGGCGGGGTTCTGGATCAGCGCATCCACGATGGCAAGAAAGTTCGCCTTGCCGCGGCGGTGGGTCTCGCCGTAGCCCTTGATCAGGCGGGCGCATTCCGCCACCTCGAGCGCGAGCCCGGCATCGCGCTTGGCGGCATCGGCCACCAGGCCCAGCCAGCCGTCGATCAGCCGCTGCTCTTCGCCGTACCGGTAGCTCAGCGGCCGCCATGGCTTGAGCCAGGCGAGCGAGCGCACCACCAGATAGCCCCACACGCTCGAGGTCTTGATGTGCATGCCGACGTTGTAGGCGTCGAGCTTGCCGCGCCGCTCAGCCCAGGCGATGAGCCTCCTGCCGAGAAACGCCGGCAGCACGGAGGCGAACTCCTCGATCCCGGGCTTCAGATAATCGATCACCACCACGGGCTCGTGCGCCTTTGCGCCCACCTCGCGCCGCACGCGCTCGAAGCGGCTGGGTCGCGTCTTGAGGTCGGCCACGCGGATGATGTCCTCGTAGGCCATCCACAGCGCCAGATGCCGTGCCACCTCGGCGGCGAGCTTCGCATCGCCCGAGACGAACGGCTTCATGCGCTCTTCGTAGAGCGCGGCATAGCGCTCGCCCTGGTAATCCTTCAGCCTCTGCACGCCCAGGCGCATGACCTCGTCCAGCCCGGTGGCGCGCTTGGGGGGCGCCGGCGCTGCCGGCAGCGGCTGCTGTCCGGCGGCGATGCCGAAGCCCGCGGCGAAGCCGCGCAGGCTCGCCTCCGTCCCGCGGCCGCCGCGGCGGATCGCCTGCTCGAAGGCTTCGCGCGGCAGCGGGAGCACGCCGCTGCCCGCCATGGCGCCCAGCAGCACCGCGTTGATCACGGTGCCGCTTTCCTGGGCGAGCTTGCGCATGTCGAACAGCACGGCGTTTTTGGCCAGCTCGCCGGCGGCGGCGACGACCCGCTCGCTGTCGAAGCGGCCATCGGCCATCTGCATCTTCTCCACCGTGGCGTAGATGCGGTGGGTGGAGGCGATGAGCGTGGTGCGCTGCGGGCTCACGTAGCCGTTTTGCATGGCGCGCCCGGCCTCGATGAGCTCGGAGGCCACCATCACGTCCACGTTGCCGGGGCTGGGCGTAAGCGAGAGCACCGGCTCCTTTGCGTTCAGGTGTTCCTTCCTTGCCGGAAAGATCTCCAGGTAATACGTGGTGGCCCCGGTGCGCTGCGCCACGCCCGGGATCGAGGTGGCCTGCGCCGGAAAGCCGCACTGCGTGGCGGCATCCATCAGCCAGTCGGCCATGACGCCGCCGCCTTCCCCGCCGAGCGCGGCGATAAGGATGGTGATGGGGCGATCGGGAATGTTCACAGGATTCGGCTCATCAGTCGGTCCCACAGGCTGGGGTTCTGGATCACTTCGGCGCGATAGAACGACGGGCACAGCACCGCGGCGTGCGCGTTTTCGCCGCACAGGCCGCAGCCCACGCAGCCGTCGGTCACGGTGGCCACCGGGTCGCGGCGCAGCGGATCCGGGTTGTCCTTGACGGTGAGCGTTGGGCAGCCGGACAGGCGGATGCAGGAGTGGTCGCCGGTGCAGGTGTCTTCATCGACGCCGTACTTCACGCGCACCTGCCTTTTGCCCGCGGACAAGAGCTTTGCGACCTGCGGCCGCAGCCGGCGCTGCCGCTCGAGCTGGCATTCGCCTTCGGCGACGATCACCTTGAGGCCTTTCTGCGGGGTGGTCATCGCCTCCTTGTACGCCTTGGCCATGTCGCCCACACGGTAGTTGTCGACCGTGCGCAGCCACTTCACCCCGAGCCCCTTGAGCGTGTTCTCGATGGTGCGGTCCGAATGCGCGGCGCTGCGGCCGAGGGCTTCTTCGCGCGCCTCCTCGGTGGGAGAGGAAATGAGCTCCTGCGTGCCGGTGGCCGAGGCGTAGCCGTTCTTCATCACCACCAGCACGCCGTCGCCGCGGTTGAGCAGGTTGGAGGCCACGCCCGACAGCAGGCCGTTGTGCCAGAAGCCGCCGTCGCCCATCACCGCCACCGGCCGCTTCGCCGACATCGGGCCTACGCCGGCGGCGCTCGCGAGGCTCATGCCGTAGCCGAGCAGGGTGTTGCCCTGCGAAAACGGCTCGAACGAGGCGAAGGCGTGGCAGCCCACGTCCATCGATACGTGGGGGCGGCCGATGTCCTGCGCCACCAGCTTCATCGCCGAGAACACCGGGCGCTCGGGGCAGCCGACGCAGAACGTCGGCGGCCGCTGCGGCAGCGCGCCGAGCAGCGCAGAGGCGTTCTCTCTGGTGGCCTTCACTTCATTCAGCCATCGAGAACCCGGCGAAGTATCCAGGTGCGCAGCGTGTTGCGCGAGAAACTTGGCGATGCCGCGCACCATGGCCTCGGCACTGTACTCGCCCGCCATGTGCATGCAGTCCTTGCCATGCAGCTTTGCCGGCGCGTCGGCGCGCCGCAGGAAAGTGGCGATCTCCTGCTCGATGAACTCCGGCTGGCCCTCCTCGAGGACCAGCACGGCTTTCTTGTCCTTCGAAAAGTCCGCCAGCTCCTCGGGGACCAGCGGATACACCACGTTCAACGCGAGGATCGGCAGGCGGCTGGCGCCGAACGGGTCCGCCAGCCCCAGGGTGCGCAGCGCGCCCATCAGTTCGTTGTAGAGCCCGCCCTGGACGATGATGCCCACGTCCTCGCTCCCGGCAAACACCTCGTTCAGCCGATGCTCGACGATGAACCTGCGCGCCGCCGGCAGGCGCACCTCGGACTTCAGCTTTTCCTGGCGGAAGGTGGCCGGCGGGTGGGCCAGGCGGTCGTAGATGAATTCCTTGGGCGGACCGTCCAGCTTCTGCCGGGTCGACACGGCCGGCGCCACGTTGCGCCGGGATTTGAACGAACCTTTTACGTGGCAGGCGCGGATGCGCAGCTCCATCATCACCGGCGTATTGGACGCCTCGGACAGCTCGAAGCCGCGCTCCACCATGGCGACGATGGTCTCGAGGTTGGGCCGCGGGTCGAGCAGCCACATGAGCGACTTCATGGCGAAGGCGTGGCTGCGCTCCTGCGCCACCACGCCGCCCTCGCCGTAGTCCTCGCCCAGCACGATCAGCGTGCCGCCCATCACGCCCGCGCTGGCGAGGTAGGACAAGGCGTCGGCCGCGACGTTGGTGCCCACGATCGACTTCCAGGTGACCGCGCCGCGCGCCGGATAGTTGATCGAGGCGCCGAGCATCGCGGCGGCCGAGGCCTCGCTGGTGCAGGCTTCCACGTGCACGCCAAGCTCGTCCATGTAGTCGTGCGCCTGCACCATCACGTCGAGCAGGTGCGACACCGGCGCGCCTTGGTAGCCGCCGACGTAGGACACGCCCGACTGCAGCAGCGCCTTGGTCACCGCAAGGATGCCCTCGCCGTGGAAGGTCTCGCCTTCCCCCAGGCGCAGGGACTCTATTTCCTGGGTGAACTGCCGTTCCATAGCCTGTCCCACCACGTGGGGTTCTGGATCACTTCGGCGCGATAGAACGACGGGCACAGCACCGCGGCGTGCGCGTTCTCGCCGCACAGGCCGCAGCCCACGCAGCCGTCGATCACGGTGGCCACCGGGTCGCGGCGCAGCGGGTCCGGGTTGTCCTTGATGGTGGGCGTCGGGCAGCCCGGCAGGCGGATGCACGAGTGGTCGCCGGTGCAGGTGTCCTCGTCGACGCCGTACTTCACGCGCACGTGCCTCTCCCCCTTCTTCATCTTCTCGGCGATCTGCGGACGCAGCTTTCGCTGGCGCTCGAGCTGGCATTCGCCTTCGGCGACGATCACCTTGAGGCCCTGCTGCTTCGTCGTCATGGCCTCCTTCAGCGTCTTCATCGTCGCGCCGACGTCGTAGTTGTTCACGGTCTTCATCCACTCGACGCCGATGCCCTTCAGCGCCCGCTCGATGCTGATGTCCTCCTTCACGTCGCTGTGCTGCGGCGACGAGGGCAGCTCCTGCGTGCCGGTGGCCGAGCTGTAGCCGTTCTTCATGATCACCAGGATGCCGTCGTTCCTGTTGAACACGCTGTTGGCGATGCCGCTGGTGAGCCCGTTGTGCCAGAAGCCGCCGTCGCCCATGACGGTCACGGTGCGCTTGCCGAACATCGGGTGCACCGCGGAGTTGGACGCGAGGCCCAGGCCGTAGCCCAGCACGGTATTGCCGATGTTGAACGGCGGCAGGGTGGAGAACAGGTGGCAGCCGATGTCCGCCGACAGGTGGAACTTGCCGCTTTCCTTTTCCAGCACCTTCATCGCCGAGAACACCGGGCGCTCCGGGCAGCCGACGCAGAACCCCGGCGGCCGGGCCGGCAGGCCGCCGAGCAGGCTCGCCGCCTTTGCCTTGAGCGATGCGATCGGCTCGACCGCCTGCGCCCGGTCGAGGAACTTCGCGATCCCGGTGAACACCACTTCACCGGTGTACTCGCCGGCCATCGGCAGGACGTCCTTGCCGCGCAGCTTGACGCCCGCGGCGTCGTGCCGGCGCAGCGTGGCGAGCACCTGCTCCTCGATGAACGCGGGCTGGCCCTCCTCGACCACCAGCACCTGGCGCTTGCCCGCGCAGAACCCGAGCAGCTCCTCGGGGACCATGGGATAGGTCACGTTCATGCAGTAGATCGGCACGCGCGATGCGCCGAAGGGATCCGCCAGGCCGAGCAGCTGCAGCGCGCGGATCACGGCGTTGTACAGGCCGCCCTGGCAGATGATGCCCAGGTCCGCCATGTCGCCGCCGAACACCTCGTTCAGCTTCCTTTCCTGGATGAACCGCACGGCGGCGGGCCAGCGCACCTCGATCTTCTGCTTCTCCTGCGCATAGGTCGCCGGCGGCAGGCAGATGCGGCTGTAATCGAAATCCGGGGCCTGCAGGAAGTCCTTCTTGGAGTAGACGCCTTTGCGATTGGCCTTGGTGCGGAAACTGCCCTGCACATGGCAGGCGCGGATGCGCAGCTCGAGCATCACGGGGGTGCTTGAGGTTTCCGACAGCTCGAATGCCTGCTCCACCATCTGCACGATCTTCGGCAGGTTGGGCCGCGGATCGAGCAGCCAGATCTGCGACTTCATCGCGAAGGCGTGGCTGCGCTCCTGAATGATCGAGGCGCCCTCGCCGTAATCCTCGCCCAGCACGATCACCGTGCCGCCCTTCACGCCCGCCGAAGCGAGGTTGGACAGCGCGTCGGAGGCGACGTTGGTGCCCACGGTGGACTTGAACGCCACCGCGCCGCGCAGCGGATAGTTGATGGAGGCGCCGAGCATCGCGGCGGCGCCCGCCTCGTTGGCGTTGGTCTCCACGTGCACGCCGAGCTCCTCGAGGATGTCGCGCGCGTCGTTCAGCACGTCCATGACGTGCGACACCGGCGCGCCCTGGTAGCCGCCGACGTAGGACACGCCCGACTGCAGCAGGGCCTTGGTCACCGCGAGGATGGCCTCGCCGTGGAAAGTCTCGCCCTCGCCGAGTTTCAGCTTGGCGACCTCCTCCTTGAAGGATCGCTCCATGAGGCAATGCTCTTCCCTGCGACGGCCATTTGTCAAATTGATGATGACCATGATATGAATCACGAGCATGAATGTCAGGGATCTCGACTTGAACTTGCTGCGGGTGTTCGACGCGGTGCTGCGGGGCCGCGGCGCGACGGCGGCCGCGGCGCAGCTCGGCCTGACCCAGCCGGCGGTGTCCAACGCCCTAGCGCGCCTGCGCGTCGCTTTCGGCGACGCGCTGTTTCTTCGCACTGGGCGGGGCATGGAGCCCACGCCGTTCGCGCGCGCGCTGGCCGAGCCGGTGCGCCAGGCGCTGGCGCTGCTCGACTCGGCGCTGGCGCACGGCCCCGGATTCGACCCGGCGACTTCCGACCGCAGCTTCCGCTTCTACATGTCCGATCTCGGCCAGATCGAGTTCCTGCCGCCGCTGGTGGAGCGGCTGCGCAGGCGCGCGCCGGGGGTGCGGCTGGAAGCGGTCGGGCTGGAGGTCGAGGACATCGGCGATGCGCTCGCGACTGGCGGGCTCGACGTGGCGGTGGGCTTTCTGCGGGGGCTGGGACCGCCGGTGTCCCGCAGGGCGCTGTTCCGCGATCCCTACGTCTGCCTGCTGCGCGCCGACCATCCGATCAAGGCGTTGACGAAGAGGGAGTTTCTGGAGGCCTCGCACGCCGTGGTCACCTACCGCGGCGGCCACCACGTGGTGGAAGAGGCGCTCGAGCGCGCCGGCGTCGCGCGCCGCATCGTACTGCGCGTGCCGCATTTCACGGTGGTGCCGATGGTGCTCGAGCGCAGCGACCTCATCCTCACGCTGCCGGCCAGGGTGGCGCGCGTGTTCGAAAGCCGTGGCTCGTTCCGCTCGCTGGCGCCGCCGGTGCCCATTCCGTCCGCCGAGGTGGCGGCGTACTGGCACGAGCGCTTCGACGCCGATCCCGGCAACCGCTGGCTGCGCGAGCAGCTCGTGGAGTTGTTCGCCGGATGAATGGCGGTAGCATCGCCCTATGTTGAGGATCGCCGTGCTGGGCGGCGGCAACGGCGCAAGCGCCTGCGCCGCCGATCTGACCGAGAAAGGCCACGAGGTGCGCTGGTGGCGGCGCAACGCCGCCGGGCTGCCTGCGGACGGAGTCGTGATGCTGAAGGATGCGGACGGCGAGCGTCCCGTGCGTATCGCCCGGCCTTGCAATGACATCGCCGAGGCCGTGCGTGGCGCAGAACTGCTGGTTATGCCCGACCCTGCGTTCACGCAGGAACAGAACGCGGCGCGCCTTGCGCCGCACCTGGGCGACCGGCAGGTGGTGTTCCTTCCGCCGGGCACCTTCGGCTCCTACATCATGTCGCGGATCATCCGGGAGGCCGGCAACCGCGCGGATTTCGCCTTCGCCGAGACCGGTACGCTGCCCTGGCTCACGCGCAAGCACGGACCGACCACCGCGGCGATCACCGCGCGCGCCACCCGCCTGCCGACAGGAATCTTTCCCGCACGCAAGTCCGATTTCGCGCTGTCACTGTTGAAGAAGGCGTTTCCAGCCATTGAACCGGTGGAAGATGCGCTGTCGGCGGCGCTGATGAACGCGGGTCCGGTAATCCACCCACCGCTCATTTTCATGAATGCCGGCCCGCTGGAGCATTTCGAGCGCTGGGACATCCACAAGGAGGGCACCCAGCCGTCGATCCGCCGGGTGACCGAGGCGCTGGACGCCGAGCGCATCGCGGCGCGCGAGGCGCTCGGCTATCGGGCGCCGCACTTCCCGCTCGCCGACCACTACAGGATCGACGGCGACGAATGGATGTACGGGCGGCGCGTGCACAAGAAGCTCACCGACTCGAAGGACTGGCACGAGCATATCTCGCTCACCGAGCACCGCTACATGCGCGAGGACGTCGAGCACGGGCTCGCTTTCCTGGTCTCCGTATGCGAATGGGCCGGCGTGCCATGCCCGGTGGCGCGCGGCCTGCTCGCGCTCGGTTCCGCCGTGGCAGGACGCGACCTGCGCGCCACGGGCAGGACGCTTGAAAGCCTCCGGTTGAACGGTATGACACGGGCCGAGATGGGGCAGCTGCTCGCATGAGGATCGCTGCGCTGGGCGCCGGGCGCATGGGACGCGGCATCGGACACGTGTTCGCCTATGCCGGGCATCGCGTCGACATCATTGACTTCAAGCACCGGCCGGCGGCGGACAGCGCCCGGTTGCGCGAGGCGGCGCTTGCCGAGATCGCGGCGAACCTCGCGCTGCTCGGCGATTTCGGCGTCCTGGACGAAGTCCAGCGGCGGGACATCCTCGCGCGCATTCGCGTGGTGTCTCTCGAGGAGGCGCCCGACGCGCTGGCGGCGACCGACGTGCTGTTCGAGGGCGTCACCGAAACGCTGGACGCCAAGCGCGACGCGCTGGCGCGCGCCTGCGAGGCGCTGCGGCCCGAGTCGATCATCGCCTCCACCACCTCTTCGTTCCTGGCCGACGCGCTTGCCGGGCTGGTGACACACCCGCGGCGCTTCATCAACGCGCACTTCCTCAACCCGGCCTTCCTCATCCCGCTGGTCGAGGTGAGTCCCGCCAAGTCCACCGACGAGGCGACGTTCGATCTTCTGAAAAACCTCCTCGAAAGCGCCGGCAAGGTGGTGGTGCGCTGCGCGCCCTCGCCGGGGTTCATCGTGCCGCGGCTGCAGGCCGCCGCGATGAACGAAGCGGCGCGCCTGGTGGAGGAGGGCGTGGCTACGCCGGAGGACGTGGACCGGGCGGTGCGCGCGGGCTTCGGCCCGCGCTACGCCGCGATGGGGCTGTGCGAGTTCATCGACTACGGCGGTCTGGACATCCTGTACTACGCCTCGAGCTCGATGGCGCGGGCGCTGGATGCGCCGCGCTACGAGCCGCCGGCGATCGTGCGGCGCCTGATGGAGGAGGGCAAGCGCGGCGCGCGGGAGGGGCAGGGACTGTACGACTGGCGCCGCCGCGATCTCGCGGCTTACCAGCGGGAGCTGGTGGGGCGGTACGTGGCGCTCTTTCGCCACCTGCGGCTGTTGCCGCCGCCCGGGACTATTCGATAGACTGCAACGCTCTTAGGAGGAGGGAACGTGAACCACAAACCCGGATTCGTCCTGGGCGCCACCGCGCTCGCGCTGGCGTCGTTGGCGCCGGCTGCCGGCGCCGCTGAAGCCAAGCTGAGAGCCGTCGCCTTCCTGCCGATCAAATCAGTCTACGTGCAGCAGTTCGCGCGCTTCACCGGGGAGGTGAACAAGCGATGCGCCGGGAGCGTGAGCATCAGCACCGTCGGTCCCGAGGCGATCAAGTCGCTCGAGCAGTGGAACGCGCTCAAGAACGGCGTGGTCGACATGCACTACGGGCCGCCCAACTACTATGTCGGCGCGGTGCCCGAAGGCGACGTCATCAGCATCGCGCGCAACGAGTCGGCCGAGCAGCGCAAGAACGGCGCCTGGAGGCTCATCAACGAGGTGCACAACCAGAAGCTCAACGCCTGGTACCTGACGCACCTCATGAACGGCGTGCGCTTCCACATCTACACCAGCAAGCCGGCCGAGAGCGGCCGCTTCGAAGGCTTCCGCCTGCGCTCCACGCCCATCTACGACACCTTCTTCAAGTCGCTCGGTGCGCTGCCGGTGCGCATGGCGCCGCCCGAGGTGTACACCGGACTGGAACGGGGCACAGTCGAGGGCTACGGCTGGCCGCTGTGGGGCATCGCCGACTTCGGCTGGCACAAGTACACCAAGTACCGCCACGGCCCGGGCTTCATCAGCGCCGCGGTCGCGATCCTGGTGAACCTCGATAAGTGGAAGTCCCTCGACAACGCCCAGCGCCAGTGCCTTACCGAGGTCGCGATGTGGGCAGAAGGCGAATGGCCCAAGTGGCGCGCCGCCGAAGACGGCGCGCAGCAGGCGGTGCAGGACAAGGCGGGCATCAAGTACGTCGACCTCGGACCCGGCTTCGCGCAGAAGGCCGAGGAGCTGTACTGGGAGATGATGGCCAAGGGCAACCCCGAGTTCGTGAAGAAAGTCCGGCCGCTGCTGAGTGGCAAGTAAGCGGTCGTGGTTTGACGCGCTGATCGACGCGCTGGCGCTCGCGGCGGCGGCGCTGCTGTGCGCGCTCGTCGTGCTGATCCTGGTCGACGTCGCGGCGCGCTACCTGCGGCTGTTCTCGATCCCCTGGTCTTTCGAGGCGACCGAGTACATGCTCTATGCGATCACCTTCCTCGGCGCGCCCTGGGTGCTGCGCGAGGAAGGCCATATTGCCATCGAGCTGCTCGTCGAGCGCCTGCCCGCGGCCGGGCAGCGCGTGGTGCGGCGCATCGCCGACCTGCTGGGCGCGACGGTGTGCGTGGTGCTGCTGTATTTCGCCTGCCGCGTCGCCTGGCGCTCCTACGAGGGCGCCACCCTGGTGCACAAAAGCTTCATCTTCCCCGAGTGGTGGGTTTACGCCGGCATGCCGCCGGTGCTGCTGTTGCTGTTGGGGATCTACCTGCGCTGGCTGCTGCGCCCGCCGCGGCACGCCGGCACGCGGGAGCTGGCCTGAGCCTGGCCTGGTACGAAGTTCTCGCGCTTCTCATCGGCATGCTCATGCTGTTCATGCTGATCGGCATGCCGGTGGTGTTCGCCTTCTTTGCCACCAACCTGGTGGGCGCCTGGGTCTTCATGGGCGGGGAGATCGGCGTGATGCAGCTGGTGCGCAACGCCGCCGACTCGGTGCAAAGCTTCGCCCTGCTGCCGATCCCGCTGTTCATCTTCATGGGCGAGATCATGTTCCACACCGGCGTCGCCGGCCGCGCCATCGACGCCATCGACAAGCTGATCGCGCGCGTGCCCGGGCGCCTTTCCCTGGTCGCGATCGTCGGCGGCACGGTGTTCTCCTCGCTGTCGGGCTCCACCATCGCGAACACCGCGATGCTCAGCTCGACGCTGCTGCCGGAGATGTACAAGCGAGGCTATCACTCCTCGATCGCGGTCGGCCCGATCGTAGCCGTGGGCGGCCTCGCCATGCTGATTCCGCCCTCGGCGCTCGCCGTGCTGCTCGGCTCGGTGGCGCGCATCCCCATCGGCGAGCTGCTGGTGGCCTCCATCATCCCGGCGCTCATCCTCGCGACGCTGTTCTTCGCCTACATCGTCATCCGCTGCTGGCGCAACCCCGAGATCGCGCCGCCCTACGAGGTCGCGCAGCTCACCTGGCGCGAGCGCACCATGCCCTTTCTCAAGTACGTGCTGCCGCTGATGAGCCTGTTCGTGGTCGTGGTCGGCAGCATCGTGGGCGGCATTGCCACGCCCACCGAATCCGCCGCGCTCGGCGCCGCCGGGGCGCTCGCGGCGGCGGCGGCCTACCGGCGGCTCGACCGCAAGGGCTTCGTGGTCGCGGTGCGCGAGACGCTGCGCTTCACCGTGATGACGTTGTTCATCATCGCCGGCTCGATCACCTTCTCGCAGATCATGGCGTTCACCCAGGCGTCGGACGGCCTGTCCGAGCTGGTGACCGGCGCCGGGCTCTCGCCGCTCATGGTGCTGATCGGCATGCTCGCCATCCTGATGTTCCTCGGCTGCTTCATGGACCAGGTGAGCATGATGATGATCACCTCGCCGCTGTTCATGCCGGTGGCCGAGCACCTGGGCCTGGACATCGTCTGGTTCGGGGTGCTGATGCTGATGATCCTGGAAATCAGCCTCGCCACGCCGCCCTTCGGGCTGCTGCTGTTCGTCGCCAAGGGCGCCGCGCCGAACACCTCGATGCGCGAGATCATCGTGTCGGTGCTGCCGTTCATCGGCCTCGCGCTTTTGGTGGTGGCGCTGCTGATCGCGGTACCCGATCTGACGCTACTGCTGCCCAGGCTGATGGCGCCCTAGATGAAGGTCCTGGTCGCAGGCGCCGGGCCGGCGGGGCTGTACTTCGCCTATCTTGCCAAGCGGGCGCACCCGCACTGGGACATCCAGGTCGTGGAGCAGAACCCTCCCGACGCCACCTTCGGCTTCGGGGTGGTGTTCTCCGAGCGCGCCCTGGACTTCCTGCGCGGCGACGACCCGCAAACCTATGATCTCATCACGCCGGCGATGCAGGTGTGGAGCGACCTCACCGTGGTGCATCGCGGCTTGCCGGTGGTCATCGACGGCATCGGCTTTGCCGCGATCGGGCGCCTGAAATTCCTGCAGCTGCTGCGGCAGCAGGCCGAGAGCGTCGGCATCCGGCCGCAGTTCCGCACAGCGATCCGCTCGCAGCGAGAGCTCGAGGGTTACGACCTCGTCGTCGCGGCCGATGGCGCGAGCTCGACGGTGAGGAGCATGGCCGATTTCGGCACCGAGCTGTCGCCGCTGACCAACAAGTTCGCGTGGTATGGCACTACCCGGCCGTTTCGCACGCTCACCCAGACCTTCGTGCAGAACGAGTACGGCACGTTCAACGCCCACCATTACCGGCATGCGCCGGACATGAGCACCTTCGTGTTCGAATGCGACGCGCAAACCTGGCGCCGGGCGGGCTTCGGTTCCATGGGAGAATCCGACACGCTCGCTTTCTGCGAGCGGGTGTTCGCCGAAACGCTGCAGGGCCATCGCCTGGTGTCCAACAACTCGATCTGGCGCAATTTCCCGAATGTGCGCAACCGCCGCTGGTCGGTCGGCAACAAGGTGCTGACCGGCGATGCGCTGCGCACGGCGCACTTTTCCATCGGCTCGGGCACGCGCCTCGCCATGGAGGACGCGATTGCGCTCGCCGGGGCGCTGGGCGAGTATTCCGCCGTGGCCGATGGCCTGGCCGCCTTCGAGGCGGCGCGCCGCCCGGTCGTGGAGAAGCTGGTGGCCGCGGCCGATGCGAGCGGCGCATGGTACGAGCGCTTTGCCCAGCACATGCAGCTCGCGCCGCGCGAGTTTGCCTGGAGCTACATCCAGCGCAGCGGCCGGGTCGATCCGCAGCGCCTGAGAAAGACGTCGCCGAAATTCGCCGAAGGGAGAACCTAGACCGATGCTGTTTCCCACCACCCTGGTCGGCAGCTACCCGCAGCCCGACTGGCTGATCGACCGCCAGCGGCTCGCCGGGCGCTTTCCGCCGCGGGTGCGCGCGACGGATCTGTGGCGCGTGCCCGGGCCCTACCTCGAGGAGGCGCAGGACGACGCCACCGTGCTCGCCATCCGCGCCCAGGAGCAGGCCGGGCTGGACATCGTCACCGACGGTGAGACGCGCCGCGAAAGCTATTCCAACCGCTTCGCCACCGCGCTCGAGGGCGTGGACATCGACAACCCGGGCACCGCGCTCGACCGCTCCGGCCATCCCAATCCGGTGCCGCGCATCGTCGGCAAGATCCGGCGCAAGCACGCCGTCGAAGTCGAGGATCTGCTGTTCCTCAGGAAGCACACTTCGCGCAAGACGAAAATCACCGTGCCCGGCCCCTTCACCATGGCGCAGCAGGCGCAAAACGACTTCTACGCGTCGGAGGAGGAAGCGGCGCTGGACTACGCCGCGGCGGTCAACCAGGAGATCAAGGACCTGTTCGCCGCCGGCGCGGACATCGTGCAGATCGACGAGCCCTACATGCAGGCGCGCCCGGAAAAGGCGCGCCAGTTCGGGCTGAAGGCGCTGAACCGCGCGCTCGAGGGGGTGACCGGCGAGACGGCAGTGCACATCTGCTTCGGCTATGCCGCCATCATCCATGCGCGCCCCTCGGGCTACTCGTTCCTGCCCGAGCTCGCGGGCTGCGGCTGCCGGCAGGTGTCCATCGAGACGGCGCAATCCAACCTCGACTGCTCGGTGCTGCAGAAGCTCGCCGGCAAGAAAATCATGCTGGGCGTCATCAACCTGGACGACATGGCGATCGAGACGCCGCAGCAGGTGGTGGCCCGCGCCAAGCGCGCCTTGCCTTACCTCGACAAGGAGAATGTCATCCTGGCCCCGGACTGCGGCATGAAGTACCTGCCGCGCGAGGTGGCCTACGGCAAGACGAAGGCGCTGGTGGAAGGCGCGAAGCTGCTGCGCGCGGAATATCGATGAGCGCCTTCCGGGTGGAGCATGTCGGCAGCTTCGTGCGCCCGCAACGCCTGCTGGAGGCGGTGCGCGGCCGCAAGAGCGATAAGGTCACGCAGGCGGAGCTCAAGCGCATCCAGGACGAGTGCGTCCGCGAGATCGTGGCCTTCCAGGAATCGGTCGGCCTGCCGAGCGTGACCGACGGCGAGTTCCGCCGGCGCAGCTGGTCCGCCGGCTTCATCGACGCCGTCGAGGGCTTCGGGTTGCGCGACGGCACGCTCACCTTCCGCGACGCGAGCCGCGTCATCGGCGTGGCGTCCTCGCCGTACGCGAAGGCGCCGCTGCGGCGCCGCCAGCGCATCGTGGCCGACGACTATCGCTTCCTGAGGTCGGTGGCGAAGCGCGGGATGCCCAAGGTGACGATGGCGGCGCCCGACGTCATGCATTACTTCCTCGGGCCCAAGGCCTTCGAAGCGTCGGTCTACCGCGACCGCGAAGCCTTTTTCGCCGACCTGGTGAGGATCTACCGCGAAGAAATTGCCGAGCTCGGCGCCGAAGGCTGCACCTACCTGCAGCTCGACGATACCGCGCTGCCGTGCAATTGCGACACGCACGCCCGCGAGGATGTTGCGGCGCGCGGGGAGGACCCCGACGAGCTGACCGAGCGCTATGCGGCGCTGTTCAACGCCTGCGTCGAAGGCAAGCCCCCCGGCATGACGCTCGGCATCCACCTGTGCCGCGGCAACCTGAAGGGCGCGTGGATGGCCGAGGGCGGCTACGAGCCGATCGCCGATGCGCTGTTCAATCGCGTGAACGCGAGCGTCTACTGCCTGGAATACGATAGCGCGCGCGCGGGCGACTTCTCGCCCCTGCGCTTCCTGCCGAAAGGCAAGCGCGTGATCCTCGGCCTGGTGAGCACCAAGACGCCGGTGCTGGAGGCGAAGGACCTGCTCAAGCGCAGGATCGAGGCGGCCGCCCGGCATGCGCCGCTCGAGCAGCTGGGACTGGGGCCGCAATGCGGCTTCTCCAGCGGCGGCGGCGGCGGGCAGGCGCTCACGCAGGACGACACGCGCAGGAAGCTGGAGCTCATTCTGGAAACCGCAAACGAGGTATGGGGAAACACATGAAAAAGCTGATACTGGTTGTGATGGCAATCTCGCTGGCCGGCTGCGCCAACGGCATCAAGGGCCCGAGCGACCGGCCCTTCGAGAACTGGGAGAAGGGCGCCGCGCTGGGCGCCGTGGGAGGCGCCATACTCGGCGCGACGGCATACAAGAAGAACCGCAACAAGGGCGCGCTGATCGGCGCTATCGGCGGCGGCCTGGCGGGCGGCATGGTGGGCCGCTACATGGACCAGCAGAAACGCGACCTCGAGAAGAACCTCGCGCCGGAGATCCAGGCCGGGCAGGCCAAGGTGGAGAAGCTGCCGAACGATATCGTGCGCATCACCATGACCAGCCAGACGGCCTTCGACACCAATTCGACGGCCATCAAGCCGGGATTCCAGAGCACCATGGACAAGCTCGCCGACGTGGTGGTGCGCTACAACAAGACCACCCTCACCATCCTCGGCCACACCGACAACGTCGGCTCGGACAAGTACAACCAGGACCTGTCGCAGCGCCGGGCCATGTCGGTGGCGCAGTACTTCGAGTCGCAGCAGGTCAACGGATTGCGCCTGGCCACCGCCGGCAAGGGTGAAAGCCAGCCGGTGGCGAGCAACGCCTCGGAGGGCGGCCGCCAGCTCAACCGGCGCGTCGAGATCTACGTCGAGCCGGTGGTCGAGGGCTGAACCGGCATGACGGCGAAAAAGCCGCGCGGCGTCGCACGGGGGCTCACCAACTACGGCGACCCGGCGTTCTCGCTGTACCTGCGCCGCTCGTTCGCCAAGAGCATGGGCTATTCGGGCGAGATGCTGGAGCGCCCGGTGGTCGGCATCGCCGACTCGCGCAGCGGGTTCAACAACTGCCACCGCCATTTCCCGGAGCTGATCGAGGCGGTGAAGCGCGGCGTGCTCGCCGCCGGCGGCCTGCCGATCGACTTTCCGACCGTGTCGCTGGGCGAGGTGTTCCTGAGCCCCACCTCGATGATGTTCCGCAACCTGATGTCGATGGACGTGGAGGAGATGATCCGGGCGCAGCCGATGGATGCGGTGGTGCTGGTGGGCGGCTGCGACAAGACCGTTCCCGCGCAGCTCATGGGCGCCGCCTCCGCCGACGTGCCGGCGGTGCAGCTGCTGGCCGGGCCGATGATGCCCATGTCGTTCCGCGGCGAGCGGCTGGGCGCCTGCACCGACTGCCGGCGCTTCTGGGCGCTGCACCGGGCAGGCAAGGTGGATGCCGCGGGCATCGACACCATCGAAGGCAACCTCGCCACCACCGCCGGCACCTGTGCGGTGATGGGCACCGCCTCCACCATGGCATCGATCGCCGAGGCGCTCGGCATGGCCTTGCCCGGCACGGCGGCGATTCCCGCGGTGCACGCCGACCGGCTGCGCGCCGCCGAAGCGAGCGGCAGGCGCGCGGTCGAGCTCACGCAGCATCCGCTGCGCCCCTCCGAGATCATCACGCCGGAGTCGGTGGAGAACGCGCTGCGCGTGCTGCTGGCGATCGGCGGCTCCACCAACGCCATCGTGCACCTCACGGCGATTGCCGGCCGCGCCGGCATCGAGGTGTCCTTGAGGAAGCTCAATGAGATTTCGGACTCCACGCCGGTGCTCGTGGACCTCAAGCCCACCGGCCAGCACTACATGTCGGATCTGTACGCCGCGGGCGGCGTGGGCGCGGTGATGCGCGAGCTGAAGCCGCTGCTGCACCTGGAGTGCATGACGGTCGCCGGCATCACCTTGAAAGAGGTGCTGGAGGGCCATCGGGCGTGGGTCGACCGCGCGGTGGTGAAGCCGCTTTCCGAGCCGCTGGCCAAGGAAGGCGGCCTGGTGGCGCTGTTCGGCTCGCTCGCACCCAACGGCGCGATCCTGAAGCGCTCCGCCGCCGACCCCAAGCTTTTCGAGAAGGAGGGGCGCGCCGTGGTGTTCGCCTCGCTCGACGACCTCGCTGCGCGCATCGACGACCCGGGGCTGGACGTCGCCGCCGAGGATTTCCTGGTGCTGCAGAACGCCGGGCCGAAGTCCGGCTACGCCATGCCGGAATCGGGCTACCTGCCGATCCCCGCCAAGCTCGCGCGGAGCGGCGTGAAAGACATGGTGCGTCTGTCGGATGCGCGCATGAGCGGCACCGCGTACGGCACCATCGTGCTGCACATCTCGCCCGAGTCGGCGATCGGCGGCCCGCTCGCGCTGGTCCGCAACGGCGACCGCATTCGGCTCTCGGTCAAGGAGCGCAGGCTCGACCTGCGCGTGAGCGAGGACGAATTGCAACGAAGGAAGGCCGCATGGCAGCCGCCCGCGGCGCCGCCGGCGCGCGGCTACGCCAAGCTGTACATGGACCACGTGCTGCAGGCCGAGCACGGCTGCGATTTCGATTTCCTGCGCAAGGCTTGAAGCGGGCGCTGCGCGCGGCCTACCTCGCGGCGGGATTCGTCTTCCTGGGGCTCGGCATTCTCGGGGTAGTGCTCCCCGTGCTGCCCGCCACGCCCTTCGTGCTCCTGGCGGCGGCCTGCTTCGCGCGATCCTCCGAGCGCTTCTACCAGTGGCTGCTCAACCACCGCTCGTTCGGCCCGCTGGTGCGCGAGTGGCGCCAGCACCGCAGCATTCCCTACCGGGCGAAGCTCCTCGCCATCGTCATGATGGCCTCGACGCTCGCCGTGTCGATCGTGTTTTTCGTGCCCAGGGGCTGGCCCCAGGCAGCGCTCGCGGTGCTCGGCGTCGGGCTTGCGCTCTGGCTGTACCGCGTGCCCTCGCGCGACCGCCCCTGATTGACAGGCGGGCGGCAGATGCTTCAAGCTTAATCTATTCAGGCTTGGAGCATTGCCCGTGCCGCCGCTCGACCGCGAATTCATCGCCCGCTCCGACGACCACCGCGCGCTGCGCGTGTGGCTGCGGCTGCTCACCTGCACCCAGCTGATCGAGCGCCAGGTGCGCTCGCGCCTGCGCGAGCAGTTCGCCACCACGCTGCCGCGCTTCGATCTGATGGCGCAGCTCGCGCGCCATCCGGAGGGCCTGAAGATGAACGAGCTGTCGCGCCTGCTGATGGTGACCGGCGGCAACGTGACCGGCGTGGTCGACCAGCTGGAAGGCGAGGGACTGGTCGAGCGCTTCGACGAGCCGGCCGACCGGCGCGCATTCCGCATCCACCTCACTAAGGCCGGCGAGCGCAGCTTCGCCGAGATGGCGCGCGCCCACGAGGAGTGGATCGTGGAGCTGTTCGCCGGGATGAGCAAGCGCGAGCAGGACGAGCTGCTGAAGCTCCTCGCCAAGGTCAAGCAGCATGCCGTGGAGGCCGCCCCATGATCCAGCCCAAGCATTTCCAGTGGCGCACCGAGGGCAAGGTCGGCGTGATCACGCTGAACCGGCCCGAGCGCAAGAACCCGCTCACTTTCGACTCCTACGCCGAGCTCAGGGATCTGTTTCTGTCCCTTCAGAGAGACAACAGCGTTAAGGCAATCGCATGACCAAGAAGATGCTGCACCAGGAGTGGAACGCCGGCATAGACGAGGCGATCGAGATGGAAGCCCAGGCGCAGGCCCTGCTTATGCAGAACCAGGACTTCCGGCGCGCCTACGAGGCGTTCGCCGCCAAGCAGAAGCCGGTATTCCAGGGCGACTGATGGATCGCTTTGCGCATTACGGCTGGCCGTTCTTCGAGCCGCGGCATGCCGAGCTCGCGCAGCAGGCGGAAGCCTTTTCGCGGGACTTGCCCTACGCGCACGGCGACGACGCCGACGGCATCTGCAGGCGGCTGGTGCAGGACCTGGGCTGCGCGGGCTACCTGCGCCATTGCGTGACCGAAGCGCCCGACGTGCGCTCGATCGCGCTGCTGCGCGAAGTCTTCGCCTACCACGCCGGCCTGGCCGACTTCGCCTTCGTGATGCAGGGGCTGGGCAGCGGGCCCATTGCGCTTGCGGGCACCGACGCCCTGAAGAAAGAGTATCTGGCGAAAGCGGCGACGGGGGACGCGATCGCCGCGTTCGCGCTGTCCGAGCCCGACGCCGGCTCCGACGTGCAGGCAATGAGCGCCACGGCAAGGAAGGCGGGCAGCGGCTGGTCGCTTCACGGCACCAAGACCTGGATCTCGAACGGCGGCATCGCCGACTTCTACGTGGTCTTCGCCAAGGCCGACGAGGGCGTCACGGCGTTCGTGGTCGATGCAGCCGAGGTGGATGCCTCCAGGCGCATCGACATCGTGGCGCCGCATCCCATGGCGACGCTCGAGCTGAAGGACGCCAAGGCGAGCCTGCTGGGCGAACCCGGCCAGGGCTTCAAGCTCGCCATGCGCAACCTGGACACTTTTCGCACCACGGTGGCCGGCGCGGCGCTGGGCTTTGCGCGCCGCGCGCTGCAGGAATCCCTCGATCGCTCGAGGACCCGCAAGATGTTCGGCCAGACTCTGGCCGACTTCCAGCTCACCCAGGCCAAGCTCGCCGACATGGCCACCAGCATCGAGGCGGGCGCGCTGCTTGCCTACAAGAGCGCCTGGGTGAAGGACGTGAAAAAGACGCGCGTGACGCGCGACGCCGCCATGGCGAAAATGTTCGCCACCGAGGCGGCGCAGGCGGTGGTGGACGCGGCGGTGCAGATCTGCGGCGGGCTGGGCGTGATGCGCGGCCATCCGGTGGAGCGGCTCTACCGCGAGGTCCGCGCGCTGCGCATCTACGAGGGCGCCACCGAGGTGCAGAAGCTCATCATCGCGAGGGATCTGCTCAAGCCATGAAATACACCGCGCACGTCGATACCTTCGCGCGCGACACCCTGCCGCCGCGCGCCGCATGGCCAGAGTTCGTGTTCGAGCTGCCCGAGCTGCACTACCCCGGGCGCCTGAATTGCGCCACCGAGCTGCTCGACAAGCCGGTCACGCGCGGCCACGGCCACCGCATCGCGCTGCGCACGGCCGATGGCGAGTGCACCTACACGCAGCTGTTCACCCAGGCGAACCGCCTCGCCAACGTGCTGGTGCGCGAGATGGGCCTCAAGCCGGGCAACCGGGTGCTGCTGCGCGGGCCCAACAACCCGATGATGGCCGCCGCCTGGTTCGCCGTCATGAAAGCCGGCGGCGTGTGCGTGGCCACCATGCCATTGCTGCGCGCCAAGGAGCTCGCGGAAGTCATCCAGAAGGCGCAGATCTCGCATGCCCTGTGCGACAAGCGCCTGGAGGCCGAGCTCGCCGCCGCCGCGCCGGGCTGCCCGACGCTCCAGCACATCAAGTTCTGGTTCGACGATACGCCCGGCTCGCTCGACGAGCTGTCGCTCAAGCAGCCGCTGTGGTTCACCAACGCCGCCACCGCGGCCGAGGACGTGGCGCTGATCGCCTTCACTTCCGGCACCACCGGCAAGCCCAAGGGCACGGTGCACTTCCACCGCGACGTGGTGGCGATGTGCGATGCCTTTCCGCGGTCCATCCTGAAGACGCACAAGGACGACATCTATTGCGGCACCCCGCCGCTCGCCTTCACCTTCGGCCTGGGCGGCATGCTGTGCTTTCCGCTGCGCTACGGCGCCTCCACCGTGCTGGTCGAGAAGCACACGCCCGAGACGCTGCTGGAAACCATCCAGCGCTTCAAGGCCACGGTGTGCTTCACCACGCCCATCATGTACCGGCAGATGGCGGCGCTCGCCAAAGGCGCCCGGCTGCCGTCGCTGAAGAAATGCGTATCGGCGGGCGAGGCGCTGCCCGATGCCACGCGGCAGCTGTTCAAGGAGGCCACCGGCATCGAGATCATCGACGGCATCGGCTCCACCGAGATGATCCATATTTTCATCTCGCACACGCCCGAGCGCGTGCGCCGCGGCGCCACCGGCTATGCCATCCCCGGCTACCGGGCGACGGTGCTGGACGCGCAAGGCGACCCGTGCAAGATCGGCGAGGTGGGCCGCCTGGCGGTGAAGGGCCCCACCGGCTGCCGCTATCTCGCCGACGAGCGGCAGAAGAACTACGTGCAGAACGGCTGGAACGTCACCGGCGACGCCTACCGGGTGGACGCGCAGGGGTATTTTTTCTACGAGGCGCGCACCGACGACATGATCATCTCGGCCGGCTACAACATCGCCGGTCCCGAGGTGGAAGGCGCGCTGCTCGCGCATCCGGCGGTGGCCGAATGCGCCGTGGTCGGCGCGCCCGACGCCGAGCGCGGCACCATCGTGAAGGCCTTCGTGGTCCTCAAGAGCGGCCATGCGCGCGGAGAAGCCGCGGTGCGCGAGCTCCAGGAGCACGTGAAGAAATCCATCGCGCCGTACAAGTATCCGCGCGCCATCGAGTTCGTCGAGACGCTGCCGCGCACCGAGACCGGCAAGCTGCAGCGTTTCAAATTGAGGAATTAGGACCATGAGCGCGATGCAGATCCTGCAGCCGCCCGGCTGGGCGCGGGCCAAGGGCTTCTCCAATGGCATCGCCTGCAAGGGCCGCCTGGTGTTCATCGCCGGGCAGGTGGGCTGGACCGGCCAGGGCGAATGGAAGGAGCGGTCCTTCGCCGGCCAGTTCCGCCAGGCGCTGCAGAACATCCTCGACGTGCTGAAGGAAGCCGACGGCAAGCCCGAGCACATCGTGCGGCTCACCTGGTACGTGCTCGACAAGCAGGAATACCTCGGCGCGCTGCGCGAAGTGGGCGCGGCATACCGCGAGCTGATGGGCAGGCACTATCCCGCCATGGCGGTGGTGCAGGTGAGCGGCCTGGTAGAGGAGCCAGCCCGCCTGGAAATCGAGGCCACCGCGGTGGTGCCGGGAGACGAGCCATGAAAGTGAGCATCATCGGCGGCGGTCCCGGCGGGCTGTACTTCGCGCTGCTGGCGAAGAAGGCCTGGCCGCGCTGGGACATCACGGTCTACGAGCGCAACCGCCCGGACGACACCTTCGGCTTCGGCGTGGTGTTCTCCGACCAGACCCTCGACACCTTCAAGGCGTACGACCTGGTGACCTACGAGCGCATCCGCCGCCGCTTCGCCTACTGGGGCGACGTCGACGTGGTGTACAAGGGGCAGACGCTGCGCTCCGGCGGCAACGGCTTCTGCGGCTGCTCGCGCGTGGCGCTGCTCAACATCCTGCAGGACCGCGGCCGCGAGCTCGGCGTGCAGATGCGCTTCCAGCGCGAGGTGCAGGACCTCGACGAGTTTGCCGGCTCCGACCTGGTGGTGGTGGCCGACGGCATCAACTCGCGCATACGCGAGCAGCACAAGGACCACTTCCAGCCCAGCGTGGACCTGCGGCCCAACAAGTTCACCTGGCTGGGCTCGACCCGATCGCTCGACGCCTTCAAGTACTTCTTCCGCGAGACGCTGGAAGGCGTGCTGCTCGCCCACGTCTACCAGTACGAGCCCGAGCGCTCCACCTGGGTGGTGGAGATGGACGAGCCGACCTGGCGCAACTTCGGCTTCGACCGGCTGTCGGAAACCGAGATGCTGCCGGTGCTCGAGCGCGTGTTTGCCGAGGAGCTCGACGGCCACCCGCTCATCGCCAACCGCTCGCTGTGGCGAAATTTTCCCAACATCACCAACAAGACCTGGGTGAAAGGCAACGCAGTGCTGGTGGGCGACGCCAAGGCGACCGCGCATTTTTCCATCGGCTCGGGCACCAAGCTCGCGATGGAGGACGCCATCGCGCTTTTCGAGGCTTTCAGGAAGCACCCGGAACCGAGCAAGGCGCTCGCCCTGTACGACACCGCGCGCCGCGAGGAGGTCGAGAAAACCCAGCACGCCGCCAACGTGTCGCTCGCCTGGTTCGAGCACCTGAAGCGCTACTGGGGCATGGAAGCGCCGCAGTTCGCCTTCGGCGTCATGTCGCGCTCCAAGCAGATCACCTGGGAGAACCTGGAGCTGCGCGATCCGGCCTTCATCAAGGACGTGCATCGCTGGTTCGCGCGCAAGGTGAAGGACCAAGGCTTCGAGGTCGACCTGGACAATCCCCCGGTGCCGATGTTCACGCCGTTTCGCCTGCGCGGCATGGCGCTCGAGAACCGGGTGGTGGTGTCGCCCATGGACCAGTACTCGGCGGTCGACGGCGTGCCCGGCGACTGGCATTTCGTGCACCTGGGCAGCCGCGCGGTCGGGGGCGCGGGGCTGGTCTACGTGGAAATGACCTGCCCGTCGCCCGAGGCGCGCATCTCGCCGGGGGACACGGGGCTGTGGAACGAGACGCAGCGCGATGCCTTCAAGCGCATCGTCGCTTTCTGCCAGGCCAACTCGAAGGCGAAGCTGTGCATGCAGCTCGGGCATTCCGGGCGCAAGGGCTCCACCCAGCTCGGCTGGGAGCGCATGGACCATCCGCTGGACAGCGGCAACTGGCCGGTGATCTCCGCCTCTCCCATTCCCTACTGCGAGGGCGTCTCGCAGGTGCCGCGCGAGATGACGCGCGCGGACATGGAAAAGGTGCTGCACG
>CBDDSA010000029.1:0-29308 GCA_965233185.1 uncultured bacterium
GGTGGTGCTGCGGTTTCGCACCTACGACGTGCAGGTGTCCAACCCGGCGTACGCGCAAGCGATGCTCGCGCTACCCGCCATGCAGGAGTGGATCGCGGCCGCCGAGCGCGAAGCCGAATCGATTCCCCAGTTCGACATGTACGAGTGAAGGCGTACGTCGTCGGCGGCGCGGTGCGCGACGAGCTGCTCGGCCTGCCGCTGAAGGACCGGGACTACGTGGTGGTCGGCGCGACGCCCGAGGAGATGGTCGCCCAGGGGTTCAAGCCGGTGGGCAAGGATTTCCCCGTGTTCCTGCATCCCCGGACAAAGGAGGAGTACGCCCTGGCGCGCACCGAGCGCAAGAGCGGGCGAGGCTACAAGGGCTTCACCGTGCACGCGGCGCCCGACGTCACGCTGGAGGACGACCTGCGCCGGCGCGACCTCACCATCAACGCCATGGCGAAGGCCTGCGACGGCGCGCTGATCGACCCGTTCGGCGGCAAGCGCGATCTGGAGGCGGGCGTGCTGCGCCACGTGAGCGAGGCGTTTGCCGAAGACCCGGTGCGCATCCTGCGCGTGGCGCGCTTCGCCGCGCGCTTCGGCTTCAGGGTGGCGGACGAAACCATGGCCCTCATGAAGCAGATGGTGGCCTCGGGGGAAGCCGACTACCTCGTCGCCGAGCGCGTGTGGCAGGAGTTCTCGCGCGGCCTGGGCGAGCCCCATCCCGAGCTCATGTTCGAGGTGCTGGGGCGCTGCGGGCTGGCGGCCAGGCTGCTGGGCGGGGTGAAGCCGATCCGCGAGATCCTGTCCCGGGCTGCGCGCGCCGGCGCTTCGGTGCCGGTGCGATTCGCGGTCATGGCCTGGCCTCACCAGGAGGCCGAGGTGGCGGCGCTCTGCGAGCGGCTCAAGGCGCCCAACGAAGTGCGCGAGCTGGCGCTGCTCGCCTGCCGGCACCGCATCGCCCTGCGCGGCGCCGCGCTCGCTTCGCCGGCGGCGCTGCTGGAGCTGCTCAAGCGCACCGACGCCCTGCGCCGCCCGGAGCGCTTCGCCGAGCTGCTGGAAGCCGCGCGGCTGGCGGCGCTGGATGTCGACATCGGCCGCCTGAAGCGGGCGCTGGCGGCCGCCCAAGGCGTGGATGCGGGTGCGCTCGCGGCAAAGGCGGCTGCGCCGGCCGAGATCCCGCGGCTGATCGACGAGGCGCGCGAGCGCGCCATCTCGCACGCGGTGGGATGCTAGTATCGGCCGTGCCCATGGACTTGGCGAAGATCAAGCTGCTTGAAGGGCTGCCCGAGCCGGCGCTGCGCGCGCTCGCCGAGAAAACCGCCCTGCGCAGCGTGGCGCCCGACACCGTGGTCGTGCGCGAGGGCGACCTGCCGGATTCGCTGTTCGTCATCCTGAACGGCCGGGTGCGCGTCTTCCTTACCGACGAGAACGGCAACGAGCTGGTCCTCACCACCAAGGGCCCGGGCGAGTATTTCGGCGAGATGATGCTGGACGACCGCCCGCGCTCGGCTTCGGTCGCGGCGCTCGAGCGCTGCGAGATAGGGGTCATCCCGCGAGAGCACTTCACTGCCTTCCTGCTGGAGCAGCCGGAAGTCGCGCTGCGGCTGATCCGCGACCTGATCCGCGTCGGACGCGGCATGAACGTGCGCTCGCGCGAGGAGCTCAGCAGCCGCGAGAAGCTGCGCCGCTATGTGGCCGAGCTCGAGGAGCGCAACGTGACCAACGAGCCCGTGGTGCGGCGCTGGGAGTACGCCAAGCGCGCGGTGCTCGGGCTGCTGCTCGTGTTCGCCATCCTGCAGTTCTACTTCAGCGACACGCTGCTGCAGATGATGCAGCTGAGCGGGACCACGGTGTTCATCGGCCGCTAGAGAAGCCGGCCGATCCCCCACACGGCAAGCGACAGCAGGACGGTGGTGGCGAAAGGCAGGTAGTACATCCGTCCGCGCAACGGTATGCGCAAATCGCCGGGCAGCCGGCCCAGCCCGTAGCGGCTCAGGCGCGGGGCGACCAGCGATAATACGAACAACGCCACCAACAGGGTTATCAGCCACTTGACCATGATCGAACTCTATACCTGGAGCACCCCCAACGGCCGCAAGGTTTCAATCATGCTGGAGGAATGCGGGGTGCCGTATCGCGTGCACAAGGTGAACATCGGCACCAACAGCGAGCAATTCACCCCCGAGTACCTGAAGATCAATCCGAACGGCAAGATCCCGTCGATCGTCGATCCCGACGGGCCCGGCGGCAAGCCGTATGCCATGATGGAATCGGGCGCCATCCTCATCTACCTCGCCGAGAAGACTGGGAAGTTCCTGCCGCAGAAGACGAGATACGATGTCCTGCAGTGGCTCATGTTCCAGATGGGCGGGGTCGGGCCGATGTTCGGCCAGGCGCACCATTTCATGCGCGCCAAGAAAGACGAGGTTCCGTACGGCAGCGAGCGCTACGGCAGCGAGGCCAAGCGGCTTTACGGCGTCATGAACCGGCACCTCGCGGACCGCTCCCACTTTGCCGGCGATTACTCGATCGCCGACGTGGCCATCTATCCCTGGGCGGCGCGCCACGAATGGCACCGCGTCGATCTCGCGCAGTTTCCGAACGTGAAGCGCTGGTATGACGCCGTCGGCGAGCGCCCGGCGGTGCAAAAGGGCATGGCGGTCCCGCAGGTCTAGGCAAGGCGCGAGAGCAGCGCGTTCAGCGCGTCGAAGTCCACCGGCTTGACCAGGTGCTGGTCGAAGCCCGCGGCCAGCGCAGCCTCGCGGTCTTCGGGCGAGCCGTAGCCGGTCAGGGCGACCAGAAAGGGCGCCTTGCCGGCGCCCGCGGAGCTGCGCAGCCGGCGCGCCACTTCGTAGCCGCTCATGCGCGGCAGGCCGACGTCGATCAAGGCGACTTCGGGCGCGTCTTCCTGCAGCATCGCCAGGCCTGCCGCGCCGTCGCGCGCCACCCGCACCTGGTGGCCGGCGATCTCGAGCAACCGGCGCAGCGTGTGCGCAGCGTCTTCGTTGTCCTCCACGATCACGATGTTGTGCGCGCGCGGCGTCGCCTCGGGCTGCGCGGCGCCATCGGTGGGCGGCGGCACAGGGAGCGCCGGCAGCCGCACCGCGAACCGGCTGCCCTGGCCCGGTCCGGGACTGCTTGCCGCGGCGTGGCCGCCGTGCAGCTCGGCGATGCGCCGCACCAGCGTGAGGCCGATGCCCAGGCCGCCCTGGCTGCGCTCCAGGCCGTTGTCGCCCTGCACGAAAAGATCGAAAGCGCGCTCGCACAGCTCGGGCGGCATGCCGATGCCGGTGTCGGCGACCGTGATCAGCGCGTCCTCGCCTTCGCGCGCGACCGTCACGGTAATCGACCCGCCGGCCGGCGTGAACTTCAGCGCGTTGCCCACGAGGTTCGCCACGATCTGCTCCACGCGCGTCGCATCGGCGTGCACCCAGACCTGCGGCGCAAGCTCGCGCCGCAGGCGATGGGCGCGCAGGCGCCCGGTTGCCTCGAGCGTGTCCAGGGCGTGCGACACCAGCACGGCGAGCTCGACCGGCCGGCGCTCCAGGAGAATCTTTCCCATCACCGCCCGCCCGGCATCGAGCAGGTCGTCGGTCAGGCGAGACAGGTGGTCGACCTGGCGGCGGATCACGCCGCGCGCGAGCGCCGCGCCTTCGTCGCCTACCGGCTGCTCGAGAAGGCGGCTGGCGTTGGCGATGGCGCCCAGCGGATTGCGCAGCTCGTGGCCGAGCATGGCGAGGAATTCGTCCTTCGCGCGGTTGGCCGCTTCGGCGGCGGAGCGCGCTTCCTGCTCCCGGCGCAGGAGCTCCTCGCGCTCGGCTTCGTAGCTTGCGCGCTCCTCGGCCGCGCGGGCGAGGGCACTACCCACCTCATCGATCTCCACGATCGCGGTGGCGGGCGGGGTGACCGCGCCGCGCCGGCCGAGCGCCTGCGCCGCCGAGCGCAGCGCCGCCATCGGGCCGCTGATGCGGCGCCCGGCGGTAAGCGCGGCGAGAATGCCGAGGGCGACCGAAAGCAGCAAACCCCCGCCGTAGACCGCGAGCGAGCGCTTCGATCCGGCTTCCACGACAGAGGGTGGAACGCCGATGGCGACCGTCCAGCCGGTCTCGCGCGAGCGGCTGTAGGCGGTGTAGATCGGCTCGCCCTCGAGGGCGTAGGTCATGCCGGAGGCCTCGTCGCCGCCCCCGCGCATGAGCTCGAGCAGGCTAGGCGCAGGCGGTTGACCCAGGAATTGCGCGTGCTGCCGGGAACGCGCCACGCGCTTGCCGGAGGCATCGAACACCGACACCACCCAGTCCGGCGGCAGCTTCTGGCGGTTGAGCACCTCGACGACGACGTCGGGCTGCACCGCCGCGGTGAGCACGTAGCGCGCGCCGCCGCCCTTGATTAAGGGCACGCGTACCGGCACCCCGAACACCCCCTGCGGCCCCTTGGTGAGCTCGCCGATGACGGGACGCAGACCCTGCACGGCCGCCCGCAGGCTGGGAGGGTCGGCCACCGGCCCGAGCTTCTCGCCGTACGGCACGCGAGCGTTGAGCAGCTGCTGCCCCTGCGGGTCGGCGAGCGTCATCGTGACCCAGTCGGCACGCGTGGCGAGCGCGCGCCGCATCACTTCGTGATAGCGCCGCAGGTCGTCCGCGTCCAGCGAGGGGCTGACCGCGAGCCCCTGCAGCACCGAGACCGAGCGGGCGAGCTCGGCATCCACGGCGGTGGACAGGGCGCGGGTGATCTCGATGCCGGCGCGCTCGGCTTGCGCCTTCTGCTGCTGCGATAGCGCGAGCAGCGCCATGCCTGAGGTCGCGGCCAGCGGCACGATGGCGGCGATGGCGAGCAGCAGCAGCCGGCGGCTCAGCGGCTCGCCGCTCAAGCGAAGCGCCTGGCCACGGCTATTGCCTTGCGTAGCGCGCGAGAAACGCGTTGATTTCCTCGACGCGCAGCTGCGGCTCGCCGGGCACCGGCCTGGAGCCCACCACGCGGTTCATCCATTCCATGTTCTCCTGCATGCGCGCCACGACCGCGCGCCACTCCCGTGCGGTGTGGCGCTGCGGATCGGGCAGGACGTGGCACTGGTTGCACGCCAGCCGGAAAGCCTCGCCCGAGGCGCGGTTCACCTCGGGATAGCGCCGCGGGTCGAGCGGCGTCTGCGCGTGCTTGCGCAGGTACTGCACGAGGGCGACGGTCTCCTGCTCGCCGGGCGCCTGGATGCCGGCCATCATTTCGGCCATCAGCTCGCCCAGGTTGCCGCGCCCCTGCATGCGCAGCACCATGCGCTCGACGATGGTGGGCCATTTGCCGGCGTGGTGCATGGCGGGATTCGGCACGTTGTGGCATTGCACGCAGTAGCGGCGGGTAAGTTGCGCGCCTTCGGAGCGCGGCTCGGGCAGCTGCGAAGGGTGGAAGGTGGGCGGCAAAATGCGCTCCAGCATCGGGCCGTGCGGACTTGTCTCCCAGCGGCGACGCGCGTCCTGCGCCTCGTCGGCCAATGCAGTCCCGAAGAAGAGGATGAGCATTACAAACCGCATCGGCTGCAAGTTTACTTAAAGCGTGGCGGCGCGGTCGCCGCGCGTGAATCCCAGCAGCGGGCCGCTGGCGCCTTTGCCGAGCGCGAGCACCTTGAAAAGCTCGCCCATTTCGGCTGGCGAGAGCAGCGTCTGCGCTTCGGCGGCGAGCGGCGCGTAGTGCAGCGCATTGTCCAGGTTCGCCTGCGACAGCACCTCGGTGATGCCGCAGTTCACCAGGAACTGCGCCTGCGTGGCATAGCCCAGCACGTCGAGGCCGGCCTGGACCGCGGCATCGGCCAGGGCGCTGAAATCGACATGCGCGGTCACATCCTGCTCCCCCGGGTGGGCGAACGGGTCGCCATGCGCCTGGTGTCGGTAATGGCACATCAAGGTGCCCGCGGCGCGCTGCGGGTGGTAGTACTCGTGGCGCGGAAAGCCGTAGTCGATGACGAAGATAACCCCTTCATCCAGGCGCTCGGCCAGGCTGCGCATCCACGCGCGCGCAATGAGGCCGATTTCGCTTTCGTAGGGTACTGGAACTTCGATCGCTCTCGCCTGCTCCAGCAGCTCGCCCTGCGCCTGCCGCTCGTCCCAACCCAAACCGCTGGAAAAGGCAACGCCGCGCTCCATGATGCCGTCGGGGCGCCACGCCACGGCATGTACCGGAATGGCGTCGGCCACTTCGTTGGCAATGACGATCCCGCGAATGCGCTCGGGCAACCGCTCCAGCCACTTCGTGCGCCCGCCCAGGCGCGCTTGCTGCTGCGCGCGCAGATCGGCGCTGGTCTCGAGGATGGTGTAGTCGAAATCTCCCTGGCCGAGCAGCACCTGGGCCAGCGCGCCGGTGCCGGCGCCCAGCTCGAGGATCGCGTGGGCCGAAAGACTTTCCAGCTGACGGGCGAGCGTGCGGCCGAACAGCGAGCCCAGTTCGGGGGCGGTGACGAAGTCGCCCTGCGGGCCGAACTTGCGGCTGCCGGCGGTGTAATAGCCCAGGCCCGGCTCGTACAGCACAAGTTCCATGTAGCGCGCGAACGAGATCCATCCGCCGCAGCGCCGGATCTCGTCTCGCAGGCGGGAGAGCACCCTGCGAATTTACCCTAGAATTCAAAGCCCTCATGGATCAATCGCTGAGCGGAAAGGCGGCACTGGTCACCGGCGGGGCAAGGCGCCTCGGCGCGGTGATCGCGCGCCGGCTGCATGCGGCGGGCGCGAACGTGCTGCTGCACTACCGCGACTCGGAGGGCGAAGCGGCAAAGCTCGAGGCCGAGCTCAACGCGCTGCGCGCCAAAAGCGCCGCCCGGGTGAAAGCCGAGCTGCTCGCGCCGATCGCGCCGCGGGCGCTGATCGGGGCGGCGCGCGACAGCTTCGGCCGGCTCGACCTGCTGGTGAACAATGCGTCCAGCTTCTTTCCGGTGGAGGTGGGCGCAATCGAGGCTTCGCATTGGGAGGAGCTGGTCGGCTCCAACCTGCGCGCGCCGCTTTTCATCTGCCAGGAGGCCGCGCCGGAGCTGGCGAAGAACGGCGGCGCCATCGTCAATATCGTCGACATCCACGCGGAGCGGCCGCTGAAGGGCTACCCGGTCTACAGCATCGCCAAGGCCGGCCTCGCCGCGCTCACCCGAGCGCTCGCGCTCGAGCTCGCGCCCCGGGTGCGGGTGAACGGCGTCGCGCCGGGCGCCATCGCCTGGCCGGACGACGGCCAGTTTCCCCAGGCCGAGCGCGAGCGGATCCTCGCTACCACGCCGCTCGCTCGAGTGGGATCCCCGGAGGACGTCGCACAGGCGGTACACTTTCTCGCCTGCGCGCCGTACGTCACCGGGCAGGTCATCGCAGTGGACGGCGGGCGCTCCATCTTCCTCTAGGAAACCGCATGGCGTGGATCTGGCTCACGTTGGCCGGGCTGCTCGAGGTGGTCTGGGCCATCGGCCTGAAGTACACCGACGGCTTTACGCGCCTGGGTCCGTCTCTCATCACCGGCGCCGCCATGGTGGCGAGCATGTACTTGCTGGCGCTTGCCGTGCGCACCATACCCATCGGTACGGGCTACGCCGTCTGGACCGGCATCGGCGCAGTCGGCGTCGCGATCCTCGGTATCATCCTCTTCAACGAGCCCAAGGATCTCCTGCGTATCGGCTCCATTCTCCTGATCGTCGCCGGAATCGTCGGTCTGAAGCTCGTCAGCCCGCAATAGCGCTTACTCGGGAGTGATGAAACCGATGGGCTTGCTGGACTTCGCTGGCGTGGACATCAAGTGCCGCAACGCTTCGATGACTTGCTTGAACTGAGTGCGCGTCTCTGTCGACAAAGCGTCATGCTTCAGCGCCAGGTCTTCTGTCTGTTTTTCCAGGTCATCGAGCTTTCGAGCAAGCTCTTTGTGCGCGGCAAGGGTATCTCTGAGGCGCACAAATGCTCTCACGACGAACACCGCTACGTCGATTGCCCGGCGTGAATTGAGAACATTTGCGGCCATGAGCGCGCCGTGCTCCGTGAACGCGTAGGGTAGATTCCGACGCCCTCCCCAGGCCCGGCGGTCCAAACTTGAGGTCGCAAATTGCGACCTCAAGTATGTAAGCTCTTGATCAGTCAGACGAAACACGAAATCCGAGGGGAACCGACGCTGGTTGCGTCAAATCTGCTCGTTCAGACGCTTCGTGCTCACCTGATATAAAGCGGCCAAGGCGGTATCCAAGAGCACCTTGTGGCCGCGCATGAGAACAATGGGGGCCCAGACTTGCGCGGTACACTTTCCGGCGATGAAAGCCCAGACCGTCCGACTGCACGACTCGCGCAGGGAAGCGTACGAAGAAGGCAAGCTCGCCAAGCGCATCCGCCGCCAAGTCGGCGAGGCGATCGCGGACTTCAACATGATCGAGGCGGACGACCGGGTGATGGTGTGCCTGTCCGGCGGTAAGGATTCGCATGGACTGCTCGACGTCCTGCTTTCCCTGAAGGAAAAGGCGCCGGTCGAGTTCGAGCTGATTGCCGTCAACCTGGATCAGAAGCAGCCCGGGTTCCCGGCCGAGGTGCTGCCCGCGTACCTGGAGTCGCGCGGCGTGCCGTTTCGCATCGTCGAGCAGGACACCTACTCGATCGTGAAGCGGGTGATCCCGGAAGGCAAGACCCTGTGCTCGCTTTGCTCGAGGCTGCGGCGCGGCGTGCTGTACCGCGTGGCGGGCGAGCTGGGCGCCACCAAGATCGCGCTGGGGCACCACCGCGACGACGTGCTCGCCACTTTCTTCCTGAATCTTTTCCACGGCGGGCAGCTGAAGGCGATGCCGGCGAAGCTGGTGTCCGACGACGGCCAGCACGTCGTGATCCGGCCGCTCGCCTATGTCGCCGAGGCGGACCTTGCCGCCTACGCGCAAGTGCGCGGCTTTCCCATCATTCCCTGCACCCTGTGCGGCTCGCAGGACAACCTGCAGCGCCAGGTGATCGGCGAGATGCTGCGCGGCTGGGAGAAGCGCCATCCCGGGCGCATCGAGTCCATCATGCGCGCGATGACCGACGTGCGCGCCTCGCACCTCCTCGACCGCAAGCTGTTCGACTTCGGAAGCCTATGAAACCCACCGTACTCGAGCTGCGCCGTACCAAGGGCGCGCGTCTCGCCATGCTCACCGCCTACGACTTTCCCACCGCGCGCCTGGTCACCGAGGCCGGCGTGGACCTGATCCTGGTGGGCGATTCGCTCGGCATGGTGGTGCTGGGCTACGACTCCACCCTGCCGGTGACCATGGACGACATGGTGCACCACACGCGCGCCGTGCGCCGCGGGGCTCCCGAGGCATTCGTCATCGCCGACATGCCGTTCCTTTCCTACGGCACGCCGCCGCAGGCGCTCGAGAACGCGGCGCGCCTGATGAAAGACGCCGGCGCCGATTCGGTGAAGCTCGAGGGCGGCGAGGAGGTGGTGCCGATCGTCGAGGCGCTGGTGCGCGCCGGCGTGCCGGTGCTCGGGCACGTGGGGCTCACGCCGCAGACCGCCTCGGCGCTCGGCGGCTACAAGCTGCAGGGCAAGGACGAGATCGCGGCCAAGCGCATCCTCGACGGGGCCCTGGCGCTCGATCGGGCCGGCTGCTGGGGCGTGGTGCTAGAGCTGGTGCCGGCGCCGCTTGCCAAGCTGGTCACCGGCCGCATCGACATTCCCACCATCGGCATCGGCGCCGGCGCAGATTGCGACGGCCAGGTGTTGGTGTTCCACGACATGGTCGGCATGTTCTCCGGCTTCACGCCCACCTTCGTGAAGCGCTATGCCGAGGCCGGGGCAACGATCAAGGACGCGGTCGCCCGCTACGCGGCCGAGGTGCGCGAGGGCAGCTTCCCCGGCGAAGGCAAGAGCTTCGGCATGAAGGACGAGGTCATCAAGCGCCTGTATGGCACGTAAGGCCGGTCACGGAAGCACGCTAGAATCCCCGGCGATGCGCCGCACTTTCCGCTATGTCTTTTACGCCTTCATGACCGCGCTGTTCGGTGCGGCAGGAGCCACCGTGGTCGCCCAGGACTGGAGAAACGCAAGTCGCGAGCCCGTCGGCCTCGCACCCGATCCGCAGCTCGTGAAAGAAGCCGTGGTGCAGGTGTACGGCGCGCGCACGGTCGGCGCCAAAGGTTTGTTCGGCGTGCACACCTGGGTGGCGGTGAAGCCCAGCGAGGCGCCGAGCTGGACGGTGTACGAGGTGATCGGCTGGCGGCTGCGCTGGTCCGACTCCGCCGTCGTGGTGCGCACGCGCGAGCCCGACGGCCGCTGGTTCGGCGCCGAGCCCGAGCTCTACGCCGACAAGCGCGGCGCGGGCGTCGACGAGCTCATCAAGCGCATCGACAAGGCGGCGCGCGAATATCCCTTCGCCGGCCAGTACACCGTGTGGCCGGGCCCCAACTCCAACACGTTCACGGCGTGGATCGCACGCGCGGTACCCGAGCTGCAGGTGGACCTGCCGGCCACCGCCATCGGCAAGGACTACCTCGGCGGCTCGATGTTCGGCAAAGCCCCGAGCGGCAGCGGCTACCAGGTCTCGCTCGCCGGCCTGCTCGGCGTGGCGGCGAGCAAGGTCGACGGCCTGGAGATCAACGTGCTGGGCCTGAACTTCGGCGTGAGCCCCAACGGCCTCAAGCTGCCGCTGGTGGGCATCATCGGCGGCTTCACGCCGAGCGCCGCCTCGAGCGCGGTGGCGAGCCCCGCGGCCGCGCCGCTCGCCAACTAGCTCGTCTTGACGTAGCTCACTTCCAGGCAGACGTTCACCAGCGCCTGGCGTTTCTCTTCCTTCACTACCTTCAGCGCGCGCTCCAGCGCCGGCATCAGGTCCTTCGGCTCGGTGACGCACTCGCCGTGGCCGCCGCTCGCCTGGATCACGTGCTCGAAGCGCGGCGAGGGCTCGAGCGTGGCGAAGGGGGGTGCCTTCATTTCCGACGCATGTCCCTTCGGGTAAGTCGCCAGCGTGGAGCGATGCACCGCGGCCCAGCGCGCGTTGTTGGCGATGACGAACAGCACCGGCAGGCGCATGGCTTCCGAGACATAGTGGCCGGCGGTGGGGTTGCCGAACATGTAGGCGCCGTCGCCCAGGGCGCAGATCACCGTCTTGTCCGGCGCGGCGACCTTCGCGCCCAGCGCCGCGCCCAGGCCCCAGCCCAGGCCCCCGGCCGAGGCGTTGCCGAAGTACTGGCCGGGCTCCTTGATCACCATCTCCTCTAGGACCGTGGGGTATTCGTTGATCAGCAGGGTGCTCGCGTCGAGCAGCCGGTTCATGCAGGCCGACAGCCACTTGCCGGTGATGGCCGCGGGCATGGGGTCCATGCCGGCGCGCGCACGCGCGCGGATGTCGCTGGATACCTTGGTGATCGCCTGCCGGCGCTCTTCGATCGGCTTCACGGAGACGGCGTGCTTCTGCGCCGCGCGCCACAAGGCCTGCAGCGTGGGCGCCACCGCGCCGGTGAGCGCGATGTCGGTGCGGAATCCGCGCAGCGGATAGCGCGCGAACAGGGGATCGGGGCCGATGTGGATGACCTTCGCGTCGGCCTTCGGCTTGCCCTCTTTCGGGATCCAGGGCACGTCGCAGTCGACCACCAGCACCAGGTCCGCTTCCTTGAGCAGCGCATGCGGGTCCCAGCCGCAGTGCATGGGATGCTCGGTGGAAAGCGCGAGATGGCGCGGCCGGTAGTGCACCACCGGCACCGCCAGCGCCTGCGCCAGCTGCTCGATGGCGCGCGAGGACTCGAGGGTGCGCCCGCCGTTGGCGGTGATGAGCATCGGGCGCTGCGCCGCGGCGAGGGCCTTGGCGGCCTCCTCCAGCACCGCGGGGTCGGCGGCCGGCGGCGAAGCCGGGGCAATCGTGGTGTCTTGCGAGAATTTCTGGTTCTGGAACGAAGAGGCGAGAACTTCGCGCGGCAACGTCACGTAGACCGGCCCCTGCGGCTCGCTCTTCGCGATGGCGAGGGCGCGGTCGACGACCGCCTCCACCTGCTCGGCATGGCGCAGCTCGTAGTCCCACTTCACGAACTCGCGCAGCATGCCGCCCTGGTCGAAGTGCTCCTGGGCCCAGTGGATGTAGTTGTTGCGCGCCGCCGGCACGGCGCCCGATTCGGTAATCGGCGTGCGCCCGGCAGTGAGCAGAATCGGCACGTTCTGGCGCGAGGCGTTGATGATGCCGTTCAGGGTGTTGGCCGTACCCACGCCGACGTGGACCATCATCGCCTGCGGCCGGCCGGTGACCATGGCGTAGCCGTGCGCCATGGCAAGGCCCATGTTCTCGTGGGGCACGATCACGATTTCGGGCAGGCGCCAGCCGAGCTTGCGGCCTTTGGCGTAGCCCTCGACGACCGGGGCGAAATCGGTGCCGCCGTTGGCGAACAGATAATCCACGCCGCGCGCGGCGAGCAGGCCGAGCCAGGCTTCCGCGGCGGTTTCCGGAGCGAAGGTGACGGGATGGTCGGGCTTCATGCAGCCAATATTAGCGCTTGTCCCGGGGGCCTTATGCAAGCGCGCTCGGGCGGATGCGCAGCCAGGCCGCGCCCGGCGCGCGCTCCGCGACCACCAAGTCCTCCGCCGGGTTCATGCGGTAGGTCAGGAAGCACACATCGCGTACCTCGGAGAGCGCTTCGGGCCGGAAAAGGGCGGCGCTGGTGCCCACGGTGCGCGCCGAGGGGGCAAGCACGCCGCTCTGGGCGCGTTCCCAAAGGTAGCGGCCCACCTGCCAGGTGAAGCGGTAATCGCGCCGGTCGGTGAGGCGCGGCTCGTCCGCGCGGCGCAGGTCGATGAGGATCGCGTCGCAGCGCACGCTGAACACGCGGCGCTCGCCGGCGATCGACCGGTCCAGCGTGGCGAAGCTGTCCATGACGAAACGGTGCCAGTGGTAGACGGTTTCGTAGACGGTAGTCTCGAGCTCGAGCGCGCCATACCAGACGCCGTAGGCCAGGCCGTCGGAATAGCGCGTTGCCTGCCAGTTGTGCGGCACGAAGGGATAGGTGATCACCGCGCCGTAGTCGAACGGCCGGGTGATGAGCGGCGCCGCGCTCGGCTTGCGCGTTGCGCCTTCGGCCGCGATCGCCACGTCCCGGTCCGCCGCATTCGCGGCCAGGTCGTCGAACAGGTCCTGGGAGACGCGCATGCCCTTGATGTTGCGCACCAGGTCGCCGGCGAAGGCGAGCGCTTCGCGAATCAGCGCTTCCACCGTTACCGGCCGCGCTCGAAATCCAGGTAGCGGCGCACCGCGAGGATCCCCTCGTAGCCGTGCCGGGTCATGATCTGAAGGGGCGCCGCGCCGCCGAATCGCCGGTTGGGCGCGCGCACCCAGCCGTAGGCAAGGTCGCGGTCGTGCGGAAACAGGATGCGCAGGGCTTTGTGAATGCCCAGCAAATGGCCGGCGCGGGCCAGCAGGTCGGCGCTGTCCGCCAGGGGCTCGCCGCGGCGGTAGCGCGCAAGGGTGGAGCGCGACTGCGCCGACAGGCCGAGCAGCGCCGCCTGGTCGCCCGCCGGCACCTGCCAGTGATCGAACAGCTCCATCAGCATGCGGGCGAGCCGCTCGCGGCTTTCCCGTGCGTGACGATCGATCTGGGGCCTTGGGTCGATGACAGCGCTCATGTTCCATATAGTACGACAATTGTGCCACCTGGGACATTGTCAAGCTCATTTTGACATGCTAGCCTTGCGGTCCATGAATTGCGCAGAGCGTCTCGTCGACCTCTTTGGCACCCAAGCCGAGGTCGCGCGCGCCTTTCAGCTCGACCGCGCCGTCGTCCACCACTGGGTCAAGCTCGGCTATGTCCCGGCGCGCTGGGCCGGAGAGGTCGAACGCATCACGGAAGGCCGCATCAGCGCGGTGGATGTGGTCAACGAGGCCAGCGTAAAAAACCCGGTGCGCGTGAAATCCCGACCCGAAGACGCGCCGTTCGGCATCCTTTCAGAGAGCGATCCCATGAGCCAGTACGCCCCCTCCAAGCGCATTTACTCGTTCCATCCGCCCCAGCGCACGCTGATGGGCCCCGGGCCCACGGAAATTCACCCGCGCGTGCTCACCACCATGAGCCAGCCGGCGATCGGCTACCTCGACCCGGTGTTCGTCGAGATGATGGAGGAGCTGAAATCGCTGCTGCGCTACGCGTACCAGACGAAAAACCCGCTCACCTTTCCGCTTTCGGGGCCCGGCTCGGTCGGCATGGAGTTCTGCTTCGTCAACCTGGTGGCGCCGGGGGACAAGGTCGTCGTGTGCCAGAACGGCGTGTTCGGCGGCCGCATGCTGGAGAACGTCATCCGCTGCGGCGGCAATCCGGTCGTCATCGAGGACAAGTGGGGCGAGCCGGTCGACCCGCAGAAGCTCGAGGAGGCGCTGAAGAAGAACCCGGACGCCAAGGTGGTGGCCTTCGTGCATGCCGAGACCTCGACCGGCTGCCAGTCCGACGCCAAGCTCCTCACGCAAATCGCGCACAAGCACGGTGCACTGGTGATCGTCGATGCCGTGACCTCCCTCGGCGGCTCGCCGGTCAAGGTGGACGAGTGGGACATCGACGCCATCTACTCGGCAAGCCAGAAGTGCCTGTCGTGCACGCCCGGCCTGTCGCCGGTGTCGTTCTCCGAGCGCGTGGTCGAGCACGTGAAAAAGCGCAAGGACAAGATCCACAGCTGGTTCATGGACATGAACCTGCTGCTGGGTTACTGGAACGCCGGCACGCGCACCTACCACCACACCGCGCCGACCAACTCGCTATTCGCCCTGCACGAAGCGCTGCTGCTCATCCGCGAGGAAGGCCTGGAGAACTCGTGGGCCCGCCATACGCGCCACCACCTGGCGCTGAAGGCGGGGCTCGAAGCCATGGGGCTGAAGTTCCTGGTGGCGGAGAAGAACCAGCTGCCGCAGATGAACGCCGTGTTCTGCCCTGAGGGCGTGAACGAGGAGGAGGTGCGCAAGCGCCTGCTGTCCGAATTCGGCCTGGAGATCGGCGCCGGCCTGGGACCGCTCAAGGGCAAGATCTGGCGCTTCGGCCTGATGGGCTACTCCTGCCGCCCGGACAACGTCATGCTGTGCCTGTCCGCGCTCGGCTCGGTGCTCTCGGACATGGGCATGCCGGTGCACGTCGGCGATGCCGAGGCCGCCGCCCATGGCGCGTACGCGCAAATGCACGCCAAGGACGCCCAGCGCAAAAAGCGCGCCGCCTAAAAACAAAGCAAAATTCGGGTCAGAGCCCGAATTAATTGGACACCCTGACCCACGCGCTCTCCGGGGCGCTGCTCGCTCGCGCGACCGTTTCCCAGGACGCACCCTCCCGCTCGCTGCCGCGGCGCGTCGCCGCGGGCTTCTTCGCCTGCGCGGCGCCCGACCTGGATTTCGTCATCAGCTATGCCGGGCCGGTGGCGTATCTCGAGCAGCATCGGGGGGTCACCCATTCGGTGCTGCTGCTGCCGCTGTGGGCGCTGCTGATCGCCTGGCTGCTCGCCAAGATCCTGCGCGAGCCGGGCGGCTGGCGCGCGCTGTACGGCGTCTGCGCGATGGCGCTCGGCGCGCATATCGTCGGCGACCTCATTACCGGCTTCGGCACGGTGGTGTTTGCGCCGGTGTGGGACTGGCGCGCGGCGCTCGGCGTGACCTTCATCATCGACCTGTGGTTCAGCGGCATCATCCTGGCCGGCCTGCTGTTGTCCCTGGTTTTCCGCAAAACCAAGGTGCCCGCCATCGCGGCGAGCGTCGTGCTGGCGGGCTACGTCGGCTTCCAGTACGTGCAAAAGCAGCGCGCCATCGACTTCGGCGAGGCCTACGCGGCTTCGCTCGGGCTGCAGGGCGCGCAGGTCAGCGCGCATCCGCGCCCGGCGTCGCCGTTCAACTGGACCGTCTTCGTGAGCGACGACACGGCGCACCGCTTCGCCCACGTGAACCTCGTGCGCCGCGAGCCGCGGCGCTATGAGCCGGGCGACGGCTTCATCGCGCGCATCGATTCACCATATCTGCCGCTCGCCCAGGCGAAGTGGGTTACGCAGACGCGCTACGGCCATCCGCCGTACGACCGGCTGGGAAAGGAAGCCTGGAACGCTCCGGCGCTCGATTTTTTCCGCTGGTTCGCCGACGTGCCGGCCTTCGACGGCATTACCGAAGGCTCGACCTGCGTGTGGTTCTCCGACCTGCGCTTTCTCACCCCCGGCCGCGAGGGCATGCCGTTTCGCTTTGGCGCCTGCCGCGATGCGCCTGGCGGACCCTGGCGCGCCTACCAGCGGCTCGAGCCCGACGGCCGCCGCCTGCTGCGCTAGAAGTTCTCGCGGAAGTAGATGAAGTTTCTCGGCTGGCTGCCGTACAAACCGAACGCTGCGCGCGCCCGCGGGTCGGCCGTGTACGTCGCTACACCCCAATTGCCCTTCAGGTAGGACTTCGCCTCGGCGGTCAGGTCCACCGTCAGGGTCAGCGCACCGGGGGCCGTCGCCGCGGGCGCGGGCGGCGTGAGCACCAGGCTGCCCACGCCCGGGCTCGGCCCGGAAAACACGATAGTCGCCGGCGTGAGGTTGGCGGCGGTGACGTTAGCGCCGTTTACGCCGCCGATATAGTCGCTCAGCGCGACGTTTGCCGTGTTTAGGGTCGTGCAGGTATCCGCAGTATTGGTTTCGAACGCCGTGCCCGCCCAGTATTGCAGCTGGATGGGAATCGGCAGATCGCGGCGTTCGCTGCCGACTGCGTTGTCCATGCGCAGGCGGCCGAAGCGCACGGCCGTCGTGGCGCCCACCTGCGCGCGCTCATTGCTGCCGCTGTTGTCGGCATCGAGGTCGAAGGCCGCCAGCGTCACGCCGTCCGCGTCGCTCGGCGCTATGCCGATGCGCACCGAGGTGTAGGGACCATCCGGGGCTGCCGCCCGGCTGATCGCTATAGGCGCCGTGACAGCGGCCGCACCGGCCACCCACGGCGTTGCAATGCCGGGAATGAGCGACAGGTCGAGCCGCGCGCCGTTGAGCGGCGTGGGTGCGACCGAATCGACCGCGCCGAAGTTATAGGAAGCGGCGTTGTTCAGGGGAAGCGCGGCCAGCGTGCCGGCATAGGCCGCGGTCGGCGTGCCGCCGAAAGCGCGCGCGTGCAGCGTGAAGACGAGGTCCATGCGCTCGTCCATGTAAGTAAACGCCGAGCCGGCACAGGCGGGGAGATCGGAGCGCGGCGTCGTGGCGTTTCCCGTAACGGCGAAGTGGTCGGGGACAAAGCGCCCAACGGTGAGCGCGGCGGCGGAGCGGATATGGCGAACGGCAGCGGAAGTGCCGTCGGCGGCGTCCACGGCGGCAAACGTCTGATCTTCCAGATCCAGCGCGAAAGCGCCGACATCGGGGTAGCTTGCCGTGACTGTCGTGATGGCCCCCGCGGCGACCGACCAGGCGCCAAGGGTCAGCGCCGCCGGCGCGGCCACGCAGGCCGCCGTGCCGCTGGCGCATTGCGCGACGACCGCGACCGGCTGGCCGGCATCCGGCACGTAAAGGGCGGTCGCCGCCGGCGCGCCTGCACCGTTTTGCGCCGTGGCGTCGATGCGGAACGGGCGTCCCGCGTTGTGCACCGTCCCCGTTCCCGGATCGGCCGTGTTCCCGAGGACGCGGGCCGTGCCGGCGGCAAGACGATCCTGGTCCCGCGCCTGCACGGAGGCGAAAGCGAGCGGCCGGTTCGCAAAGGCATCCGACGAGCAGGCGACGACGGTCGGCGCCGCGACCGGGTACTTGATGCGGAATCGGACGTTGCGGTAAGCCTCGGCTTCCGACTGTCCTGTCGTGAGCCGATGGCGACCGTTGTCTGCGAGGAGGAAGGTCTCGTTGGCCAGCGCCTTGATGAGCGGCAGGCCGGCGCAGGCGCCGCCGCTCGTGTTGTCGACCAGCTCCACGGCGACGGTATCGGCAAAGCCGGCGGCGAGGGTATTGCCGGCGTTCAATGCCACGACATCGACCACCAGGCCCTGCGCCGCCACCTTGGTGAAGATCCGGCCGCTCACCGGATCCGCATTCGCCTCCACTACATTGAAGCTCGCTACTGAGGGGCGGTTGATGTTGTAGGTCTGGCCGGTAAAGCTGCCGTCGGCGGCCGCCGTGCCGGACAACGGAAGGGGAACCGCGTTGACGATGGTGTCGTCGTCGACCAGGTTGAGACCCAGCGTGCCGACGCCCACCCCGCTGTTGGCGGTTACCGTGTAGATGGTCGGCCCGCCGGTCACCGAAATGATCGACGCGCCCGCCAGTCCGGTCGCCGCCAGAAAAAAGTCGGCATTGTCGACTCCCGATACCGCTTCGCTGAACGTCACGGTCCAGTCCACGGTCGCCGCCGCCGTGGGGCTGGCGCCCGCGCGGTTGATGGAGACCACGATGGGCGGCGGCGTGTAGTCGACGGTGATGCTGACCACGTCCACGCTCAGCGTATGCGTCTGCGCGGGGTTGTTTTTGCGGGCGGCGACGGCGGCGCCGAAATTCGCGGCGTTGATGTCGGTCGACGTCCAGGCAAGGCCCCACAGGTCGGTCGCGCTGCCGTGCGGCTCGGTGACGAACGACGTGGTGTAATTGTTTGCCGTCGCGCGATCGGCCGCGCCGATGATCCCGCCCTTGACGATGCGCACCGCCGCATCGCGCGAGCCGCCCGCGCCGGTGCTCGAGGTCCGGCGCTCGACATCGACGATGATGCCGTTGATGATGGAGCCGAAGGGAATGGTGAAACCGTAGCCGGTGCACTCCAGGAAGCGCGTCGTCGCGTTGCCGGTGACTGAAGCCGTGGCCGGCACAGCATCGCTCGCCAGGGCGTTGCCGGTACTGGTCCAGTTGACCGAGCCGATGCCCGGGTCGTTGGCGCACGCGGAGGGGGTTCTTGCCTGGGTCAGCGCATGAGCCGGGTCCGACAGCAACAGGAGAAGCCCGCACGCCAGCGCGGTGCCAACGCCGCCGCAACCTCCTAGCCTCATCCGTGCTCCCTCCCTGCGCCCCTGTGCGCAGTCTATAGGGTGCGACTCGAAAGCGCTCTGCGCGCCACAGTCTTTGAACCTTTCATTTGCCTGCCAGCGTCTCCCTGAGGACGTGGAAAAGGTCGATGCTGGCGCTGATTTCGTCGCGATTGATGGACACGCTCTCCACGTTTACGCCGAGCGGGATGGCGCCGCGGTAGGGGCCATCGAGGATGCGGCGCAGGTTGTCGCGGCAGATCTCGATCGATTTCTCGAGGGGGCGGGCGGCGCCGAGGATGGCACGCTCGGTCGCAGGCGCGACGTTGACCCCCAGCCAGCGAAGAAAGGCGAGCGTCTTTTCCCGGCCGCAGGGCGCAAAAGTGAGGATCACGCGCCGCGGGTCCGTGCCGGCGCCGCGGCAATCGCGCAGGTAGTCGCGCAGCAGCCGCTGGGTGGGCGGCGCGTGGTACACGGTCTGCGATATGAAGTAGGCGCAGCCTTCGATGCCCTTGGCAAGCAGGCGGGCGGCTTCGCTGCGCTGGGCGCCGTGGCGCTCGGCAATGGCCACGCCGCCGATGGTGAAGCCGGCCGGGTGGGCCGCTGCGAGGCGTATGGCGCGCGACAGCGGCAGCGCATAGTTGCCGGAGGCGGGGCGCCCGACCACGGAAACGAACTTCGTCCCGTAGACCTCGTGCGACTCGGCGAGCCAGGCCTGCCAGCCGGCCTCGTCGAGCGTGCCCACGCTCTTGTACGTGATCGCGGGACGGCCGAGCAGGCGAGCATAAGCTCGCGGGTCGATGGTGCCGGCGAAGGGAAAGGGCCGCGGCGCCCGGGTGCGCCCGGCCTCGTCCTGCAGGTCGTACACCACCACGGCATCGAGCGGCAGCGCCGCAAGGCGCGCGGCGAGCTTTTCGGCGGCCGCCGCTACCTCCTCCGGCGGCGTTCCCAGCCGGGGCGGCGTCGTGCCGTACAGCAGGTTCATCGACCGTTCAGATAGGGCTTCAGCGAGGCGTACACCGCGCGGTTCACCGGCGCCCCGAGGGCTGCCTCCAGCGCCATGCGCGCCACCGCGCATACGAATCAGGGACAGACCACGTTTTTCAGTACCTGTAATGATCCGCTTTGTAGGGACCGTCCTTCGAGACACCGATGTAGCCCGCCTGCTCGTCGGTGAGCTCGGTGAGCGTGGCGTTCAGTTTCTTCAGCTGCAGGCGCGCCACCTTCTCGTCCAGGTGCTTGGGCAGGGTGTAGACGCCGACCGGGTACTTCGCGTTGTTGGTATAGAGCTCGATCTGGGCGATGGTCTGGTTGGCGAACGAGGAGCTCATCACGTAGGACGGGTGCCCGGTGCCGCAGCCGAGGTTCACCAGGCGGCCCTTGGCGAGCAGGATGATCCGCTTGCCCGGCTGGGATCCAGAGGCGGGGAAGATGATGTGGTCGACCTGCGGCTTGATCTCCTCCCACTTGTACTGGGAGAGCGAGGCGACGTCGATCTCGTTGTCGAAGTGCCCGATGTTGCACACGATGGCCTGGTCCTTCATCTTCTTCATGTGATCGTGGTTGATCACGTGGAAGTTGCCGGTGGCGGTGACGAAGATGTCCGCCTTGTCGGCGGCGTAGTCCATGGTCACCACGCGGTAGCCCTCCATCGCGGCCTGCAGCGCGCAGATCGGGTCGATCTCGGTGACCCAGACCTGCGCCGAAAGCGCGCGCAGCGCCTGCGCCGAGCCCTTGCCCACGTCGCCGTAGCCGGCCACCACCGCCACCTTGCCCGCCACCATCACGTCGGTGGCGCGCTTGATGCCGTCGACCAGCGACTCGCGGCAGCCGTACAGGTTGTCGAACTTGGACTTGGTCACCGAGTCGTTGACGTTGATCGCCGGGAACAGCAGCCGCTTCTGCTTGTGCATCTCGTACAGGCGGTGCACGCCGGTGGTGGTCTCCTCGGTCACGCCCTTGATGTCCTTCGCCACCTTCGAGTACCAGCCGGGCCGCGCCTTCAGCTTCGCCTTGATGGCGTTGAACAGCGAGACTTCCTCCTCGCTTTTCGGGTTCGCGACCACCGAGATATCCTTCTCGGCGCGCTGGCCGAGGTGCACGAGCAGCGTGGCGTCGCCGCCGTCGTCCAGGATCATGTTCGGACCTTGCGATCCAAACTCGAAAATCTTGTGGGTGAACTCCCAATACTCATCCAGCGATTCGCCCTTGTAGGCGTAGACCGGCGTGCCGCCCGCGGCGATGGCGGCGGCGGCGTGGTCCTGCGTCGAGTAGATGTTGCAGGAGGCCCAGCGCACCTCGGCCCCCAGCGCCTTGAGCGTCTCGATCAGCACCGCGGTCTGGATGGTCATGTGCAGCGACCCGGTGATGCGCGCGCCCTTGAGCGGCTGCTGCTTCGCGTATTCCTGGCGGATGGCCATCAGCGCCGGCATTTCGGATTCCGCGATGGCGATTTCCTTGCGTCCCCAGTCGGCGAGCGATAGATCGGCGACCTTGAAGTCGGTGAAGCTGGAATCGATTTTCATGCGAAAAGTCTCCTGAAAGCGAAAGCGCCCGCACCGTTTCCGATGCGAGCGCCGTTGAATTTAGCTGAGCCTGACCCCCTGACCATCCTTCACCATCTTCCGGGGACGCAACGCTCCTCAGCAGGGCCGAATTCTAGCGGGTCTTGTATGCTTTGGAAATGAGCAAGTCGGTTCTCGCCAGCGTGGTGATCCTGCGCATCCACGAGTTTGCCCGCCGTCCGGTGAGCGAGCAGGCGCGCCTGCGCGCCCAGCTCGAGGCCGTGGTGGCGGTGACCATGGCGGACCTCGAGGCCGACAGCCGCATCGTGCTCGACGCCTCCGACGGCGTGGCGATCGTGGTGCTGCGCGATCCCGAGGGGGCGCTGCGCCTGGCCGGGCGCGCGCTCGCCGCCGCGGCGGCCGGGCTGCCGCTGGCCGCGGGCATCAACCACGGCGCGGTGCAGCTTACCGGCAACGGCAAGGCCGAAGGCATGATGGGCGACGGCATCGCGGTCGCCGCCAGCGTGGCGCAGTTCGCGCCGCCAGCGCAGCTTCGAGTGTCGCGCTCGTTCCGCGACGCGCTGGCCGACGCCGCGCCCGGCAGCGAGGCGCTGCTGGTGCCCAAGGGAACCTCGACCGATGCCAGCCTGCGGCGCCACGAGCTCTTTGCGCGCGACGCGCGCGCGGTGCGCCGCCGCGTGCGGCGTTACCGCGCGCTCTCCGCCGCGGCGCTGGTGCTGCTGGTCACCGCGGGCGTCGGCTGGCGCATCTCGGTGGAGGGGCAGGAGGCCTTCGTGAACGGCGTGGTGACCAAGAGCCAGAGCTACGTGCGCGGGCTGGCGAAAAAGGTGGACTTCTAGTGGCGCGCAAGAAGATCGGCCGCTACAAGATCCTCGGCGAGCTCGGGCGCGGCGCGATGGGCGTGGTGTACCGCGCCCAGGATCCGGCGCTCGACCGCGTGGTGGCGCTCAAGACCATCCTGCTTTCCGAGGACTCGGGCGGACGCCGCGACTACCAGAAGCGCTTCGCGCTCGAGGCGCGCGCCGCGGGCAAGCTCACGCATCCGAACATCGTCACCACCTACGACTTCGGCGAGGAAGGCGACCTCGCCTACCTCGCGATGGAGCTGCTCGAGGGCACCGAGCTGCGCGAGCGCATGAACGACGGCGCGCTGCCGGTGGCCGAGGCGGTGGCCATCGCCATCCAGGTCGCCGACGGGCTGGGGTTCGCCCACGAGCGCGGCGTCGTGCATCGCGACATCAAGCCGGCAAACATCATGCTGCTGGAGCGCGGCGACGTGAAGATCATGGACTTCGGCATCGCGCGCATGCGCTCGGCCGACCAGATGACCAGCACCGGGATCGTGGTCGGCACTCCCCGCTTCATGTCGCCCGAGCAGGTGTCGGGTGCGCCGGTCGACCAGCGCTCCGACCTTTTTTCCCTCGGCGTGGTGCTCTACGAGATGCTGACCGGCGTGCCGCTGTTCTCCGGCGAGGACACCCCGCAGATTGCGCACAAGATCACCGGGCTCGAGCCCGAGCCGCCCTCGCACCGCAGTGCGGAAGTGAGCTCGATGCTCGACTTCGTGGTGGCGCGGGTGCTCAAGAAGGACCCGGCCGTGCGCTACCAGGACGCCTACGAGCTGGCCGCGGACCTGCGCACCTGCCTGGCCGAGCTGCAGGCGCGCGCCCCGACGCGCGCGCCGGAAAGCACCACGCGCACGGTGAAGCTCGAAGCCGCCGCCGCCAAGGCGCCCGCCGCGGTCGCCATCGCGCCCGATACGCGGCTGCCGCTGTCGCGGCAGTTCGACTCCGGCGATGCGCTGCAGCGCGTGGTCTCGGCGCGGTATGGGGATCGCACGCCGCGCGCCGTCGGCCTGCTGCGCAGGCTCCGCAAGGACCCGGGCCCGCGCCTGCTGTTCGCTTCGATGGTGCTCGCCGGCGCCGCGGGCGCCTGGATCGCCTTCGCCTGAACGCCTAGTCTTCGAAGGTGATGAGGCCGATGCCGGTGGTCATCGGCGCGTAGTAATGCCGGTGCACGCGGCGCGCCCCCGGCGACATCGCTCCGCGCATGACGTGCCACATGATGAGCTCCACCGCTTCGGCGCCCGCCTGCTCCATGAGCTCTTGGTGCGACAGCTCGGCCAGCTCTTGCGGACTCTTTTCAAGCTGGTCAAGAAACATCTGGTCGAAAGCCTCGTTCATATAGCCGAAGCGCTTGCCCTGCAACTGGTGCGACATGCCGCCGGTCCCCATGACCACGACCCTTCGATCGCCGGGGTAGCTCTCCACGGCTCTCCTGAGCGCCTGCCCCAGCTTGTAGCAGCGCCGACCGGTGGGCAGCGGGTGCTGGATCACGTTCACCTGCAGCGGCACCGCGGCGACCGGCCAGCCCTGCGGGCCGTGCTCGAAGCACAGGTTCATCGGCACGAGAAAGCCGTGCTCCACGCCCATTTCCTGGCACACCGTCAGGTCGAACTCCTCGGCGATCAGGCTTTCGCACAGGTGGATGGAAAAATCCGCGTCGCCGCGGATCTCGGGCAGGGGACGCGTGCCGAAGCCCTCGTCGGCAATGGCGTAGCGCTCGGCCACGCCGAGGGCGAAGGTCGGATACTGGTCGAACATGAACTCGGCGCCGTGATCGTTGTAGACCACGACCGCCACGTCGGGCGCCAGGCGCCGCAGCCACTCGCGCACCGGCACGTAGGCGTCGGCGAGCGGCTTCCACGCCGGCGTCTGCATCTTGCCGCGGTCGACCGCCACGCCCACCGAGGGGACGTGAGAAAGGCCTAGGCCGCCGACGATCCGGGCCAAGCGGCTTCCTTGCTAGGTTGCATCCTTGAAAGTCCGGGTGGCGAGGAGCTGCTCGTAGGTTTCGCCGCGCATCTGCGCCCCCATCCTGTAGAGGCTGTTGCCGGTGACCGAGCCGATCTTCAGCATCCAGTAGATGTTCATGCCGGCGGCGATCATGCCGGCGAAGTCTCTATTCCTGATCAGGTCCTTTTCCGCCTGCGTGAGGCCGAAGCGGGCCATGTAGGCTTCCTCGTCCGCCTTGAACGCCTCGCGGTTCGCCGCAGAGCACAGCGAGCCGCACATCCGGTTCAGCCGGTATCCGCGCCGGGAGGCGTGGAGGTCGAAAATGAACGTTTCCGGTATGGGCTTGATCGGCATTACTTCACAACTTCAGCCCCATACCTCTTCGGCGATGTCGATGCACAGCTTCAGCTTCGCCGTTTCCTGCGCCACCGTCAGGTTGTTGCCGTGGTGCGTGCTGGAGAACCCGCATTGCGGGCTGATGCACAGGCTGTCCATCGGCACGATCTTGGCGGCCTGCTCGATGCGGCGCTTCAGGGCGTCCTTCGCCTCGAGCTCCGGCACCTTGGAGCTCACCAGGCCGAGCACCACCTTCTTGCCTTCCGGGATGTAGCGCAGCGGCTCGAAGCCCCCGGCGCGCTCGGTGTCGAACTCCAGGAAGAAGCCGTCGACGTCGATGCGCGAGAACGCGATCTCGGCGACGTAGTCGTAGCTGCCGCTTGCCAGCCAGGTGCTCTTGAAGTTGCCGCGGCAGGTGTGCACGCACACCGTCATGTCGTCGGGCACGTCGCGGATCGCCTCGTTCACCGCTTCGGCGTACATCGCTGTGTCCTTCTTCGGGTCGTCGCCCAGCTTGCGGAAGTTCTCCTGCACCTTCGGGTCTCCCATCATGGCGATGGTGGTGTCGTCGATCTGCAGGTAGCGGCAGCCCGCCTGGTACAGGTCGCGGATCTCCTCGCGGTAGGCGCGGGTGGTGTCCTCCCAGAACTCGTCCATATCCTTGTAGACCGCCTTGAGCGCTTCGCGGTCGGAGCGCGCGTGGAGCATCGCCGGCGAGGGCATGGTGAACTTGGGCGTGCCCTTCTTTACCACCGACTTCAGGAACTTGAAGTGATCCAGCATGCTCGGCCGGGTGCGCCGCACCTTCGCCGTCAGCCTGAACATCGGCGGCTGCTCGTCGCTCGCCTGGAAGGTGTGCGTCTTGTTGACCGTCAGGTCGACGCCGTCGAAGCCGTGGATGAAGTCGATGTGCCACCAGTCGCGGCGGAACTCGCCGTCGGTGACCGAGGGCAGGCCGATCGACTCCTGCAGCGCCACCACCTCGCGGATGCACCGGTCCTGCACCTCGCGCAGCTGCTGCTGCGTGATCTCGCCGCGCTTCGCCTTGGCGCGCGCTTCGTGCAGCTCCTGGGGACGCAGCAGGCTGCCGACGTGGTCGGCGCGGAAGGGGCCTTTCATCACGCGGCTTCTTTCAGGGCGAGCGCCTTGTCGGTCGCTTCCCAGGTGAACTCGGGCTCCTCGCGGCCGAAGTGGCCGTAGGCGGCGGTCTTCTCGTAGATCGGGCGCAGGAGGTCGAGCATCTGGATGATGCCCTTCGGACGCAGGTCGAAATTGCGCGCCACGAGCTGCGCAATCTTGTCGTCGGAGATCTTGCCGGTGCCCTCGGTAGTCACCATGATGCTGGTGGGCTGAGCCACCCCGATGGCGTAGGAAACCTGCACCAGGCACCGGGAGGCGAGGCCCGCGGCGACCACGTTCTTCGCCACGTAGCGCGCCGCGTAGGCGGCGGAGCGGTCCACCTTGGAGGGGTCCTTGCCGGAGAACGCGCCGCCGCCGTGCGGCGCCGAGCCGCCGTAGGTGTCGACGATGATCTTGCGGCCGGTCAGGCCGCAGTCGCCCTTCGGCCCGCCGATCTCGAAGGCGCCGGTCGGGTTGACCAGGTACTTCACCTTGCCCTTCACCAGGTGCTTGGGCAGCACCGGCTTGATCACCTGCTCGATCACCGCCTCCTCGATCTGCTTGTGGGTGAGCCCGGGCGCGTGCTGCGTGGAGAGCACCACGGTGTCGATCGAGCCCGGCCTGCCGTTGGCGTAGCGCAGCGTGACCTGCGATTTTGCGTCCGGGCGCAGCCACGGCAGGCGGCCGTCGCGCCGCACCTCGGCCTGGCGCTCGACCAGGCGGTGCGAAAGGTAGATGGCCATGGGCATGAGGCTCGGCGTCTCGTCGCAGGCATAGCCGAACATGAGCCCCTGGTCGCCCGCGCCCTGGTCGAGGTCGAGGCCCTTGCCTTCGTCCACGCCTTGAGCGATGTCGCGCGACTGCTCGCCATAGGCGACCACCACGGTGCAGGTGCTCGCGTCGAAGCCGATTTCCGGCTGCGTGTAGCCGATGCGCCGGATGGTATTGCGGGCGATGTGCTGGTAGTCGACGTCGGCGTTGGTGGTGACCTCGCCCGCCAGCACCACCAGGTTATCCTTCACCAGGGTCTCGGCGGCGACGCGCGAGCGCTTGTCCTGGGCTAGAATCGCGTCGAGCACCGCATCCGAGATCTGGTCAGCGACCTTGTCGGGATGGCCCTCGGATACCGATTCGGAAGTAAAGAGAAAATCGCTCATTGCGTGCGCGCCTTCTTATGGAAGGCCGCAAGGATACCAAAATCTTGCTACGGTTCCCGGGCGTGGCGCTGCGGCTGATCGCGAAATGGCCGCTGCCATTGCTGCATGCGTTGGGAACCCTCCTCGGCTGGCTGCTTTATGGGATGTCGCCCACCTACCGTCGCAACCTGCGCGATAACCTGCGGCAGGCCGGCTATGACGACGCGCGCACGCGGCGCGAGGCGATCGGCTCGGCCGGGCGCATGCTCGCCGAGCTGCCCGCGCTGTGGTTCCGCCGCCATGCCGAGGTCGTGGCGCTCGTGCGCGAAGTGAGCGGCGAGGAGCCGGTGCTCCAGGCGCGCGCGCAGGGCAGGCCGCTGCTGTTCCTCACGCCGCACATGGGCTGCTTCGAAGTCACCGCGCAGTATGCGGCGCTGCGCGCGCCGATCACCGTGCTGTACCGGCCGCCGAAGCTGGCGTGGCTCGACCCGCTGATGCGTGAAGGCCGCGGGCGGCCGAACGTGCGCCTGGTGCCCGCCGACCTCACCGGCGTGCGCGAGCTCTACCGGGCTTTGCAGCGCGCCGAGGCCGTGGGCTTTCTTCCCGACCAGGTGCCCAGCAAAGGCGAGGGCGAGTGGTCGGAGTTCTTCGGCCGGCCGGCCTACACCATGACGCTCGCTGCGCGCCTCGCCGAGCGTCCCGGCGTCGCCTGCTTCCTCGCGTATGCGCGCCGCCTGCCCGCCGGGCGCGGCTACGCCCTGGTGATCCGCCCGCTGCCGGAGAAGCTCGCCGGCGAAACGGCCACCCGGCGGCTGAACCGCGCGCTGGAGATGCTGGTGCGCGAATGCCCGGGCCAGTACCTGTGGAGCTACAACCGCTACAAGGCGCCCAGGGACGCGCCGCCGCCGCCATGAGCCGGCTGGTGCTCGGCTTGATGTGGCTGCTGCACTTCATGCCGTCCTCCTGGTTGGCAAATGTGGGCAGCGCGGCCGGCAACCTCATGTTCTGGCTGATTGCCGAGCGCCGGCGCGTGACGCGCATCAACCTCGAGAAATGCTTCCCCGCGATGAGCGGCGAGGAGCGCGAGCGCCTTGCGCGCGCGCACTTTCGCATCTTCGTGCGCGCCTTCCTGGAGCGCGGCGTGCTGTGGTGGGCGCCCGCGCAGCGCGTGCGCGACATGATCGCGCTGGAAGGCCTGGAGCACCTGCGCGCGCTCGCCGGCAAGCCGGTCGTGGTATTCGCGCCGCATTTCGAGGGCCTGGACGCAGGCGGCATGCGCCTGTCCCAGGAATTCCCCATGGTGAGCATGTATTCGCGGCAGAAGGACCGGCGCTTCGACCGCATGCTGCACGAGGGCCGCTCGCGCTTCGGCGCCCGGCTGGTGTCGCGCCAGGAGGGCATCCGCAAGGCGCTGCGGGCGATGAAGGACGGCCTGATGCTGTACTACCTGCCCGACCTCGATTTCGGCCCGAAGAGCTCGATCTTCGTGCCGTTCTTCGGCGTGCTCGCGGCCACCGTGCCGGGACTGTCGTATATTGCGCGCGTTACCGGTGCTAGCGTCGTGCCGTGCGTGACGCGCATGCTTCCCGGCGGCGGCTACGCCGCGCGCCTGTATCCGGCCTGGACCGATTTTCCGAGCGGCGACGATGCGGCCGACGCCCGCCGCATGAACGCCTTCATCGAGGAGCGCGTGCTCGAGATGCCCGAGCAGTATCACTGGCTGCACAAGCGGTTCAAGACCCGCCCGCCGGGAGAGCCGAGATTCTATTGAGGGTCGCCGTCGTGGGCGCGGGCCACATGGGCCGCTACCACGCCCAGAAGCTCGCCGCGCGCAGCGACTGCAAGCTCGTGGCGGTCGTCGACGCCGACCGCGCGCGCGCCGAAGCGCTGGCGGCGACGCATGGTTGCGCCGCGCACACCGATTACCAGGCCATTTTCGGCATGGCCGGCGCCGCCGTGGTGTGCGTCCCCACCGAGCGCCACCGCGAAGTGGCCGGCGCCTGCCTGGAGGCCGGCCTGCATGTGCTCGTCGAGAAGCCGATCGCCGTCGACCTGCGCGAAGCCGATGAGCTGGTTCGCCTCGCCGGACAGAAAAACCGCGTGCTGCACGTCGGCCACGTGGAGCGCTGCAATGGCGCGTTTCGCGCCCTGGCCTCGCGCATGCAGCGGCCGCTGTTCATCGACGCCGAGCGGCTGTCGGGCTTCAAGCAGCGCGGCGCCGATGTCGACGTGGTGCTCGACCTCATGATCCACGACCTGGATCTCGCGCTCTCGCTCGCCAAGGGCGAGGTAAGCGGCGTGAGCGCCTGCGGCTTTCGCGTGCTCACCGGCGACATCGACATCGCCAATGCGCGCATCGAGTTCTCCGACGGCTGTGTGGCGAGCCTGTCGGCGAGCCGGGTGAGCCAGGCGCCGGTGCGCAAGCTGCGCGTGTTCCAGACCGACCTGTATGTCTCGGCCGACCTGCAGGCAGGCAGGCTGCGCTACGTGAGGCAGACCGGCGGCGCCATCGAGGAGCAGGAGGAGAACTACGCGGGCGGCGACGCGCTCGCCGTGCA
>CBDDSA010000030.1:0-14751 GCA_965233185.1 uncultured bacterium
GTGCGCATCGAGGTGGTGAACCGCATGGGCGACCCGACCGTGGTCCACTGGCACGGCCTGATCGTGCCCGACGCGGCAGACGGACATCCGCACCAGGCCGTCCGCCCCGGCGACAGCTACACCGCGGAATTCACCGTGCGAAATCCGGCCGGCACGTATCTCTATCACCCGCATCCTCATGAGATCACCGGTCGGCAAACCTATTACGGGCTCTCCGGGCTGCTGATCGTGCGCGAGCCCCGCGAGCGCGATATCGGGCTGCCGGGGCGCGAGCAAGAAATGCACCTCGTCCTGCAGGATCGCAGGTTCGGCGAAGACAACCAGCTTGCCTTCAAGCGCATGATGATGGACGACATGAACGGCGTGCTCGGCGATCGAGTGCTGGTGAACGGCATCGACGACGCCGCGTTCAAGGTCTCTCCGCGCATTCACCGGCTGCGCGTCGCCAACGTGTCGAACGCGCGCGTTTACAAGCTCGCGTGGTCCGACGGCCGGCCCCTTCGCGTGGTCGCCGCCGACGGCGGCCTCTTCAGCCGCGCCGATGGCGCGCAGGAGCTTCCCTACGTGACGCTCTTTCCTTTCGAGCGCGTCGAGCTGCTCGAGGACTTCGGCGCGCGCCGCGACGGCGCCGAAATCGCGCTCGTTAGCCGCGGTTTTTCCGGTCTGGATGAAATGAGGATGATGGGCGGCATGATGGGAGGCGACGGGGACGGACGCGGCAGGGGCGGGATGATGGGCGGCATGATGGGGCGCGGCATGATGGGTGGCGGCATGATGGGCGGCGGCATGATGAGGGGGATGATGGGCTCTTCCCAGGGCGAAGAGCTGCACATCGCCCGCTTCACGGTTTCCCCTGGCGCAAGAACCCGCGCCCAGGAGCTGGCGCTTCCTGAAGAGGAGCGGCCCGCCCGCGAAGGCAGGCACGAAGTGCAGACGCAGCTCGCGTTCCGCCACATGCGCGGTTTTCTCAACGGCCGGCGCTTCGATAGCGACGACATGATGGCCGTGGCCGAGGACGAGTGGCTGCCGGTCGGCGAGTCCTCGGTATGGACCTTTAGCAATGACGGGAGCGGCATGGCGATGTCGCACCCAATCCATATTCACGGCGTTCGCTTCCGCGTCATCGAGCGAAGGGGCGGCGACGTACCGGAGGCTCTGCGCGAAGGCGTGCTGCGGGTCGGGTACAAGGACACCTTCGGCATCTTCGCGGGCGAGCGGGTGCGCGTGCAGGTGGCGCCGACGGTTCCGGGTCTTTTCATGTATCACTGCCACAACCTGGAGCACGAGGACGGCGGCATGATGCGCAACTGCAGGTTCGGGTCCTCCAGCTGATGGAAGCGGGTGCCGTCGGGCTTGCGGCAGCATTTGCCGCCGGCCTGATCTCCTTTGTATCGCCCTGCGTGCTGCCGCTCGTGCCCGCCTACGTGTCCTTTGTAGCCGGGCAGCCGCTCGGGGGGAAGCGCGCCCGGCCGGACGCGGGCGAGCGTCTCGCAGCGCTGACCCTGAGCGCGTTTTTCGTGCTCGGCTTCAGCGCGGTCTTCGTCTCGCTCGGCGCAAGCGCCACGTTCCTCGGCCGGCTGCTGCTGCAGTACCGTTATGAGGCGAACATCGTCGGAGGCGCGATCGTCATCGCGTTCGGGCTGCTGATGCTCGGCATGACGCGAGCCATGCCGTGGCTCATGCGCGACTTCCGCTTTCATCCCCGGCTCGCGGGCGGGCGGCCGCTGCCGGCCTTTGTCCTGGGCATCGCCTTCGGCTTCGGCTGGACGCCGTGCATCGGGCCGGTTCTCGGCGCAATCCTCACCGTGAGCGCGGTACAGACTTCCGCCTCGGGCGGAGTAGGGCTCCTGGCAACCTATGCCGCCGGGCTCGGCGTGCCGTTCCTCCTGACCGCGCTCTTCACGCGCGAGCTCGCCGGGCGGCTGCGAGGCCTGCGCCGGCTCGGGACGGCGCTGCAGATCGTCGCCGGCCTCATCCTCATCCTCATGGGCGTCGCCATGATGACCGGCCAGCTCTCGCGGTTCGGCTTCTGGCTGCTCGAGACGTTCCCCGTATTCCAGCGGATTGGATAAGGGCGCAGGGAACGGGTATGCGTACCGGCTGCCTCTTGCGAGGAGCGGCCATGCGGCTAGTGAAGACGAAGAAGATCGCTGAGATTTGATTTCATAGGGCGTGGCGCGCATCCACGCGGCAAGGCATCAGTTGGCAAGCCGCATGCCGCGGCATAGGGCTTGCTGAGAACCACAGCTATGCATCACGGACGCCACATAAAGGCTTCCGCATGGATGGCGGCATCCTGAGCGTTCTCGGCCTTGCGTTGCTGCCCGCGGCCGGCAATTTCGCGGGCGGCCTGGTAGCCGAGTGGTGCCCACCCTCGAAGAAAATGCTCAATCGGGCGCTCCATGCCGCTACAGGGATCATCCTGGCCGTGGTCGCTGTGGAGGTGATGCCCGAGGCGCTAGGCGCCGCGGCCGCATGGGCACTCGCGGGCGCCTTCATCGCCGGCGGCCTTGCCTACCTCTTCATAGAGGCACTCGTGGAGCGCTGGCAGCAAGGAAAGAAAGGGGGCGCCGGTGCGGGCGCATGGATGGTGTACGTGGCGGTAGCCACCGATCTCTTGGGGGATGGCCTCCTCATCGGTGCCGGCTCGGCGGTCTCGAGCCAGCTTGCGCTCGCCCTGGCGCTCGGCCAGGTCCTCGCCGATATTCCGGAAGGGTTCTCCGTGATCGCCAATTTCCGCAGCAAGGGCGTGAAGCGTGGCAAGCGACTGCTCTTGTCGGCTTCTTTTGCGGTGCCGGTGCTCGGCGCGGCGGCGCTCGCTTATTTCCTCCTGCGTGGCCGCAGCGAGGCCATCAAGATGACGGCTTTGGTGTTCGTCGCGGGTCTCTACACACTGGCCGCCGTGGAGGACATGCTGCGCGAGGCGCATGACACCGCCAAGGACAGCCGCGCCTCCGCGCTCGCGTTTCTCGGCGGTTTCGCGCTTTTCCTCGTCGTCTCTGCTGGATTCGGCAGCTAACGGCGCGCCCGAATTTGACTCAGCCTCGCCAGCGCTATAAGTTCGCACGGGCATGTCGCGCGGATTGCGAATCCTGAGCGCGTTTCTGGCGCTCGCTGTCTTCGGAGCGTATAGCCTGAGTGCTTTCGCCGGTGAACCGGGGCCGCATTGCGCCTCCGAGGTGGCGCTGGGTGCGGCCGGAGACTGCGGCGAAGCGGGCGAGGGCAACGAAGGATTTTGCGCTTTCGCGTGTCCCGCATCTCTCGCCCTGGTGACGGTGCCCCATGTCGCGCCATGCGATCGGTCGGCTATCCAGATCGATTCGTTGCTTCTGCCGCCAACGGGCATCAGGCCCCCTCCGGATACCGCGCCTCCCAAGATCGGCTGAGTAAGCGTGCGGCGGAGCCGCACCGTTTCACTCGTGGTCCAGGAGGATGAAGTGCATCGATATTCGTTGTGCATGGCCCTGGCGGTGGTTGCCCTGCTCGCCGCCTGCGGCAAGCAGCCGGAGAAGTTCAACGCGACCGATATCACCGGCGTGGACTGGGGCCGCGGGTTCGAGCTCACCGACCATACGGGTAAGAGGCGTACGCTCGAGGACTTCCGCGGCAAGGTGGTGCTGCTGTTCTTCGGCTTCACCAACTGCCCGGACGTATGTCCCACGGCGCTCGCCGAGATGGCGCAGACGCTCGAGCGGCTCGGGCCTGATGCGGCGCTTGTTCAAGGTCTTCTCGTTACGGTCGATCCAGAGCGCGACACCCAGCAAATGCTCGCGAAGTACGTCCCGGCGTTCCATCCGTCGTTCCTCGGGCTGCGCGGCACGCCCGCGGAGACGGCGAAGACAGCGAAGGAGTTCAAGGCCTACTACAGCGCAAACCGCAAGCCAGGCGACGCCGGGATCTACTCGGTCGACCACACGTCGGCGATCTTCATGTTCGATCCGCAGGGGCGGTTGCGGCTCTTCGCCAGCGCCAACGGGCGAACGCCTGAGACGATGGCGCAGGACATTCGCAAGGTGCTCGATTCCTAATGGCCGTGCATCATTTTCTGCGCCACGACCTCATCCGTTACCCGTTCAATTTCGGCGCGGCTGGAAGGAGAGCGGCGCTCCATGTCGCCGAGCCACAGGCCCAAAGATGATCACGGCAGCGACGATGTAAACGATGCCGCCGGCAGGCATCATGAGCAGCCCGGCGAGCTGCTGATCCTCGAGCGGCGAAAAGCCCCAGGCGGCGGCGCGGCCGGCATACGCGGGGTAGAGCACGCTCCTGGCGAAGATGAGCAACGCGCCAAGCAGGGTGCAGAGCTTGGCCGTAATGATGAGCGCGGCGACCGACGCGCCATAACGCCGCACGGAGCGCAACACAGTAGCCCAGAAGAGGAACGCCGCGGCAAGCAACGAGACGTGCATGAGCGCGTGAACGGCATCGCTTTGCAGCGGACAGCGCGATGGCCGGGGGCGCATGCCAGGACCAGAGGGCGACCTGCTGCAGCACGGTTGCCACGGAAACCGCTGTGAGCCAACGCCAGGCGGTGCGCCATCTGGGTCCGAACATCGTCGTCCCGATGGCGCGGCGCCAGCCCGGCGAAATGGCGGCGAGCAGCGTGGCGCCGGGCGCCCCGAGCGCAAGCAGCGGAGCGGCGATGTTCATGAGCACGAGATGCTGCGCCATATGGCCCGAGAGCAGCGCCTCGCCCAAGGCGTCGAGCGGCCACACGAGCGAAGCCGAGAGCGCCACCATGCCGAGCCAGAAAAAGACAGCCTGACGAGCCCGGCCGGTACACCGCCGCCGGATTGCGCCGGCCGCGTAAAGCGCGGCGAGAACCGCCAGCGGTACCACTACGAGGGGATCGAGCGTTCATGCGGACCACAGGTCGTGCGGAGCGGGCGGTGTCCCGTCGACATGGCCAAGTGCCGGTTTCGCCAGGAAAACAAGAAGCAAGGCACCAGCCGAGCAGACGCGGGTCATCGTCGTCGGACAAGGCCTTACCGCGGAAATTCGCTCTATACGCTGTTCCTTGCCTTCCCGAGCGTCGCCTGGGCGCACGGGGGCACTGAAGGACTGGCAAGCTGGCCGTTCTCGCCCGACATCCTGATCGCGAGCGTCCTTATCGCCATACTTTATCTGCGCGGTTGGAGGCGCCGGAAAGATCGCACGGGGGCACCGTCGGGATGGCGGCACGCCAGCTTCTTCGGCGGGCTGGCGGCGCTGCTCGCTGCCCTGCAGTCGCCGGTCGACACGCTCGCCGAGCATTCGTTCGCCATGCACCAGGTGCAGCACCTGCTGCTGCGGGGCGTCGCGCCGATGCTGCTTTTCCTCGCGCTGCCGCAGCCATTGCTCGCCGCCGGGCTGCCGCGGTTCCTGCGCGAGCGCGCTCTCGCGCCGCTGCTCGCAAGCCGTGCCGCGCATGCTTTCTTCGCGCTCTTCGCGCATCCGCTTGCCGCGACCTTCTGGCTCGTGGCGGTGCCGATCTTCTGGCATCTGCCCCAGTACCACGATCGCTCGGTGCTCGACGACTCGGTGCATTACCTCATGCACGTCACGATGCTCCTTTCGGCGCTCGTGTTCTTCTGGCGGGTGCTCGACCCGCGTCCCGCCCCGCTCGGCGCGTCGTACGCCACGCGCATCGTCATGTGCTGGGCCGCTATTGCAGGGACGATCCCGCTGGGGGCATATCTCTCGCTCAAGTCCACGGCGCTCTATGCGTCCTACGACGTGAAGGGACGCCTTTGGGAGCTCGCCGCGCTGCAAGACGAGCAGCTCGGCGGCTTCGTGGTGTGGATCCCGGGCAGCATGATGTTCGTCGTGCTCCTGCTCGTGGTGATCCGGCTCTGGAGCGCGCGCGAAGAGCGTGCGGACGCCCTCCGCCGGCGCGGCCTGCGGCCCAACCCTACGGCGCTCGACGTCGGCGCCGCCAATCGCGCCGTGGCACTGCGCCTTGCCGGCATTGCGCTCCTGGTCGCCGCGGGCGTCGCGGCGGCGGCCATCCTCTACCGATTTGTGCCTTGACCATGAGCGATCCTCCCCCATGAAACGTCCCCTCGTCCTTGCCGGCGTCGTGCTGGTTCTGATCACTGGCATCCTGGCCGGCGTGCGCTTCTGGCCGGCCGCCCCGGTTGCACCGGCAAGCCAGGCGCCGCCGAGCGCCTCCGTCGCGGCGCAGACGGCGCCGAACGAACGCACAATCGAGCGCGTGCCATCGCCTTCGCTGGGTCCCTTGCTTGCGCGCGTGCAGATCGTCGAGTTCTTCGACCCGGCCTGCGAGGCCTGCCGGGCGTTCCATCCCTATGTGAAGGAAATCATGGAGGCAAACGCCGGCAGCACGAGGCTCGTGTTGCGCTATGCGCCCTTCCACCGGGGATCGGAATACGTCATCCGCGTGCTGGAAGCCGCTCGGACGCAGGGCCCGGAAATCTATTGGAAGGTTTTCGAGGCCGTCCTCGCCGCCCAGCCGCAATGGGCGGATCATGCGCGTCCGCAGCCCGAGGAGGTCTGGCGCTTCCTGGGCGGTACCGGCCTGGACATTGAGCGCGCCAGGCGCGACATGGACGACTCGCGCATCACCCGATTGATCACCCAGGACACTGCCGAGATCGTTGCCCGGAACGTGCAGAAAACGCCGACGTTCTTCATCAATGACAAGCCGCTGCAAGTACATAGTCCCGAGGGCCTGGCGGCGCAAGTGAAGAAGGAGCTCGTGCCGGATTGAGCCGCTCGCCGCCATCCACCATCCGAGCGAGGCGACCGCGCCACGCCCGCCCCCTTGCGCTCAGGCTCGCGGGTCTCGCCGGCGCAGCGCTTTGGCTGGCCGTCGACCAGGCGAGCAAGGAGATCGTGCGTGCGAGCCTCGCCTATGGGGAAGTCGTTCCGGTCACCGGGTTCTTCAACGTGCTCTTCCTCCATAACCGCGGCGCGGCCTTCGGCATGTTCGCTTCCGGGAGCTGGCAGCCGCAGGCGCTGCTCGCTTTCGGCGGACTGGCAATGCTGGTGGTGGCCGTTCTCCTTTGGCGTTCAGCGCACGATCGCTGGATCACGGCGGCGCTCGCGCTCATCCTCGGCGGTGCCGCGGGCAATGTCATCGACAGAGTTCGCTTCGGCGCCGTCGTCGACTGGCTCGACTTCCATGCCGGCGGCTGGCACTGGCCGGCGTTCAACCTGGCCGATGCCGGGCTCACCGTAGGCGTGGCGATACTCCTGATGCGAGACCTGACGGCCGCCAGGCGCTCGCCGGCAAGGCCGAGGGAGAGTTGATGGGACTGGCGGGTTTCGCTTTCGGCTTCATGCTCTCGCTCGCGTTTGGCCTCGGCCTGATGCACGCGGGAGCGTTTGTGGACGGCGCCGAGAAAGGCGATCCCGCAACCATCAACGGGCCCGGCCATACGCACGAGCAGCATGTGCACCTTCCCGGCCAGAAGCACCGCCACAACGATCATCTACACCGACCGGGGCAGCAGCACGAGCATTGGGCGGAGCGGGCGAAGCGCAGGTCGGGACCGCGGGGGCTAGTGGATGGCGAATAGCGCGGACTGGTAGAGCGCCGTCCCGGCGTAGACCGGGAGGACTACCAGGCGTACCCCGGTGCGCGCCAGGCGCAGTCGCCACAGTCGGGCTCGGGCGACGATTCCTGCGGCGACCAGAAAGTGCTTTCCGGTGACAAAAGCTTGCGTGCCTTGCTCGAGAAGCGCGCGCATCAGCGGGTTCAACTCGACCGCGCCGTGCCCGACGTGCTCGAGAGTCAGGAATGCATCCAGCAGGTTGAGCGTCACGACGAGAAGCGCAACCCGTGCGACCTCGCCGGGCAACTTGTGTCGCATGGCCCAACGGAGAGCAACCCCTGTACCGGAAGGGGGCGGCTTCCCCCGGATGGAGCAGGGCTTGACCCTATAGTTGCTACAGGGCTTGCAATGCGTCCATGAGCAAGCAATCGGTCTACGTCATCGGCAACATGGATTGCCCGACCGAGGAGACGCTGATCCGCAAGCGGCTCGGCTCGGTGCGCGGCATTGACGAGCTTGCCGTCGACCTACTGCAGCGGCGGCTGACGGTGAAGCACTCGCTTTCCGACGAGCAGCCCATCCTCGGCGCACTCCGGGAGATCGGCATGGAGGCGAGCCCGGTCGGACAGGCAGGCGAGGCGCAAGACCATAGCCACGTTGCCACCGTGTCGAAAAGAACGTGGGTGCTCATTGCGCTATCGGGCGTCGCCGCAATCGGCGCCGAGGTCCTCGCCTGGAGCACGGGCAATGAAAGCGCCCCCATGGTGATCGCGCTTGCGCTCGGCTCGATCGCTGCGGGCGGACTCGGGACGCTGCGTAAAGGGTGGATCGCGCTCAAGACGCTGACGCTGAACATCCACTTCTTGATGAGCCTTGCGGTGATCGGCGCCGTGGCGATCGGCGAATGGCCCGAGGCGGCTGTGGTGATCTTCCTGTTCGCGCTCGCCGAGCTGATCGAGAGCCTGTCGCTCGAGCGGGCCAAGAACGCGATTCGCGGCCTGATGGCCATGGCACCCGAAACGGCGAGCGTGCGCGACGAGGGCGGCGAATGGCGGGAGATGCCGGCAACCGAGGTACAAGTCGGAGAGACGGTTCGCGTGCGCCCCGGCGAGCGCATTCCGCTGGACGGCGTGGTGAGCGCGGGGGCAAGCTCGGTGAACCAGGCGCCGATCACCGGGGAAAGCATCCCCGTTGAAAAGGCGCCGGGAGATCCAGTTTTTGCCGGAACAGTCAACGAACGCGGGGCGTTCGAGTTCCGCGTTACCGCGAACGCCGGCCACACCACGCTTGCGCGCATTGTCCGCTCGGTGCAGGAGGCGCAGGCGAGTCGCGCCCCGACGCAGCGCTTCGTCGATCGCTTCGCCCGCTACTACACGCCGGCGGTCGTGGCCTTCGCTGTTCTGGTCGCCGTCGTGCCGCCGCTCGCCGGCGCCGGCCCCTTCCTCGACTGGCTCTACCGGGCGCTCGTCCTGCTGGTGATCGCGTGCCCTTGCGCCCTGGTGATTTCAACGCCGGTAACCGTGGTAAGCGGGCTCGCCGCGGCGGCGCGCCGCGGCATTCTGGTCAAGGGCGGCGTGCACTTGGAAAACGGCCGCCTGATCCGCGCGGTCGCCCTGGACAAGACCGGGACGCTCACCTACGGCAAGCCGGCACTCACGGACGTCGTGCCGCTTGTCGATCGGCCGCCTGCGAAGCTATTGCACATCGCGGCCAGCGTGGACGCGCACTCGGAGCACCCGGTGGCGGCGGCGATCGTCGCCGCAGGGCAGGAGCGCCCACTCCTCGAGACGACCGGTTTCGAGTCGCTTACCGGTCGCGGCGCCAAGGCATGGATCGGCGCCGAGCTCTATTACGTCGGGAACCATCGCCTCGCCGAGGAGCTTGGCGTGTGCGCAGCGCGCGTCGAGGCCGCGCTCGAGCGCATCGAGAACGAAGGCAAGACGGCGGTCGTGCTAGCGAGCCGGCGGGAAGTGCTCGCCGTGCTGGGCGTAGCCGACACGGTGCGCGAGCACAGCGCCGAGGCGATGCAGGATCTGCACGAGCTCGGCATTCGCTCCGTCATGCTCACGGGCGACAACCCGACTACCGCCCGTGCGATCGCCTCCAAAGTGGGTATCGACGACGTGCACGGCAATCTTCTGCCGGAAGAAAAGCTCGCCGCCGTGGAAAAGCTGGTTGCGCGCCATGGCAGTGTCGGCATGGTCGGGGACGGCATCAACGACGCGCCGGCGCTCGCCAAGGCCTCCGTCGGCTTCGCCATGGGTGCGGCCGGCACGGATACCGCCATTGAAACCGCCGACGTAGCGTTCATGGATGACGATCTGCGCAAGCTGGCGCGCTTCATCCGGCTGAGCCGCGATACGGCTCGCATCCTGCGGCAGAACATCGCCATGGCTCTTGGCATCAAGGCGGTGTTCTTCGCCCTGGCCGCCATCGGGCAAGCGACGCTGTGGATGGCGGTGTTCGCCGACATGGGCGCGAGCCTGATCGTGGTGTTCAACGGCCTGCGACTGCTCAAGGCCGAGGACGATAGGCCGGTTCACCTTCCGGCCAAAGGACGCGCCGCGGGTCCGCCGCCTATTCCCAACGTTTAGGCTTCGCGTCCCATCGGTTGCACTCGAAGGTGATGAACTGCACGAAGCTGCAGCGAAAGTTTCCGATGGAGCCGTCGATCATCATGAATACGAATAGCGCGAGGACCAGGATCACTGCCACGATCACGACGTGGTACTTGAAAACCGCCCAGCGCGCGTTCTCAGGCTGCCGGCGGAGTTCCGCGAGCCGGGCCCTGAGGTGTGCCGAAGGTCCGGCTTGCTGGTCATCGGTGTCAGGGTTCGACATCCTCGCCCCTAAATCGCCAGTCGCGCTGGGCAGTTTAGCGCTCGGAGCTCAGCGAGCGCAATGAATGGCTTACCTGTTGCCGAAGGACTCCGGCATGGCGAGGACCGGCGCGCGAACCGGTGCCTCGTAGGCGATCTTCCAGCGCCCATCTTCCATCACCCAGTACTGGCGTTTGCGGCTGTGCTGCGTGAAGGTATCGGAGCGGTAGTCCTGGTCGAACGTCACCACCATCAGCGGTTCCTCCCCCGGGGCGCGGAACGCGCTCAGGTTGCCGAGCGATACCCTGATCCATTTTTTCGCGGCATTGACGCGGCGCTTGTGCGCCGCCCAGGCGGCGAGGCTCATCGAATCCGAACGGAAGAGCGCCGCATAGTGGGAGAGATAGCGCTCGGGATCGCGGCTTTCCCAGTCGCTGCGCCAGCGCTCGAGGTCGCGCATGAACGCTTCGCGCTCGGCCTGCCAGTCGGCCGACTTCAGCCACTCCACGCGCTCGGCAATGACCACCGGGGTGAGCCCCACCTGCAGGTGTTTGCCAAGCTCCTGCAGCTCGGGATTCGCGAGCGCGATGCAGCCGTCGCTCGCCCACGGCGAGCGGGCGTAGGTGGCGGCCGGCACACCGTGCAGCCAGATGCCGTAGCCCGTGCGGCCGCGCATCCTGTCCCACTCGTTTGGATAACTGATCGGGAAGGCGCCGGCGCCGTACAGGTCCGGCAGCTTTTTGCCCGGAATCTCGGAAGTGACGTAGTACACCCCTACAGGCGTTTTCTGGTCACCTTCGCGCAGCTTGTTGATCCCTCGCTTGCCAAGGCTCGCGTAGTAATCGGCGACCAGGCGTGGGGTACCGTTCGCGTTCCGATAGAGGTAAACGCGCGAGCGGCTCGCATCGACGACCACTGCATGCTTCTGTTCCGGCTGAAGGCGCAGCAGATAGCGGGGAATCGACTGGGGCGGCGGGTGCTCGCTATGGGCGCGGAGACGGGCCAGCGCCTCGTCGCGCAGCTCCTCGAGGCCTGCCGGAATGGGATTTGGCAGGTCGGCGAGCCTGCCTATCGAGCCGCCGCGCGCGAGCAGGAGGTCGCCGTAAACGAGCTGCGCGAGCCTGAAATTTGGATGCTCGGCGACCAGGCGCTCCGCCTCTGTGAGGGCCTTGTCGAGCTCACCGCGCCGCATGGCATCGGTTGCGCTTTTCAGTCTGTCTTCGGCGCTGGAATGCCTGTCAGCGGCGCCGTCGGCGTGCGCCGCCGGCGGAACGGAAAGGCTCCAAGCCGCCAAACAAGCCGCTGCGACCAGAAACTTGAGGAGCGGGAACGGGTCCATAGCAAAGCGCGGAGGCTACCGGCCGAGCGCAGACCGGTCAATCGACCGCTCGACTAGAATGTCGTTTTCGGAGGCGCGATGCGCATTGGCGAACTCAGCCGGGCCACGGGCGTAGATGTCCAGACCATCCGCTATTACGAGCGCGAGGGGCTGCTGTCCGCGCCGTTGCGCCAGTCGAATGGCTATCGGCGCTACGGGGCCGAGCAGCTCGAGCAGCTCACCTTCATCCGGCACTGCCGCTCGCTTGACATGGGGCTGGTAGAAGTAAAACGGCTGCTCGAGTTTCATTCCAGTCCCGGAGGCGACTGCAGCGACATTGATCACCTCGTTGACGAGCAGCTCGCTCGCGTTCGGGCGCGTATCGATTCCCTCCGGGCCCTGGAGAGACAACTCGCCATGCTGAGCGCGAGCTGCGGCAAGCGGCGGCGCCGGGGCCAATGCGGAATCCTGCACCAGCTTGTCGCGCCCGCGCATGGCGAGGCATGCGCCTGCCATCGCGAGGGATGATGGCGCTGGCTTTTCTCCCAACCAAGCGTTGGTGATCAGGCGTCAGAAGGACGCTAGCGAGACAAAACATTGCTATACGCCGCCGCCAGCATGGCCACACGGGCAAGGACGGTCCCGAGCCGCACTCGCATCCGCACCGCCATGGAACGCTGCGACATCGTCACGCCCATTTTCCGGATGCGCATCATCGGCATCGGCATTGAGGGTTGTGGATATAATCGGCGGCATGCGGCGATTGGCGGTCCTTCTGCTTCTTCTGGCGATTCCCTTGCAGTACTCTTGGGCGGCGCTCGGGGCGTATTGTCAGCACGGCGACAGCGCAGGCGTGCAGTGGCACTTCGGCCACCATACGCACGAGCACCAGCATGACCACGAGCAACCAGCCAAGAAGTCGGGCGCATCCTCGTCACATCCGGACTGCGCACATCATGGAAGTGCCAGCCTGCCGCAACGGCCGCAGCTAGCGCTTTGCGTGCCGCCAACGCTGCCGGTTGTGGACCACGAGCCGGACATAGCGTTGGCCGACCTCCCTCCGGAGCCTGAACGACCGAAATGGGTCGCCGCCGGCTGAGCCGGCGGACGGCTTTCCTGCGCCTTTGTCCTAGGACACGCGTCGCGTAAACCGTCGCGCCGGATTTCCTTGGTTTTCATTCGAGGAGCATCCGTTGATACGACGCATCTATTCGTTCGGGTCGGCGCTTATCCTGGCCCTTTCGCTGACACAGGGCCTGGCAGTGGAGCCGCCCGAAGAGCCGGCCGGCGAGCTGTCGCTGCGCCAGGCGCTCGCCCTGGCGGTCGCGCGCAATCCGGAACTGGCTGCCTTCTCGCACGAAGTGCGGGCGTACGAGGCGGCCGTCTTGCAGGCCGAGGTGCTGCCCAATCCGGTGCTGGAGCTCGGGGCGGAGAACCTGGCGAACAACCGCCTTCGCGAGGAAGGCGACCGCACCCTGTCGCTGGGGTTCGGCCAGCTGATCGAGCTCGGCGGCAAGCGGGCAGCGCGCGTGCGCCTTGCGGAAAGTGGTCGTGATGTGGCCAATTGGGAATACGAGGCAAAGCGCCTGGAGGTTCTGTCGGCGACTTCCCAGCGCTTCGTGGAGGTGGTGGCGGCCCAGCAGGGGCTCGCCCTGGCAGCCGAGTCGCTGCAGCTCGCTGCGCAGGTAGCTGACGCGGTTGGCAAGCGTGTCCAGGCCGGCAAAGTGTCCCCCGTCGAAGAAACCAAGGCACAGCTCGCCCATGCGGCCGCGCGCGTCGAGTCCGAGCAAGCAAAGCGCCAGCTGGCCGCCGCGCGGCAACGCTTGTCCGCTATGTGGGCGGTTGCGGCGCCGCGCTTCAGCGAAGCGGCAGGCGAGCTCGAGCGGCTTCCGGTGCTGCCGCCTTACGAGGATCTCGTCGAGCGTGTGCGCCGAAATCCGGAGCTCGTCCGCTGGGACGCCGAGGCCGCCCGGAGGCGGGCGGGGATCGATGCAGAGCGCGCCAAGGCGGTGGGCGACATCACGGTCAGTGCAGGTGTGCGCCGCTTCAGCCAGTTCGACGACAACGCGCTGGTGCTGGGACTGTCGATTCCGCTGCCGATCTTCGACCAGAACCGAGGCGGCATCCTGGAGGCGAATCGTCGCCTGGATAAGGCCCTCGACGAGCAGCGGGCGGCACAAAGCCGGCTGACCGTGGAGCTGGCCGAGGTCTATCAGCGGCTCGGCGCAGTGGGCAGTGAGATCGACGCGTTGCGCACGAGCATCCTCCCGGGCGCGAGGAGCGCCTACGACGCGGCCACCAAAGGCTACCAGCTCGGCCGCTTCGGCATTCTGGACGTCCTCGATGCGCAGCGAACATTGTTCCAGGCGCGCGCCCAGTACGTGCGTGCGCTTTCCGAGTATCACCGCGGCGCCGCCGAGCTGGAACGCCTGGCCGGCGCTGATCTCGTACATCCAAGGAATTCCCGATGAGAAGCAAAAGTTTTTTAGCCACCGTGGTGATCCTGGCGATCGGCGTGCTGCTAGGTGCGTGGATCGTGCTTGGAGAGCAGTCCCATGGACTCGAGGATGAGCACGGCCACGGCGCCGAGAAGTCGGCGGAGGCAGCCGCGGAAAAAGGCCCGCACGGCGGACGCATGCTGCGCGAAGGCGACTTCGCTCTCGAGATGACCATCTTCGAGCGCGGCGTTCCGCCGGAGCTGCGCATCTACGCCTTCGATAAGGGCAAGCCTCTCCCGCCCGCCGAAGCAAAGGTGCAGGTCCGGCTCGAGCGGCTGGGTGCGCCGCCCGAGACCATTCCGTTGCACGTTCGCCAGGATTTTCTCCAGAGCGAGCGCGAGATCGAGGAGCCGCATTCCTTCAAGGTCAACGTGTTCGCGGAACATGGCGGGCGCTCCTACCGTTGGACCTATGACCAGCAGGAAGGCCGGGTGCGGATGGACGATCAGACCGCGGCCAAGGCGGGCATAGAGGTGCGCGCCGCAGGGCCGGCGAAGATCCGCTCCACGCTCGAGCTGCAAGGAGAAATCCAGATCAATCGCGACCGCATGGCGCACGTCGTGCCGCAGCTCGCCGGCGTGGTGGTGCAGTCGGCGAAGAACCTCGGCGACCAGGTAAAG
>CBDDSA010000031.1:0-12355 GCA_965233185.1 uncultured bacterium
TCGAAGGTGTACTTGTCGCCGCTGCGCGTCCAGGGACCCTGGAACGTGCTCTTGGTACGTTCGCGCTGGTTCCAGTACATGATCGCGGAGGTGGGGCCGCTGATCTGCAGCTCGCCCATTTCGCCCGGCTTCGCGATGACCTCGCCGGCGTCGTCCACCAGGCGCACCTCGTAACCCGGCACCGGCTTGCCGGTGGTGCCGTAGCGCACCTCGCCCGGACGGTTGGAGATGAAGATGTGCAGCATCTCGGTGGAGCCGATGCCGTCCAGGATCTCCACGCCGGTGCGCTCGGTCCAGCGCTCGCCGAGATTCCTGGGCAGCGCCTCGCCCGCCGAGGTGCACACCCGCAATGCGAGCTGCTCCCTCTTGGGGAAGGCAGCGCTGGCGAGCAGGGCCGCATAGAGCGTGGGCACGCCGTAGAAGATCGTGGGCTTTTTCTCCAGCAGCCGCTTGAACACCGCCTCGGGGGTGGGCCGCTCGGCCATCAGCACGGTGGTGGCGCCGACCGCCATCGGGAAGGTGAGCGCGTTGCCCAGGCCATAGGCGAAGAACAGCTTCGCCGCGGAGAACACCACGTCGGACTCGCGGATGCCGAGGATCGGCTTGGCATACAGCTCGGCCGTGGCGATGAGGTGCGAGTGCAGGTGAACCGTGCCCTTGGGCGCGCCGGTGGAGCCCGACGAGTACAGCCAGAAGCACATGTCGTCGCGCGTGGTGGCGGCGGCTTGCGCTTTGGGATTCGCCTTCTGCAGAAGCTCTTTCAGTTGCAGGGATGAAATGCGGTGCTGCACGTCCGGGCACTTGAGGCCCTCGAAGCTCTTGAGCAGCGGCTCCGAGACGAACAGCGCGCGGGCGCGGCTGTCGCGCAGCTGGTACTCGTAGTCGGATGGCGTGAGCAGCGTGTTCATGGCCACCGGCACGATGCCGGCCTTGATCGCCCCGAGGAACAGCGCCACCCAGTCGGCCGAGTCGAGCATGGCGATGCCGATGCGCTGCTCGCGCTCGATGCCCAGCGCGCGCAGCGCGTTGGCGGCGCGATCCACCCGCTCCGCGAGCTCGCCGAAGGTGCAGCTTCCGCCGTCGTCGATGTACGCCACCTTGGCCCCGCGGCCGACGGCGAGATTGCGGCCGATCAGATCGACAGCGGCGTTATAGTCGCGCGGGAGTTCCATTGCGTTTTCCTTCCTGGATTGCGGGGCATTGTTTGCGCCCCGAAGGAAAGCGTCAAGCGCGGGCGGGGCTGAACAATAGTGCAGGCCCGATAGATCGGGGTCAGAGCCCGATTAGAGCTGGCGCATTGAAGCGCGCGCCCTGCGCAGCTGCTCCAGGCGCTCGACGCACGGAGTGAGAGCGTGCGAAACCGCGAGAAGCGCAAGTCCCACGAACAAGAGGACCACCGGGTGCCAATGCGCAGGGACCAGCACGGAAAGCACTAGAAGCAGGACGCCCGCGGCCGCACAGGCTCGCGACAGCCCGGTGCGCCGGGGCGCCGGCGCTTCGACGGAAGGCAGCGCAGAAGGCCGGGCTTGCATTGCCGAAGTCGGGCTGTGGCGCAACAGCCGCCCGCCCAGGACCGCGCAGAACGATCCGAAAATGGCGAAGACGCTCAACGTCACGACATCGCCGAGGTCCAGGGCGCGAGCCGATGCAAGCTTGCTTGCCCCGAACACGAGCACACCGAACGTGGCGAGGCCGATGCAAAGGAGGACGGCCCCCACGGCCCGCTCGCCCGCTGCCTGGACATTGCGCTTGTCGTGCATGCCGGATATCGGGCTCTGACCCCGATTAGCGGTTGCTGCCGATGAGATCGGAGATCATCAGCTCGGGCGCGATGCCCTCGGCTTCGGCGGCGTCGAAGTTCAGCTCGATCTTGATGCCGTTCGGGTCGTGGAAGAAAAGCTGGAACAGCGCCTGCCCGTTGGCGCGCCGCTGCCTGAAGCTGATGTTTTCCTTCCTGAGATGCTCCAGCATGCCGCGCAGGCCGGTGGCGCGGAAGGCGATATGGTCGAGCGCGCCGGTTCCCTGCTCCGAGGCTTGCGAGGTCCGGCCGAGGTACTGCTTCTGGATGTCGCCCGCCATCTTCGCGCTCGGGCCGATGTGCACCACGTCGGCTGCGCCGAGGTACATCCAGTGCACCGGGAAGCCGAAGTCGGGATGCGGGCCGCAAGTCATGCCCAGCACGCGGGCGTACCAGTCGCGCGTGGCGTCGATGTCGTCGGCGGCCACCAGGAAGTGCTCGATATGGGATAAAGGCATGCACTAATATATCTCGAGGAGGAGGAGCGATGCATATAGCCGACGCGAAGCGCCTGACGGCCGCCGGGGCGCGCAAGGCCGCGGACACCGCTGTCGCCCGCGCCCGCGAGGCCGGCCTGGCCATCACTGTCGCCGTGGTGGACTCGGGCGGGCATCTTATGGTGCTCGAGCGCATGGACGGCGGCAAGTTCCACACCGTGCATTCGGCGACCACCAAGGCCGTGTGCGCGGCTTCCAACAAGCGAAACACCGGCTCCAAGGGCGCGGTGGGCCAGTCGCTCGACGTGGCGCATGCCTTGGGCCTCGCGCCCGCGGCCGGGCCGCAGCGCTGGACCGCGATGGAAGGCGGCTGGCCGATCGTGGCGGGCGGCGAATGCATCGGCGGGGTCGGCGTGGCGGGGGGCAACTGGGAGTTCGACGAGCAGGCGGCGCGCGAAGCGGCCGAGTCGGTGAAATGAAAGTCGCCTGCCTGGGCATGGGATGGTGGTCCGACGTGCTGGCCGACGCCATCCAGCGCTCCGGCAAGCTGACCATCGCCGCCTGCTTCAGCCGCTCGAAGGACAAGCGCGAGAAATTCGCCGCGAGGTACGGCTGCAAGGCCGCCGGTTCCTACGATGAGATCCTCGGCGACAAAAGCATCGAGGCGGTGGTCAACACCACGCCGAACGCCACGCACCTGGAGACCACGCGCGCGGCCGCGGCGGCCGGCAAGCACGTGTTCCTGGACAAGCCGATCGCCAATACCATCGCCGACGCGCGCGCCATCACCCTGGCGTGCCGCGAGGCCAAGGTGGTGCTGGCGCTGGGCTACCAGCGGCGCCGCGAAAGCCATTTTCGCTACATCAAACAGAAAATCCACGAGTTCGGGAAGCTGGTGAATGCCGAGGCCAACATCAGCCGCGACCGGCTCGGGCAGATCGACCTCAACTCCTGGCGCTATACGGCCGAAGGCATGCCCGGCGGCGTGATGCTGCAGATCGGCATCCACTACACCGACGTGCTGGAGTACCTGCTCGGGCCGGTCAAGGCGGTGAGCGGGCGCTTCGTGCGCCTGGTGCTGCCCGGGGACAACCGGGACGAGAGTTATGTACCTAAGAAACCCACGCATTTGGGTTTGCCGGTTACGGTCGCTTTCCGGTAAAACAAGGCGGGGCGAATCCGTCCGAGTCTGTCATCACTGGTTGACAGATCGGTCAGAGTAGACAGACGGATTAACTTCCTACAAAATGCAGCCTTCAACAGAGGGCTGTATGGACATTTCCAAGCTACACGACGCGATTTCCGAGCTAGAGGCCGAGGCCGAGAGATGTAAGCGCCTCGCCAGCGACTTGCGGGCCGTGATCCAGCGGTCCGCGAATGGAAGTCGCCCCGCCGCTGGGGATAAACCCGCAGCAGTTCCACAGCGAGTTCAGCCTCGCCTGAAGCTGCGCCATCGGGATGAAAAGAGTGTCCGGACCCTCGCTTTAGAACTCCTGCGGAGCCAGCAAAAGCCGCTTCACGTTGATGAGCTAGTCACGCTCATTAACGCGGAGCGCAACGAAAAGACGAACCGGGCAGCCGTGGAATCGCAGCTTGTCCGCGCCATCAAACGTGGTAGCCATGGGGTGAGACGAGCCGCCCCAGGGACCTACATTGTCGGGCAACTCTAGAAAAGGCGAAGGCCATGAGTGCGCAAACACTCACGGCCTTCATTTCGCGGCTTACGCCGCTAATCCCGTTGCACTGCGGTGCCACCCGCCCCAAGTCGGAGGGATCATTCCGACAGGAGGTTCTGAAGATGGTTGAAGCCCATCTCGACCGACGGTTAGTCGGTTAGCTTCGCCCGCCCGGTACGCCGGGCGGGTCCCTTACGATACCGTAAATGGCCAAAATGACCAAGCGGCGCAGCGCTCGCAAGCGCTCGACCAAGCCAATCGAGGTGCCTCAAATGCCCTTCGACGAGGCTCTGTCACGTCTTCTGTCATCTCCGCCTAAGCACAGACGGAGCGCGAAGAAGCCAAAGCCCTAGCTGGCGTTAACTGGTTCACGGCTACGACGCCGTATTACGCCCGTAATCGGGTCTAGACCCGATCCTTGCCCTCCTATGGGCCGAGCGGGCTATACTCTCCTGCAAGGCGGCATATAACTTGCCGCCAATAGTGGCGATATGACCACACGAGGCGGGCGAAATGGGCGAGCGGAAGCCATTACTTGTTCATGCGATTTGGGACGAGGAAGCTAAGGTATGGGTCGCAACTAGCGACGATGTGCCTGGACTCGTCACAGAAGCCGATAGCTGGAATGAACTTATCCCAAAGCTCAAAGTAATGATCCCAGAGCTTTTGGACGCCAACGGCTATGCTGACGGCGAGGACTTCCCGTTCAAAGTTCTTGGCGAAGTGGATGAAGTTGCTCATAGGGAAGCCGCCTAGCCTGCGTGGCTGGCTACACCCGCGACCTAAAGAAACTACTGAAGGCTGCGGGTTGTAAGTACTACAAGCCCGGTAAGGGCGATCACGAAATCTGGTATAGCCCAATCACGGGCAAGCGATTCACCGTGGACGGCAATATCAAGTCGCGCCACACAGCCAACGGAGTTCTAAAGGAAGCTGGCCTAGAGAAGGAATTCTAGGACTCAGACTCCGTTTTGTTCTTAGGAACAAAAGGGGCACTCAACGGCGAGAGCCAATCCCGCTTAGGCGGCTTCCTGCCCGCCGTTAGTCCGCCGATAGGTCAGGCGCTTGCCGCCGATCTGCTTGAGGGCAGCGCGGGTGCGCTCGTTGTCGTTGACGCCAAGCGCGGTGCGATGGTTGTAGCGGAAGTCAAACTCGGTCACGTAGCGCTGTAGGTGCTGTTCCGAAACGTGGTGGAACGTGCCGACGATGCCACGCTTCAGGATCGAGAAGTAGCCCTCTACGGTGTTCGTATAAACGTCGCCACGCACGTACTCTTTCTGCGAGTGTTTGACGCTGGCATGGCGGGCGAACTCTTTGCCGATCTTGTCGTAGAGCGGCGAGTCGTCCGTCATCAGGTCGGCATCCTTGGAAATGTGCCCCATGAGGATGGGCTTCAGGGTCTTGCCGGTCACGTTCGGCACATGGAAGGAACGCACTGAGCCGTTGCGCTCGACCAGCGACACCACCGCGTTCTTATGGCGGTATCCACCGGCAAACTTCGTCGCGCCTTTCTTGCTGCCAATGTAGGTCTCGTCGGCCTCAACCTGCCCGCCGTTGCTGCCGAGCAAGCCGCCGCCATTGGACTTCATGGCCTCGCGGATTCGGTGCGTCATGAACCTGTACGGCAAGGAAGCGAGCGCCTATTACGACCTGCACCAGGGCCTGCGCATCCTGAAGCGCGGCAGCAAGGCCTCCACGCCCGTGCCCACGCAGAAGAACGACCCCATCGTGGAAGAGCTCGAGGAGTTCGAGCGCGCGGTGCGCGGCGAGACCGAGCCCGAAATGGACGGCGAGCGCAGCACCGCGTCGCTCGCCGTGATCCTCGCCGGCATCCGCTCGGCGAAGGAAGGACGCAGCGTCCAAGTCAAGGAGATCCTCGCATGAGACTGCACCTCGTTTTGCTGGCCATGGTGGCGACGGGCGCAATGGCGCAAGAAGCGCCTTATCCCCAGCGCGCGCCGGTGGAGATCACGGTCCTGTTTCCCGCGGGCTCGTCCGCCGATGTCACGGCACGCATGCTCGCCGACGGCATGAGCCGGCACCTGAACCAGAAGGTGCTGGTGGTGAACCGCCCCGGCGCGGGCGGCGCCATAGGCTACAAGTACGTGCAGGCGCAGAAGCCCGACGGCTACTCGCTGGTGTGGAATTCCAATTCGATTTCCACCACCTTTCACTCCGGCCAGCTGCCGTTCGACTATCGCGCGTTCGACGCGGTGGCCCGGGTGCTGGTGGAGTCGGTGGTGCTCGCGGTCAAGGCCGATGCCGGCTGGCGCACGCTGGGCGAGCTGGTCGCCGAGGCGAAGGCCAAGCCCAAGGCGGTGAGCGTCGGGCATTCGGGCATCGGCAGCCATACGCACATCTCGCTCGCCGCGCTGTTCCGCGCCACCGGCGTGGAGGTGAACGAGGTGCCCTTCGGCGCCGCGCAGGTGGTGCCCAGCCTGCTCGGCGGCCACGTCGGCGCCATCGTGCAGTTCCCGGCCGCGCTGGCCGGCCCGGTGAAGCAGAAGCAGGTGCGCCTGCTCGCCGCGCTCACCCAGAGCCGCGATCCCGCCTGGCCGGAAGTGCCGACCGCGCGCGAGCAGGGCTTCGACGTGGCGCTCGACGCCTGGCGCGGGATCGCGGTGCCCAAAGGCACGCCGCCCGGCGTGGTGGGCATGCTGGAGGAATCCATCCGCAAGACGGTCCAGTCCGCCGAATTCGAGAAGGCCAGCGCGAACCTCGGCGTGCGGCCGGCGTTCCTGCCGGCGGCGCAGTTCAGCGACCTGATTTCGAAGGAGGACGCTTCCTTGTCCCGCCTGATGCAGCTGATCGGTCTGAAGAAGTAGCCTCCGCGATCAGCTTGCCGCAGTTGCTGTCCTGGCCCTTGCCTTCCTTGAACAGGGGCAGCACCGCGAGCAGCGGGTTGATGATGCCCAGCACCAGCGCGCCGACGCCCTTGGCGGCGAGCTTGCCGACGTCCGGGGAGACCTGGGGCTTGCTGAAGGTGCCCTGCACGTAGAGCGGGCTGTTCAGCGAGGCGATGCTGCTGTCCTTGGGCTTGGGGCTGAGCCTCAGATCCATCTGCTCGTTCTGCAGGTTCACCACGCCGCCGCCGTCTACCCGCACCACCGTCGTGTCGATCACGAAGGCGTTGGTCTGCATGAGGCCGTCTTTCACCGCGAAGTCGGCGATGGCGCAGCGGATGTCGATGTTCTCGTCGCCCTTCAGCTTGACCGTCGCGATGTCCCAGAGGTCGAGCGCCACGAGCTCCATCATGAAGCGGCTGATGCGCCCGCCGTCCATGAACACGCCGATCTTGCCGTTGGCGCCGGCGAGCATGCGGCTCACCGAATTGCCGCTGCCCGCGAGCTCGATGATCCCGGTGAGATCGCCCACCGAGCCCTTGGCCTGCTTCAGCGTGGGGAAAAGCTGCGCGAGCTTCAGGCTTTCCACGTTCATTTTCACGTCCGCGCGGATGGTGTCGCGGCTGCCGTCGAGGGTCACCGGGCCGACCAGCCGGCCGCCGGCTATGCCGAACTGCAGCGGATTGAGCGTGAGCACGCGGTCCTTCATCTGGATGCGCGTGGCGAGATTCTCGATCGGCAGCTGCTCGGGGCGCTTGATGGTGCCGGCCTTGATGCGCACGTCGGCATCGACGCTGTCCCAGCGGCCCGGATCGAACGGCGAGTCGGGCAGCACGCCGCCCTTGCGCGGCCGGTTGGTGCCCACCACGATGCCCAGGTCGCCCAGGTCCATCACTTTCGACTGCAGCTCGCCGGTCATGACCGGGCGCTTGGCGCCGGTGTCGACCTGCAGCGTCCCGGCGAGGTCGCTCTGGCCCACCTTGCCGGTGAATTTTTCGTAGCGCACCACGGTGCCTTCGCGGATCAGGCGGCCCGAGGTGCTGTACGCGGGCGTCTCGGGGAACGCCACGCCGACGATCTGGTAGAGGTGCGACAGCGACTTGCCGCTCAGCTGCACCGAGGTATCGAACGCCTCGAAGGCCGCGATGCCGGTCACGCTGCCGTCGACCTTGAGCGTGGTGGCGCCGATGCTCGCCTGGCCCTTGAGCGGAAAGGGCGTGTTCGTGTCGCGCAGCGACAGCACGTGGCCGGCTTCGCCCGCGGCCTTCACGTCGAGGCCCTTATATGTGCCCTTGGTCGTGAAGGCGATGCCGGTATCGTTGCTGGAAAGCTCGGCGTGCAGATCGATCTTGCGGCTCGCGTCGGCGTAATTGAGGCGCCCCTGGTCCAGCGTCAGGTGGCGGATGAAAACGCGCGATTCCTCCTTTTCCTCCTGCTTTGGGTCCAGCACCCAGGTCTTGCGTCCCTCGGCGTCCTGCTCCAGGTTGACCTGCGCCCCCTCGAGGCGCAGGTCGGGCACCACCACGCGCCCGCGCAAGAGAGGCAGCAGGCTGATGGACGCCTCCACCGCGTCGGCGATAAACAGGTAATCCTCGGAAGCCCAGTCGGGATTGGCGAAGCTCACGCCTTCGGCGCGAAAGCGCGGGTGCACCCAGGTCCATATCGGACGCAGGTCGCCTTCGATGCGCAGCTCGCGCCCGGTGGCCTCGGTGACGGCGCGCTCGATGGGACCCCGCAGCAGGTTCATGCCGAACGCGATGAACAGCGCCAGCACGACCAGCAGGCCGAGGACCAGCCAAACCGTCCATTTCAGGGCCGCGCGCACGCCTCATTAAGATGCAATACGCGTGCCGTCGCTACCCGCTTCCTACTTGCCTGCCATGGTCCTGTCAGGCCGCCTGCGACAGCCGCTCGCGGACGCGCCCTAGCCAGTCCTGGCACCACTCGAGGGCGGTCTCCTCCGGCAGCACGCCGCTCGAAGCGTCGTGGGTATGGCGCTCGCCGATGCGCTCGGCGCCCAGCTCGCTGAGGATCTCGTCGAAGCGCTTGCCGCCGAAATTGAAGGTTTCCGCATAGGTCCGGTCTCCCAGCCCGAACACGCCGTAGCGCACGTGCGAGAGGTCCGGCCGCTTTGCCTTCAGGTCCTCGTACAGCGCGCGCGCGTTGTCGGGCACGTCGCCCTGCCCGTAGGTGGAGGTGCAGACGAGGAACACCCCTTCGCGCGAGAAAACCCCGCTGTCCAGGTTGTCCATCATGAGCGTTGCCACCTTGGTCTCGCCGTCGTCGAGGGCGAGCTCCATCTCCTGCGCGCAAAGCTGCGCCGTGCCGGTCATGGTGCCGACCAGGATGTTCACCGTGACTTCCATTTGACAGTCACTATATTGCCGCCTACAATCAGCGTCAAGCACTATCTTGCATGAACGCGCCCCTCACCGAGACCCAGCAGGAATCGCTCTACCTATCGCGGCTCGGGGCGCGCGTGCGCGCCTGGCGCATCGAGAACGGCACCACGCGCAAGGCGCTGGCGGCGGCTTCCCATGTCTCCGAGCGCTACCTTGCCCAGCTCGAAGCCGGCGAAGGCAACATCTCGGTGCTGCTGCTGCGCCGCGTGGCGCGGGCCATGGGCGTGGCGGTCGAGACGCTGGTGAAGGAAGACGACGCCGCGCTGCAGCATGAGCGCATCGCCCTCATCGGCCTGCGCGGCGCCGGCAAGTCGACGCTGGGCGCGAAGCTTGCGCAGCTCATGCACATGCCGTTCGTCGAGCTCGACCGCGAGGTGGAAAAGCAGGCCGGGGCGCGCCTGGGCGAAGTGTTCGCGATGTACGGGCAGGATGCCTTCCGGCGCTTCGAGCGCCGTGCGCTGGAGCGCGTGCTCGAGCAGCACGGCCGCGCGGTGATCGCCGCGGGCGGCGGCCTGGTCACCGACCCGGCCACCTACGAGCTGCTGCTGGAGCGCTGCTTCTGCGTGTGGCTCAAGGCGAAGCCCGAGGACCACATGGCGCGCGTCATCGCCCAGGGCGACATGCGGCCCTTCAGGGGCCGCGCCGCCGCGCTGGACGAGATCCGCACCCTGCTCGCCGACCGCGACGCGCTGTATGCGCGCGCCGCCGCCACCATCGAGACCTCGGGAAAAACCGTGAAGCAAACCCTGCAGGACATCCGCAAAGCGCTCTCATGATCTCCTTCGAAACCCAGCCCGACCGCTACCACCACTGGAAGCTTTCCTTCGACGGGCCGCTCGCCACGCTGACCCTCGACGTGGCGGAGGACAAGGGGCTGGTGCCCGGCTACAAGCTCAAGCTGAACAGCTACGACCTGGGCGTGGACATCGAGCTGCACGATGCGCTCAACCGCATCCGCTTCGAGCATCCCGAGGTGAAGGCCGTGGTGCTCACCAGCGGCAAGAGCCGCATGTTCTGCTCCGGGGCGAACATCTACATGCTGGGCACCTCGAGCCACGCCTGGAAAGTGAACTTCTGCAAGTTCACCAACGAAACGCGCAACGGCATCGAGGACTCGAGCGCGCACTCGGGCCTCAAGTTCCTGGCGGCGCTGAACGGCACCACCGCCGGCGGCGGCTACGAGCTCGCCCTCGCCTGCGACGAGATCGCGCTGGTCGACGACCGCTCCTCCACGGTAAGCCTGCCCGAGGTGCCTCTGCTGGGCGTGCTGCCGGGCACCGGCGGCCTCACGCGCATCATCGACAAGCGCAAAGTGCGCCGCGACCTCGCCGACATCTTCTGCACCACTGCCGAAGGCGTGCGCGCCGACCGCGCGAAGGAGTGGAAGCTGATCGACCACCTCGCCAAGCCCCAGCAGTTCGCCGACATGGTGAAGGCGCGCGCCCTCGCGCTCGCCGCGCAATCCGACCGCCCCGGCGGCGTAGGCATAAAACTGGATGAGATGGGGTCGAATCGCCTGGTCGACGTGAAGATCGACCAGGAAGCCCGCAGCGCCACGCTCACCGTTACGGGGCCCGAGCGCGCCGCGCTCGAAAAAAGCGCCGACTGGTATCCGCTGCGCCTTGCGCGCGAGCTCGACCGGGCGATCCTCGACCTGCGGCACAACTATCTCGACGTCGGCCTGTGGCTTCTGAAAACCCGGGGCGACCCGGCCGCGATGCTGGAGCTGGACAAGCTTCTCGAGCAAAACCGCGACGACTGGTTCGTGCGCGAAACCCTCGGCTACCTGCGCCGCACGCTGTCGCGCCTGGACGTCTCCTCGCGCTCGATGTTCGCGCTGATCGAGCCGGGCTCGTGCTTCGCCGGCACGCTGCTGGAGCTCGCCCTCGCCGCCGATCGCAGCTACATGCTGGATGCCGCGAATGGGCCGCGGATCGCCCTGTCCTCGCTGAACATGGGGACCTATCCCATGGCCAACGGCGTATCGCGCATCACTGCGCGCTTTTGCGGCGACGCGCCGGCTTTTGAAACGCAAAAGCCCTTCGATGCAAAAGCGGCCGCAGGCCTGGGTCTGGTCACCGCGGCGCCGGACGACATCGACTGGGAAGACGAAGTGCGCATCGCCATCGAGGAGCGCGTGAGCCTCTCGCCCGACGCGCTCACCGGCATGGAGGCGAGCCTGCGCTTCGCCGGGCCGGAAACCATGCTGACGCGCGTCTTCGGCCGCCTCACCGCGTGGCAGAACTGGATCTTCATCCGGCCCAACGCGGTCGGCGAACAGGGCGCCCTGAAGGTCTACGGGACGGGCGCCAAGGCGAAATTCAACTGGGAAAGAGTCTAATGAGCAGCGTCAACTACGCAGAAAAGATTCCGAACAACGTCAACCTTACGAACGACCGCACCCTGCAGCGCGCGCTCGAGCACTGGCAGCCGCACTTCCTGCAGTGGTGGCACGAGATGGGGCCGACCGATTTCGAGAAATCGGACGTCTACCTGCGCACCGCCACCTCGGTGGACGCGCAGGGCTGGGCGCACTACGGCGCGGTGAAGATGCCCGACTACCGCTGGGGCATTTTCCTCGCAGACGCCGTCGCCGAGCGCAAGATCGGCTTCGGCGACGCCATGGGCCAGCCGGTCTGGCAGCAGGTGCCGGGCGAGTACCGCTCGGTGCTGCGCCGCCTGATCGTCACCCAGGGCGACACCGAGCCCGCCTCGGTCGAGCAGCAGCGCCTGCTCGGGCATACCTGTCCCTCGCTTTATGACTTGAGGAATCTGTTCCAGGTCAATGTGGAGGAAGGCCGCCACCTCTGGGCCATGGTGTACCTGCTGCACGCCTACTTCGGCCGCGACGGCCGCGAGGAAGCCGAGGAGCTGCTCGCGCGCCATTCCGGAGACGCCGACAAGCCGCGCATCCTCACCACCTTCAACGAGCCGATCTCGGACTGGCTGTCGTTCTACTGCTTCACCTACTTCACCGACCGCGACGGCAAGTACCAGCTGAAGAGCTTCGCCGAGAGCGCCTTCGACCCCCTGTCGCGCACCTGCCGCTTCATGCTCCCGGAGGAAGCGCACCACATGTTCGTCGGCGAGACCGGCATCGGGCGCGTGGTGAAGCGCACGCTGGAAGTGATGAAGGAGCTGGGCACCGACGACCCGGCCAGGATCCGCGCGCACGGCGCGGTCGACCTGCCGACGCTGC
>CBDDSA010000032.1:0-3193 GCA_965233185.1 uncultured bacterium
TTTGGCCGCTTTGTTTGGGGAACTGCGAACCCGAAATTATAGGTAAATCATCACTTTGTGTCAAACACCGCGTCCGCTAGAATCGCGATTCCCCGTATTCCGAGCGCTGCATGGAAGCCGATCGTTTCGAGCAGTACGCCCGCGTCGCCGCCGTTGCGCTGCTGATCTTCGGCTGCGTCCTGGTGCTGCGGCCGTTCGTCGGCGCGATCCTGTTCGCGGCGGTGCTGTGCCTGTCCACCTGGCCCGCCTTCGTCTGGCTGCGCGATCGCTGGGGAGGCCGCAGCTCGCTCGCCGCCCTGGCGCTGGTGCTGGTCATGGTGGTGACGCTCGCCACCCCGGTAGCGTTGGCAGCGCAGAGCCTCATCGTGCATTCGGCGGCCATGGTGGAGGCGCTCCGCGGATTCCTCGACAACCGCTCGATGCTGGAGCTCCCGGCCTTCATCCGCGACCTGCCCCTGGTGGGAAGCTCGCTGGACCAGTACTGGCAGCTGCTGCTGCAGAGTCGCGAGGAGCTGGTAGCCCTCGGCAAGCGGCTCGCGGAGCCGGCAAAGACGATGCTGGTGGCCATGGGACGGGCCGTGGGAGAGGGACTGCTGCAAATCCTCATCGCCCTTTTCGTGGCGTTCTTCTTCTATCGCGATGGCGAACGCGTGCGGCTGCTCATCCTGGAGGGGATGGACCGGCTCGCCGGACCGGACCGCGGCATCGTGCTGCTCATGACCGCCATCAGCGCGGTCAAGGGTGTCGTTTACGGCCTGCTGGGCACCGCGCTTGCGCAGGCGCTGGTGGCCCTTGTCGGCTTCCTCATCGCGGGAGTGCCCGGCGCCCTGCTGCTCGCCGCCCTCACCTTCATCCTCTCGCTGGTGCCGATGGGCCCGGTGCTCGCCTGGGGCGGCGCCGCTGCGTGGCTTTACGCCAAGGACCAGACGGGCTGGGCGATCTTCATGGTGATATACGGGGCGGCGGTGATCAGCTCGGTGGACAACTTCATCAAGCCCATTCTCATGAGCCGCGCCGGCAACCTCTCGATGCTGCTGGTCGTGCTCGGTGTCTTCGGCGGCGCGATCGCCTTCGGCTTCATCGGGCTCTTCGTCGGGCCTGCGCTTCTCGCCGTGGCCTGGAGCCTCACCAAGGCGTGGCTTGACAGGTCCACCGCGCTGGAGGCCCCATGAAGGCACGCGTGCAGCTGCTGGAAGGCATGACCTTCGTCGCCGAGAGCGGCAGCGGGCATGCGGTCGTGGTGGACTCGTCCCCCGACGTCGGAGGACGCAACGTCGGAGCGCGGCCCATGGAGCTGGTTCTGATGGGCACGGGCGCATGCAGCGCCATCGACGTGGTCCACATCCTTCGCAAGGCGCGGCTGTCGGTTACGGGGTGCGTCGTCGAGCTCGACGCGGAGCGCGCCGCGGAAGACCCGAAGGTATTTACCCGCATACGCTTCCATTACGTCATCACGGGCAAGGGGCTCACCACCGCGCAGGTGGAGCGCGCCATAAAGCTCTCGAAGGACAAGTACTGCTCGGCCAGCGCCATGATGGCGAAGACCGCCGAGCTTGCCTGGGACTACGAGATCCGCGAAGGCTAGCGGGCTAGACCCAGTAGGCCGTGCGCGTCATCACCTTCGATGCCGCCTTCATCGCGAGCTTCACCGGGTAGGGCAGCTCGACCGCGCCGAGCGAACGGCCCATGGCGCCGTGGCGCTGCTCGTCGTCGCGCATCTGCAGCACGACGGCACGGCTGCGACGGTCGTCGGAAGGAAGCTCGTCGAGGTGCCCTTCGAGGTGATGCTCGACCTGCGCCTCGGTTTCCGCCAGGAAACCCATGCTCCAGCGGTCGCCGAGAAGGCCGGAAGCCATGCCCAGCGCGAACGAGCCGGCATACCACGCGGGATCGAGCAGGCTGGGCCGCGATCCCAGCTCCTGCAACCGCGTGCGGCACCAGGCGAGATGGTCGCGCTCTTCGGCCGCGGCGCGCTCGAGTGCGGCGCGGACCTCGTCGGATCGCGCGAACAGCGCCTGGCCGCTATAGAGGGCCTGGGCGCAGATCTCGCCGCTGTGGTTCACGCGCATGAGCCCCGCGGAATGCCGGGGCTGGCTGCCGCCCGCCTCGTCCCGTCCGGGAACGGGTCGCGCGGCCGTGGCCACGCCGGCCAGCGTGCGCAACGCCTCGTCCGCCGCGATGAGCAGCTGGTCAACTATCCGGGCAACCATCGTCGTGCACGCTCCAATGCCTAGTCAGCGCCGAGGTTACACCACCGCGACGCGAAACCGGCCGGCCCCGATGGGACCGGCCGGCACGTGCACGGTTACCGACTACTTGGCCGGGCCGCTCGAGCCCGCACCCCCTAGCGAATCGGTGCGCTTGCCTTCGGTCGGCGGCGCAGTGGCTGAGTCGCCATCCGTGCCGCACTTGTTGGCCTTCCAGGCGGCGTCGCTCGGCGTCAGGCCCTTGCAGGCATCAGACATGGTGTTGCTGCCGTTCGTGGCCGCGATACTGCCGCTCGCCGCAGTCGAGTTGGGCGACGCGGGCATGGCCGCGTTAGGCTGGGCCGGATTGGTGGGCTTCGTGGTCTCGTCGGAAGCCCTGGGCGGCGCCGACTGGGTGCTGACGGTATCGGCGGCGGTCGTCTTCTTCGTCTTGTTCATGTCGCCGAAGGCGAAGGCCGTGCCGCTCGAAAGTGCGACGATCGAGGTCAGGATGAGTGCAGGGGCTAGCTTGCGCATGGTGCGCCTCCTAAAGGTTGGGAATGGTCACGCTCCCAAACCTGGTCGCAAGCTCCGTGCCAGGGCGCCAAGCCCGGAAATCAGGGGTCAAACGACGATGCCGGCATCTATTACGCGAGGGCCGGAAAGGAAAAGGGGCGCGGCTTCCGCCGCGCCCCCTGCTTGCTGCCGTCTGCTCGCTTGCGCGATCAGAACACGTGACGCAGGCCGATGGAAAAGCCCGACGGATCGAACTCGCCGGCACCGGAGGCGTTGATGCGCGAAGCGCCGAAGTTGCAGCGGCCGAGGTCGTTGTTGTCGATCTCGCTGTACTGCGCGAGCATGAACGTGCGCTTGGTGAAGTTGTACTGGTAGCCGAGGTGGAAGGTGTCGCACTCGGCGCCGTTGATGTTGTTGTGGTTCTCCGAGGTCATGTACTGGCCGATGAACTGGTTCTTGCCCAGCGTGTACACGATGTTGGCCATCCAGGA
>CBDDSA010000033.1:0-3864 GCA_965233185.1 uncultured bacterium
AGGGTGCCGAACTCGCCCTCGCCACCCTCCGAGCGCCAGCGCCCGCCGCGCATCCACGGCAGCGCGGCCACCTCGCGCATCGCCTGCTCGAGGAAGCGGTTCGGGTCGGACTCGGTCTCCGAGAGCTCGGCGATGCGCCGCATCCACAGCTCGAAGGGCATGCCCACCGACAGCAGGTAGGCGGAAAAGTAGGTGCCTAGTCCGCCGAAGCCCCGCATCGGGTTCCACAGCACCGCGAAGATGAAGAGCGCCACGCCGAACCCGAGCACGGTGAGCACTACGGAGTTCAGGTAGTCGCCGCCGGTGTAGCGCATGAAGACGATCGCGCCCAGCACCAGCACCACGCCGAGCTGGAAGACGAGCACCGCATAGAAGAAGTCGAAGATCTGGCCGCTCTGGTGCTCCTCGGGCAGCGGCAGCACCAGCAGCATGGCCAGCATCAGCGGCAGGATGCGCTGGGCGAAGGTGGCGACCATACCGGGAACGTGCTGGGGCCCGATCACCAGTGTGGGCACGGCCCAAAGCAGCATCATCGACACCAGGTAGGCGAACGCCACCAGGTAGAAGCGGTTGCGCCGCGCCGACTGCAGCGTGAAGACGCGACCGCCGAGGATGCCCAGCAGCAGCAGCAGCCACGTGACGATCATCCAGCCGGAGACGAAGTAGAGCGTTGCCGCGGTGATCGCCAGCAGCAGCACGACCGAGAGGATCTCCAGCTCGCGCTCCGTGGCCACCAGCGGTTGCCACACGAGGAAGAGGCCGAAGTGGACCAGCAGCCACATACGCTGGAATACGCCGCCCGGCTCGGAGATGAGGGAGGCGTGCAGCGCCAGCAGCATCGCGAGCACCACCCAGCGCCGCCCGGCAACGAAGAAGTGGGCGAGCCGGTTCGCGATGGGGGGGGAAAACGCCAAGGGGAGTCCGTGCGGGGGGTCGGCCGAGGATAAAGAAAACGGCGCCCTGGCGCCATCGCCGTGTCGGAAATCCGACATCCGGTGTAGAGGTTCTCGACAGGCCGCTTCGTTCCAGCCTAGGGTCCATTCCCGCTTTTTATATAATCTCCTGAAAAAACAATCTCTTATGGAAGTGGCACGCCACTTGCAGGTGACTGGCCATCACAGGTCATTCACAGGGAGATCCAAATGAAATCGCAACAATCGGGCTTCACGCTCGTCGAGATCGCCATCGTCCTGGTCATCATCGGCCTGCTGCTCGGCGGCGTGCTCAAGGGCCAGGAGCTGATCAACAGCGCCAAGGTCAAGAACCTCGCCAACGACTTCCGCGTCGTGCCGACCTACATCTACGCCTACCAGGACAAGTTCAAGTCGCTGCCGGGCGACGACGCGCAGGTGGTCGCGCATGTCTCTGGCTCCACGCTCGCCACCACCCCGGCGGGCACCCAGGGCAACGGCGTCATCAACGGCGCCTGGAACTCGGCCACGAACACCGACGAGTCGCGCCTTTTCTGGCAGCACGTGCGCCTGGCCAACCTGGCGGCCGGCCCCACCGATGTCACCGATGCGACGTACGCGCCGAAGAACGCCGTGGGCGGGGTGCTCGGCATCAACAGCGCCACGACCGGACAGTTGCAGATCACGGGCATGACCGGCACCTACCAGGTGTGCTCCGCCGGCGTCCTCGGCAAGTTCGTGAAGCAGCTCGATGTACAGATGGACGACGGCAACACCGCCACCGGCTCGATGCGCGCCGTCTTGGACGCCGCGGCGATCCCCTCCGCCGCGGTCGCCACCGCCTCGATCGACGAGGCCGCCAACTACACCACCTGCATGACGTTCTAAATAATCAGTACCAGGTTACATTTTGACGGCCCGCCTCGCGCGGGCCGTTTGCTTTGTCTTTGCGCGCACGGTAAGCCGATCCCGGTCGGGCTTCGTTTATGCCGTATGCCCCGCCCTCCGCGAATCGACCTCCCGGGCTTGCCCCAACACGTTGTCGTACGCGGCCACAACCGGGCCGACATCTTCTTCGACGAACTGGGTCGGCGCCTCTTCCTGAAATACCTCAAGCTGGCATTGGCGAAGGGTGGCTGCGAACTCCACGCTTTCGTCCTGATGTCGAACCACGTGCACTTGCTCGTCACGGGTCGCCAGCGCTCTGCGGTCTCCGACCTCATGCACTCGGTGCAGCGTCGCTATTCACGTTTCGTGAACCGGAGGCTCGATCGCCATGGCACCCTCTTTGAGGGCCGGTTCTATTCGAGCACCGTGCAGACGGAGACGTACCTGCTGGCGTGCATGCGTTACATCGAACTCAATCCCGTGCGTGCCGGCATCGTGCAATTCCCGTGGCTTTATCCTTGGTCGAGCTACCGTGACAACGCGGGTGGTCGGCCCGGCGGGCTGCTCACGCCGCATTCCGAGTACCTGGCGCTGGCGGCCCTACCGGAGCGCCGGGCAGTCGCTTACCGGAGGCTGTTCGACCAGGCGCTGGAAGCGCCGTACCTGGACGCGTTCAGGCGGGGCGGGCGCCTGGGCGAGGCGGTGGGCTCTGCGCAGTTCAAGGCGGACCTCCAACGAGACCTCGGCCGCGACGTGGCCGCCGACCGCCGCGGCCGCCCGCGCACGCAAGCACCCGAAAAAAGTAACCTGGTACTGATTATTTAGCCCTGCAGCAGCCGGATCTCCGCCTTGCCGAGGTTCTCCTGGGTGCCGAGCAGGACGAGCACGTCGCCGGACTGCACGCGGATTTCGGGCGAAGGATTGACCTCGCGCCGGCCGGTGCGGCGCAGCGCCGTGACCTGGACGTCCATGGCGCCGAGGTTGAGGCTGCCCAGGGTCTTTCCCACCGCCGCCGCCGAGCCGCCCAGGAGGATGGTGCGAAGCCGCGGCTGGTCGGCCTCTCCCGCGTCCTCGTCGGTGGCGCCGCGGAAGAAGCCGCCCATCAGGTGGTAGCGCTCCTCGCGCACCTCGCGCAGCCCGCGCAGCACGCGGTTGAGCGGGATGCCGAGCTGCAGCATGGTCTGGGTGGCGAGCATGAGCGAGCCCTCGACCACCTCGGCGACGATTTCGGCCGCGCCCGCCTCGCGCAGCCGCGCCACGTCCGAGTCGTCGAAGGTGCGCACGATCACCGGTACCTCGGGGCGCAGCTCGCGCACGTGCGAGATGATGGCAAGCGCCTTGTGCGTGTTGGCGAAGCTCACCACCACCGCGGTCGCGCGCGACAGGGCCGCCGCGATGAGCACCTCGCGCCGCGCCGCGTCGCCGAACACGACCGAATCGCCCGCGGCGGCCGCTTCCCGCACGCGCTCCGGATCGGAGTCGAGCGCCATCACCGGCACCTGCTCGCGCTCGAGGAACTGCGCCAGCGCCTGGCCGCTGCGCCCGTACCCGCACACGATCACGTGGCCCTTGGTGGCCATCGACCGGACGGCCAGCGAATGCAGCTGCATCGCGCGCTGCGTCCATTCGCTTTCGACGAAATACAGCACGATGCGCTCCATGTTCGCCACCAGCAGGGGGCTCAACAGCATCGACAGCAGCGCGGCGGCCAGCACCACCTGCAGCGTGGACTCCCCCAGCGCCTGGTGGCGTTGCGCGAGCGCCAGCAGGACGAAGCCGAACTCGCCCGCGGGAGCCAGGGCGAGCGCGGCGCGCAGTGAGACGGGCTTGTCGCTGCCGAGAAGGCGGGCGAGGACGAAGATCACGCCGAACTTCACGCCGAGCAGCACCACGAAGATCGTGGCCACGGCCAGGAGGTTCGCGGCCACCACGCGGATGTCGAGCAGCATGCCGATGGTGACGAAGAACAGGCCCAGCAGCACGTCGCGGAACGGCTTGATGTAGTCCTCGACCTGGTAGCGGTACTCGGTCTCCGAGATCAGCATCCCCGCGAGGAACGCCCCGA
>CBDDSA010000034.1:0-3945 GCA_965233185.1 uncultured bacterium
CAAGGCGCGCGCATCAGCGCCGCGCTGGCGCCGATCGCCGCCGCCGTGCACTGAGCATGTGAACGAAGGCCGGGGGGCTCCGGCGCGTACCACGCGAGCGCGACAGCATGTATGTTGCCTACCGCACTGACCCATAGGGCAGGCAAGCGGATGCTGGTGGCCTCATGGAGGTAGCGACGTGAGAACGCTCCAATTTCGGAACGCCGGGCCGATGGGGACGAGACGAGCGCGGCCAGCGGAACGTGGCGGCCGCCCCCCCGGTCGACGCAAAGCCGTGGGTACATGAGCGCGCGCAATCCCGGGCTCGCGGTGGACTTGGACGAGGCGAGCCCATCGGTCGGCGCGAGCTTCGCCGGCATGCGCAAACGCCGGGCCCGCGGGCTGTTGATCGCGTTGCTCGCGGTCGCGGTCATCGTGGCGGCGGTGGCCGCCAATGTGGTGCTTCGCCGTGCCGTCGAGGAGGCCAGGCAGACGGAGTTCCTGCTTCTGCATCTCCAGGGGTCCGCCTATCGCCTGTCCGCACTCGAATGGCAGGCCACCAGCGAGAAGGGAATGTCTCCCGAGATCGTCGCGAGCGTACGGAATGCGCAGGACGAGATGAAGCGCACGATGGGGAGCCTGGAGCAACTCGACGCGGATGATCTGGCGTCGGTCCGCCAGGCTTACGACGCCTACGTCCTGGCCATGAATGAAGAGTTCCGCCTGATCAAGGCCGGCGACCTCGTTCAGGCGCACCTGGTCGATGAGGAGCTGGTCGATCCGGCTTTCGACGCTCTTTCCGCGACGCTGAGCTCGGCCGGTGCCGCCCGCGGTGCGCAGGCGAACCGGATGGAGCAGCTCGGCTTCCTTGGATCAATGCTCATCCTGCTGCTGACCATCGGCACGATCGGAGCGCTGGTCTGGAGGACCCAGAGGACGCAGGCAGCGACCGATGCCACAGCCGCCAGGCAGAGATCATTGGCGCGAGGCCATGCGGAGCTGCGCTTGTTCACCGACAACGTTCCGGCCATGACCGCGTCCTTTTCGGAAGACGAGCGCTGCAACTTCGCCAACAAGCACTACGCGGAGTTCTTCGGCTTTGGCGCGGCGGACATCATCGGCAGGCACTCGCGCGAGATCCTCGGGGAAAAGGCCTACGGCGAGGTCGAAGGCCACTTCGCGCAGGCGCTGCGGGGCAGTCTGGTCACCTATCAACAGACCTTCGAGCTTCAGGACGGCAAGTCCCGCCATCTCGAGGTCAGCATTGCACCCAACGTCGGAGACAGCGGGAAGGTCGTGGGCTGTATCGCCGTGGTGCAGGACATCACCGAACGCAAGGAAACGGAAGGCCGGATCGTCCACCTGAACCGCGTCTACGCCGTGCTGAGCGGCATCAATACCCTCATCGTGCGCGTGCGTGGCCACGACGAGCTGTTCCGGGAAGCATGCCGGATCGCGGTGGAGGCAGGCGGGTTCCGCGCGTCCCTGATCGCCGTTTTCGATCGCGGTCTGATGAAGATGGTCACGGCTGCCTCGTCAGGCGCCGATGAGGTGGTCCTGGCCGCCGTCAAGGACATGCTGTCGTCGGGCGAGAGCGCGGCGGCCGCCATGATCGCGCGGGCGATGAGGGACGGGAAAGCGGTTGTGTCCTCGCAAGGCGAACCCCGGGACTTGCTGGGCAGCGAGCACGGCGAGGCCGGGGTCCGCTCGCTGGCGGTGCTGCCGCTGATGATCGCGGATGAAGCGGTGGGCATCTTCGCCCTCTTTTCCGACGAGAGCGGGTTCTTCCATGAAGAGGAGATGAAGCTGCTCTCGGATCTGGCCCGCGACATCGCGTTCGCGATCGATTACATCGAGAAGCAGGACCGGCTCACCTACCTCGCCTACTACGATGTGCTGACCGGACTCGCGAACCGCAACCTGTTTCTGGAGCGGGCGGCGCAGTACATGCGCAGCGCGGCCAGCGGCGGGCACATGCTCGCCCTGTTCCTGGTCGACCTGGAGCGGTTCAAGAACATCAACGACAGCCTCGGCCAGGCGGCGGGCGACTCGCTCCTGCAGCAGGTGGCGCACTGGCTGACGCGTACCACCGGGGACGCCAACCTGCTGGCGCGGGTGGGCGCGGACCATTTCGCCGTGGTGTTGCCGCAGGTCAGGCAGGAAGGCGACGTGGCGCGGCTGCTCGAGAAAGCGTCCGCAGCGTTCCAGGAGCATCCATTCCGCTTGAACGACGCCGTGATCCGGGTCGCCACCAAGGTTGGCGCGGCGGTCTTCCCGGATGACGGGACCGACGCCGACCAGTTGCTCAAGAAGGCCGAGGCGGCGCTCAAGAAGGCCAAGGCGAGCGGCGAGCGGTACGTGTTCTACACCCAGGAGATGACCGAAGCGGTGGCCGGCAGGCTCACGCTGGAGAACCAGCTGCGCCAGGCGCTCGAGAACGGCGAGTTCGTGCTTCACTACCAGCCTAGGGTGGACCTTGCGAGCGGCAGGATGGTCAGCGCCGAGGCGCTGATCCGGTGGAACGATCCACGTACGGGCCTGGTGCCGCCGGACCGGTTTCTCCCGATCCTGGAGGAAACCGGGTTGAACTACGACGTCGGGCGCTGGGCGCTGGGCAAGGCCATCGAAGACTACGTGCGCTGGCGCGCCGCGGGCCTCGGCGCCGTGCGCATCGCGGTGAACGTGTCGCCGCTGCAGCTGCGCAATCGCGGCTTCATCGCCGAGATCGGGCAGGCGATCGCCCTCGACCCGCATGCGGCGCAAGGACTGGAGTTGGAGATCGCCGAGACCCTGATCATGGAGGACGTGAAGCACAGCATCGCCGTCCTGCGGGCGATCCGCGCCATGGGCGTGACCATCGCCATCGACAACTTCGGAACCGGCTTCTCGTCGCTCAGCTACCTCGCCAAGCTGCCGGTGCACGCGCTGAAGATCGACCGCTCGTTCGTGGCCGACATGACCGTGGGGCGGGACGGACTGGTGCTGGTGTCCACCTTCATCAACCTGGCGCATTCGATGAAGTTGAAGGTGGTGGCCGAAGGCGTCGAGACCGAGGAGCAATCGCGGCTGCTGCGGCTGCTCTCGTGCGACGAGATGCAGGGCTTCTTCTTCAGCAGGCCGGTGCCGGGCGAGATCTTCGCGGCGAAGTTCCTGGTGCCCTCGACGTCTCCGGCAATCGAGCCGATCGGGTCCAAGTCGCGGTCCAACGGATAGGATTATCCAATCCCGCTCGAGGAACCTTGGTGATTGAATTTTGCCGCTCATGAGTCACCCAGGCCGTCGACCCGCTGATCGGGCTGGTGGGCGGTGGCGGCATCTGCCAGATGCAGGCCAGGCCGACGCCGAGTGCTTCGTCGAAGCCGCCGGCCGGCCCTTCGGCCCGGACGAGCAACGCGCGATCCGCCACGACCGCTGGCCGCCTACCGCTGACAGTACATCCCGAGCGGCGTCCAGGACGCCAGGTTCCTCGAGATCTACGATGATCAACGCCGGGCAAGGCGCGCGCATCAACCCGGCCTGCGGCTTCAGCGGATTCGCCGGGCTGATCGGCCGATAAGAGGATTCGCCTTGCGCGCGCCGCGGCGGCGGGCGAATGATAGTCCATTCCTTTTGGGGAGGTACGCCATGCCGACGCGCTACGCACCGATTCCGTCGAGGCAGATGCGGGCCGGCACCATCGTGCGGCAGCCCGCCATCGAGGGTGCGCCGCGGGTACGGCCCGCCGACCCGGCACTTTCGGTGATGACGGACCTGCGACGCGTGCCCGCGGTGCTGGTCGATCCCGACGTGGACATGGAAGCGGCGATGCGCATCATGATCCGGCGCAACGTGCGCTCGCTCTTCGTGGTGAACGTGGACAACGAGGTCCTCGGCCTGATCACCGCGACTGACCTGCTCGGGGAGAAGCCGATGCAGCACCTGGGGCGCTCCGGCGGCCGGCGAAGCGACATCCGCGTGCAGGACCTG
>CBDDSA010000035.1:0-10349 GCA_965233185.1 uncultured bacterium
GCGGCGGGCGGCTTGGCGGCCGGCTTGGCGGCCGGGCGGGCAGGCGCGGCGGCGCCAGCGGGGGCGCCCACCTCGCGCACGAACCCGTCGCGGTCGAGCTGCGCGATCAGCGTCTGGAACGAGGCGTCGAAGGACTTGCCGACTTTCTGCGCCACCTCGCCCAGCGTGGCGCGACCGTCGATCGCCGACAGCACGGCGCGATCGGCGCGCTTGAGCAAGCTGGTCTTGCCCGAGGCTTCCTGGACTCCCTTCCCCGACTTCGAGTAGATGGCGCTTGGATTCATCGCTTTGCCGTCATTTTATAGCGCCATAGCCACCCCCGCCCGGGCTCTCACACACGAATACATCGCCGGTGGCCATCTCGGTCTGGTCGAAGGGCCCGAGCTCCTCGCGCCGGCCGTCGGCGCGCAGGACATAATTGCGCCCGGGCGTGCCCGGCTCGCCGCCGGCCATGCCGTGCGGCGCCACCCGGCGGTGGCCCGACAGGATGGCCGCGGTCATGGGCTCGAGGAAGCGCACCGCGCGCACCGCGCCGTCGCCCCCGCGCCAGCGGCCGCGGCCGCCCGAGCCGCGCCGGATCACGAAGCGCTCCAGGCGCACGGGAAAGCGCCACTCCAGCACCTCGGGATCGGTGAGCCTGGAATTGGTCATGTGCGTCTGCACCACGTCGGCGCCGTCGAAGCCCGGCCCCGCGCCCGAGCCGCCGGCGATGGTCTCGTAGTACTGGTAGCGCTGGTTGCCGAACGTGAAATTGTTCATGGTGCCCTGCGAGGCGGCCATCACCCCGAGCGCGCCGTAGAGCGCATCGGTGATGCATTGCGAGGTCTCCACGTTGCCCGCGACCACCGCCGCCGGGTAGCGCGGCCGCAGCATGCAGCCCTCGGGAATCGACACGGCTAGCGGCTTCAGGCACCCGGCATTGAGCGGAATGTCGTCGTCGACCAGCGTGCGGAACACGTAGAGCACCGCCGCCATGCACACCGCCGCCGGCGCGTTGAAGTTGTTCGGCAGCTGAGCGGAGGTGCCGGCGAAATCGAGGCTCGCCTTCCTCTCTTCCCTGAAGATCCTCACCGCGACGCGGATGCGCGCGCCGTTGTCCAGCGGGAAATCGAAGCTGCCGTCCTTCAGCACGCCGATCACGCGGCGCACCGACTCCTCGGCGTTGTCCTGCACGTGCCCCATGTAGGCGCGCACCACGTCCAGGCCGAAATGCGCCACCATGCGGCGCAGCTCCTGCACGCCCTTCTCGTTGGCCGCTATCTGCGCCTGCAGGTCGGCGATGTTCTGCTGCACGTTGCGCACCGGGTATTTCCCCGACGTGAGCAGCGCCACGGTCTCGCGCTCGCGAAAGCGCCCCTGCTCCACCAGCAGGAAGTTGTCGATGAGCACGCCTTCTTCCTCCACCACCCTCGAGCCGGGCGGCATGGAGCCGGGCGTGATGCCGCCGATGTCGGCGTGGTGGCCGCGGGATCCGACGTAAAAGAGGATTTCCTTCCCGGGCGCATCGAAGACCGGCGTAATGACGGTGACGTCGGGAAGATGCGTGCCGCCGTTGTAGGGCGCGTTCAGCACGTAAACGTTCCCGGGCTGCATCTTTGCGGCGTTCAGCCGGATCACGGTCTTGATCGACTCGCCCATCGACCCCAGGTGCACCGGCATGTGCGGCGCGTTGGCGATGAGGTTGCCCTGCGCGTCGAACAGCGCGCAGGAAAAGTCCAGCCGCTCCTTGATGTTGACCGAGTAGGCGGTGTTCTGCAGCCGCAGGCCCATCTGCTCGGCGATCGACATGTACAGGTTGTTGAAGATCTCGAGCATCACCGGGTCGACCTGCGTGCCGATGGCCACGGCGGCCTTTCTCGCGACCGCCCTTTCGAGCACGAGGTGGTCCAGGGCGGTGACCTCGGCGCGCCACTCGGGCTCGATCACGGTGGTGGCGTTCGCCTCGGCGATCACCGCCGGCCCGGCCACGCGCTGGCCCGGCCCGAGGTCCTCGCGCCGGTAAAGCGGCGCCTCGTGCCAGCGCCCGCCGCTGAACATGCGCACGGTTTCCACGGGCCACGCTTCGGCTTTTTTCCCGTGCACGCCCTCTTCGATGACCTCTCCGGCCGCGACCGCCTCCACCGACACCGCCTCGGCGATGAGCGGCTTGCCCGGCATGAGGAAGGAGAACTGCTTGCGGTACGCATCCTCGAAGTACCGCTGCATTTCCTCCAGCGCCGCGAGCGGCACGGCGAGCGCGGTATCGGTGCCTTCGTATTTCAGGTGCGCTTTGGTGAGGATGCGCACGGCGCCGGGCGGCACGCCCTGCGAGACCAGGTCTTCGCGCGCCGCCTCGGCGAGCGCCTGCGCCGTGGCGTTCAGCGTCGCAAGGCTGTCCGCCTGCAGCGGCGCCTCCACGGTCTGCTGGCGCATCGCCACCTGGTCGGCAAGGCCCATGCCGTACGCCGAAAGCACGCCGGCATGCGGGTGGATGAACACCCGGCGGATGGCGAGCGCATCGGCCACCAGGCAGGCGTGCTGCCCGGCCGCGCCGCCGAAGCAGCACAGCGTGTACTGCGTGACGTCGTGGCCGCGCTGCACCGAGATGTGCTTGATGGCGTTGGCCATGTTGCCCACCGCGATCTGCACGAAACCTTCGGCCACCTGCTCGGCGCTGCGGCCGTCGCCGATTCTTTGCTGCAGGGAAGCGAAAAGCTCCCGGACTTTCCCTGCATCCAATTCCTCATTTCCGTGCGGGCCGAACACGGCCGGGAAGAAGCGCGGGTGCAGTTTGCCGAGCATCACGTTGGCGTCGGTCACGGTGAGCGGCCCGCCGCGCCGGTAGCTCGCCGGCCCCGGATTGGCGCCGGCCGAATCGGGGCCGACGCGGTAGCGCGCGCCGTCGAAATGCAGGATCGAGCCGCCGCCCGCCGCCACGGTGTGGATGCTCATCATCGGCGCGCGCATGCGCACCCCCGCCACGCGCGTCTCGAACTCGCGCTCGAACTCCCCCGCGTAATGCGACACGTCGGTCGAGGTGCCGCCCATGTCGAAGCCGATGATGCGCTCGAAGCCGGCGGCGAGCGAGGTGCGCACCGCGCCGACGATGCCGCCGGCGGGGCCCGACAGGATGGCGTCCTTGCCCTGGAAGCGGCGCGCGTCGGTGAGGCCGCCGTTGGACTGCATGAACAGCAGCCGTACCCCGGCCAGCTCGTCGGCCACCCGGGCGACGTAGCGGCGCAGGATGGGCGAGAGATAGGCGTCCACCACCGTGGTGTCGCCGCGGCCTACCAGCTTCATGAGCGGGCTCACGCGGTGCGACACCGAGACCTGCGTGAAGCCCACGCGCTCGGCCATCTGCGCCACGCGCGCTTCGTGGTCGGGAAAGCGGTAGCCGTGCATGAAGACGATGGCGATCGAGCGGAAGCCGGACTCGAATGCGTTCTGCAGTTTCCCGAGGGTGTCTTCTTCGTGAAGCTTTTGAACGACTTCGCCACGTGCCCCCATGCGCTCGTCCACCTCGTACACCGCCGAGTACAGCATCTCGGGCAGCACGATGTGGCGGTCGAAGATGCGCGGGCGGTTCTGGTAGGCGATGCGCAGGGCGTCGCGAAAGCCGCGCGTGATGAACAGCGCCGTGCGCTCGCCTTTGCGCTCGAGTAGCGCGTTGGTCGCCACCGTTGTGCCCATCTTCACGACGTCGATGGGTTCATCCCGGGACTGCATGATCTGCCGGATACCCGCGATGGCGGCGTCCTCGTAGCGCTCCGGGTTCTCGGACAGCAGCTTGTGCGTGACGAGCGAGCCGTCGGGGCGGCGCGCGACGATGTCGGTGAACGTGCCGCCGCGGTCGATCCAGAATTGCCAGCCGCTCATCGGTGGGCGAGGTAGGAGCGCATCCGCGACACCGCCTGCATGGTGAGCGCCATGCGCGCGGCGTCCAGCGGCAGCGCCTGCGACGAGAGCTTCGCGATGACGATGCCGTTGATGCGGTCGACGAACAGGTTCTGGCCGTGGATGCCCATGCCGAAGGCGAGCGGCGCCTCGCCGTCGAGCACGTACCAGTGGTTGCGGTAGCGCATCGGCAGCCGCGGGTAGTACGTTACAAGGTCGCCCGCCGCCCAGGCCTGCGGGTCGCCGTGCGTCTCAAGATCCTCGAAAAAGCCGGCCTGCGTCTCCATCATCCACTGCCCGACGCGCGCGAGGTCGCGCAGCGTGGCGCACATGCCGCCGGCGCAGCGCGGCGCGCCCAGCCGGTCGACGGTAATGTAGGCGCTGCGCTCGGCGCCCGCGGGCTTCCACACGAGCTCGCTCATCAGCTCGGCGAAGCGCCGCCCGGTCGCCTCCTCGATCACCCAGCCGAGCAGGTCGGTGTTCGGCGACACGTAGTGGAACCGGCCGCCGTGCTTGCCGTCCTTCTCCTTCAATGTGGCATAGAAGGCGTGCAGGCTCGAGACCGGATCCCCCGGCCCGGGCGGATTCCAGCCGGTCGCCTTGCGGTACTCGATGATGGGCCCCGAGGTCGCGAGATAGTCCTCGTCGAAGGCGATGGCGGCGCGCATGTCGAGCAGGTGGCGCAGGGTGGCGTCGCGGTACGCCGTGGCTTCGAGCTGCGGGACGAAGGCGGCGGCCGGCTGCCCGGCGTCCACGCCCAGCGCGTCGAACAGCAGCCCGAGCATCGACTTGGACACCGACATCAGAATGTGCGGCGCCTGGTCGGTCATGCCGTTGCCGTAGTACTCGAACACGAGGCGCCCGCGGTGCAGGATGAGCATGCCGTCGGTGTCGGTCTCCTGCAGGAAGCGCTCCAGCGAGAGCGGCTCGCCGGCGTCCGGGTCGATGCGCAGCCCGGAAAAGTCCGCGGGACGGTGCTCGAGCTCGCGCATGCGGCGCGGATCGTTGGGAATGTCGGCCGAGGGCACCAGCTCGCGCACATGGTGGAAAGCCCAGCGGTTATGCGGCGCGCTGCGCCAGTTGGCGAGAGTCGCTTTCGGGTGAGCCATTAGAATTCGCATCCTATCTTGAATAAGCAGGCCTCCTCTCCCGGGTTCACGGTGCTCCTCGGCGTGCTGATCGCGCTGCCGGCGCTGGGCACCGACCTCTATGTGCCGGCGCTGCCGGTGCTGGCGCAGGCGCTCGGCGCGCACGCCGACGCCGGGCAGCTCACGCTCACCACGTACTTCATTGGCCTCGCGGCCGGGCAGCTCCTGTGGGGCCCGCTGTCGGACCGCTTCGGTCGCAAGCCGGTGCTGCTCACCGGCCTGGCCATCATGCTGGCCTCCTCGATCCTCGGCTGTTTCGTGAGCTCCATCGCCGCGGTGGCGCTCGTGCGCCTCGCGCAGGGGCTGGGGATGTCGAGCGGCGCGCTCATCGGGCGCACCATCGTGCGCGACCTGCATTCCCACGAGCAGGCGGCGAAGATGCTTGCCAGCATGACCATCGTTTTCAGCGTGGTGCCGATGGCGGCGCCGGTCGCGGGCGCGCTGCTCGCCGGCGCCGCCGGCTGGCCGTCTGTCTTCGCGGCGATGGCGGCCGTGGCCTGCCTTCTCCTGCTTTTCGTAAGAACCCTCAAGGAAACCGCGCCGCCCGAGCGCCGCTCGGTGCGCCCGGGCGCCATCGCGCGCACGTTCGTCGCGATCCTGGGCGACCGGCGCTTTCTTGCGCCGTTCGCGCTGGTGTTCTGCGCGCATGTGGGCATCCTCGCCTGGGTGTCGAACTCGGCCTTCACGCTGGTGCGCGGCCTGGGCGTGGGCACGTTCGCCTACGGCTTGATGTTCGCCCTGGTGATGCTCGGCCAGATCACCGGCGCCTGGGCTTCCAGCCGGCTCGTGCTGCGCCTGGGCATCGGCCGGCTGCTGCGCCTGGGCGCGGCGCTGATGCTCGCCTCCGGCCTCGCGGCAGCCGCGCTCGCCTGGGCCGGCGCCGGGCACTGGCTCGCCGTCACCCTGCCCTTCACCGTGCTGCTTTTCGGCACCGCGCTCATCGTGCCCAATGCCACCGCGGCGGCGCTCACGCCGTTTCCCGCGTCCGCCGGGGCTGCCTCCTCGATCATCGGCGCGCTCGGCTTCACCGTCGGCGCGCTGATCAGCACCGTGCTGGGCGCCGCGTTCGACGGCAGCGCGCGGCCCATGGCGAGCGCCGCCGCGCTCGCCGGCATCGGCGCCTTCCTCGCCGAAAGGTTCCTCGTCCGTGGAAAAGCTTGACGCGGTCGTGATCGGCGCGGGCGTGGTGGGCCTCGCCGTGGCGCGCGCGCTCGCCGTCGCCGGCCGCGAGGTGGTGATCCTGGAGGCCGAGGACGCGATCGGCACGCATACCAGCTCGCGCAATTCCGAGGTGATCCACGCCGGCATCTACTACCCCAAGGGCTCGCTCAAGGCGCGCGCCTGCGTCGAGGGCCGCGAGCTCCTCTATGAATACTGCGTGTCCCACGGCGTGCCGCACCGGCGCTCGGGGAAATTGATCGTCGCGAGCGATGACTCGCAGCTGAAGGAACTGGAATCGATTCAACGGAGAGCTCATACCAACGGCGTGACCGACGTCGTGTGGATGAGCCGCGCGCAAGCCCTTGCGCTGGAACCCGAGCTCGCCTGCGTCGCCGCGCTGTATTCGCCCTCGACCGGCATCATCGACAGCCACGCGCTGATGCTCGCCTACCTCGGCGATGCCGAGGCGCACGGCGCCATGCTGGCGCTGAGAAGCCCGCTGGAACGGGTGGTCATCCGCGACCGCCTTTTCGAGATTCACGTCGGCGGCGCCGAGCCCATCGCCTCTCGCCTCTTGGTGAATAGCGCAGGGCTGCGTGCGCCCAGCGTCGCGCGCAGGATGGAAGGCTTTCCCGAAACGTCCATTCCTCGAGAGCTCTATGCGAAAGGAAACTATTACTCGCTCGCGCGGCGTCCGCCGTTCTCGCGCCTGGTCTACCCGGTGCCCGAGCCCGGCGGGCTCGGGGTGCACGTGACCCTCGACCTCGCCGGCCAGGCCCGCTTCGGGCCGGACGTGGAATGGATCGAGCGCATCGGAGGAAGGGAAGACTACGCGGTCGACCCGACCCGCGCCGAGCGCTTCTATGCGGCGATCCGGCGCTACTGGCCCGGCCTGCCGGACGGATCGCTGCTGCCCGGCTACGCCGGCATCCGGCCCAAGACCGCCGGGCCGGGCGAGCCGGCGCCCGACTTCCAGATCCAGGGCCCGGCCGCGCACGGCGTACCCGGGCTGGTCCATCTTTTCGGCATCGAGTCCCCCGGCCTGACCGCCAGCCTGGCGCTCGCCAATGCGGTGCTGCAGGAAATGCAATAAAAAGGGGTCAGAGCAATTTACCGGTAACGAGGTCCGATCGCAGATTGACGGTAAATTGCTCTGACCCCTTTTTATCACCTAAGATGCGGCGAACTACAGGAGGCTGGAGATGAAACGACTGGCTATTTTCGCGGCGGCGGCGCTTGCCGTCGGCGGCGCGCAGGCGCAGACGAAATGGGACATGCCCACGCCGTATTCCGACGGCGAGTTCCACACGCGCAACGTGAAGGCGTTTGTGGAGGACGTGCAGAAGGCCACCGGCGGCAAGCTCGCCATCCAGGTGCACTCGAACGGCTCGCTCATCAAGCACCCGGACATCCTGCGCGCGGTGTCGACCGGGCAGGTGAACATCGCGGAGTTCCTGCTCGGCCAGTTCGGCAACGAGGACCCGGTGTTCGCGGCCGACAACGTGCCGTTCGTCGCCGCCGGCTACGATAACGCCTGGAAGTTCTACCAGGCGCAGAAGCCGGTGCTCGAGAAAAGCCTGCAGAAGCGCGGCATGCGCCTGCTCTACTCGGTGGCCTGGCCCGGCCAGGGCTTCTACACCAAGGAGCCGCTGAAGTCGGTCGACGACCTCAAAGGCACGAAGTTCCGCACCTACAGCCCGCTCACCGCGCGCCTGGCCGAGCTGCTCGGCGCGAGCCCGACGGTGATCCAGGTGCCGGAGATCCCGCAGATGTTCGCCACCGGCGCGGTGCAGGCCATGATCACCTCCTCGGCCACCGGCACCTCGACCAAGGCCTGGGAATTCGTCAAGAACTACTACAAGACGAGCGCCTTCCATCCGAAGAACGTGGTCGTGGTGCACCAGCGCGGCTTCTCGCGCCTGCCCAAGGACCAGCAAAGCGCGCTGGTGAAGGCCGCGGCGGCCGCCGAGAAGCGCGGCTGGGAGATGTCCAAGGTGCGCGAGAAGGAGGGCGACGAAACCCTCGCCAAGAACGGCATGAGCGTGCGCGAGCCTGACGCCGCCATGCGGGCGCGCTTCCAGAAGATCGGCGAGCAGATGGCGCAGGAGTGGGAGAAATCCGCCGGCGCCGACGGCCAGGCGATCCTGAAGGCCTACCGAAGCAAAAAGTAGCTTGAGGCGGTTCCTGGACCGCCTCTACGCGGCGAGCGGCGCGCTCGCCGCGGTGTGCCTCGCGCTGATCGCGGTCGTGATGCTGCTGCAGGCCGGCATGCGCGAGTTAGGCCTGCTCTTGCGCGGCGGCGACGACATCGTCTCGTGGCTGTGCGCCGCGTCGGCCTTCCTCGCGCTCGGCTACACCTTCCGCCACGGCGAGCTGGTGCGCGTGGGCCTGCTCATCGAGCGCCTGCCGGCCGGAGCGCGCCGGCCGACGGAGATCGGCACGCTCGCCTTCGCGCTGCTCATTGTCGGCTACATCCTTTACGCGGCGGCGCGCTTCGTCTACGAAAGCTGGCTGTTCGAGGAAGTGGCGCAGGGCCTGATCCAGATCCCGATCTGGATCCCGCAGATGGCCTTTGTCGCAGGCGCGCTGGTGTTTTTCGTCGCGGTGCTGGACGAATTCGTGGTGCTGGCGCGCGGCGGGCGCCCGGCCTACCAGGCGGCGGAGGACGCCCGGCGCAGCCGCAAGGATTTCACCGAAGCGCTATGACGACCATCGGCATCGCGGTCGTGCTGTTCGCGCTGCTGGTGGTGCTGCTCGCCGGCGGCCTGTGGATCGCCATGGCAATGTCCGCGGTCGCCTGGCTCGGGCTGCAGTTCTTCACCACCAGCCCGCCCGAGGTGAACCTGTTCCAGTCGTTCTGGGGCTCGAGCGCGTCGTGGACCCTTGCAGCGCTGCCGCTGTTCGTATGGATGGGCGAAATCCTGTTCCGCACGCGCCTTTCCGACGAGATGTTCGAGGGCCTGTCGCCGTGGCTGGGCTGGCTGCCGGGCCGGCTGATGCACGTCAACATATTCGGCTGCGGCATCTTCGCCGCGGTCTCCGGATCCTCGGCCGCCACCTGCGCGACCATCGGCAAGGTGGCGCTCCCCGAGCTGAAGAAGCGCGGCTACGACGAGCGCATGTGCCTGGGCGCGCTGTGCGGCGCGGGCACCTTGGGCCTGCTGATTCCGCCGTCGATCATCATGATCGTCTACGCCGTGGCCGCCGAAGTGTCCATCCTCAAGATGTTCCTGGCGGGCGTTTTCCCGGGGGTCCTGCTGATCGCCCTGTTCTCCGGGTTCATCGTGATCTGGGCGCTGCTCAACCCGGGCAAGACGCCGCAATACGCCGACCGGCTGTCGCTGCTGGAAAAGCTGCGCAAGGCGCGCAACCTGCTTCCCTGCCTGGTATTGATTGCCTTCGTCATGGGCGCGATGTTCACCGGTTATGCCACGGCCACGGAAGCCGCCGCCTTCGGGGTGCTGGGCGCCCTGGGCATCGCCTGGTGGAGCGGCTCGCTGGGCTGGGAGAGCTTCCGCGTCAGCCTGATGGGCGCCACGCGCCTGTCGTGCATGATTCTGTTCATCCTGGCGGGCGCCTCCTTCCTCAGCTCGTGCATGGCCTTTACCGGCATTCCGCGCGAGCTCGCCGCCTGGGTGGTCTCGCTCAACGCCAGCCCGTTCGCGCTGATCGCGATCCTCGCCTTCATCTACTTGCTGCTCGGGATGGCGATCGACGGCATTTCCATGATCGTGCTCACGACCTCCATCGTGCTGCCGATGATCGAGGCCGCGGGCTTCGACCTCATCTGGTTCGGCATCTTCATCGTCATCCTGGTCGAGATCGCCCAGATCACGCCGCCGGTGGGCTTCAACCTGTTCGTGCTGCAGACCATGAGCGGGCGCGACGCCAACTACGTGGCGCTCGCCTCGCTGCCGTTCTTCGTCCTGATGCTGGTGGCCATCGGCGTGGTGGTCGCCTTTCCGCAGATCGCCATCTGGCTGCCCGACGCGCTGCTGGGCGCCACCCGGAAATAAATGGGGACGGACCCACTGCTGTCCGGTTAACTTCGTCGACTGAAGCGAGAAATCCATAATTAACGTGGGCTTACGGCCGATTTCGATTGGTGCCGACTTGAACGCGATGGCGTGTATCTGTGATGTTTCCGGGATTGCAATACCCGGGGGC
>CBDDSA010000036.1:0-10509 GCA_965233185.1 uncultured bacterium
TTGGCGAGCTCGCGCTCGAACTGGCGGCACGCCGGGCAGTAGGGGTCGGAGAACATGGCCATCACGCGCGCTCCGGTGCCGCGCTGGATCTTCACCGCCTGGTCGAGCGGCAGCGTTTCGAAGCGGATCGCATTCAGCTTGCGCAGCCGCTCGTCGGTGAGGTCGCGGTCGGCGCGGATGTCGAAGATCTTGCCCTGGATGACGTAGGTTCCAGTCGCGTCGACGTAGATCAGCTGCACGCCCTCCGCGGAGCGGAAGCGCACCTCGTACAGGCCCGGGATTGGCGCGGGCTGGACTCCCTCGATGCGCGCGCCGCCGAGCTTGGGCTCGAGCATGCGCCGGATCTGCGCTTCGTTGGCGGCCGCTGTGCCGACGCAGGCGGCGAGCAGGAGTGCAGCGAGGAGTCGCAACATGGGTATCCCGGGTCAGCCCATCGCTTGGCGGATGAGCAGGTTCTTTAGGACCGGAAGCCGGCCCGTGAGGTTCAATCCGGCATTGCGCAGCCACGCTGCGGGCGCCGCCTGCGCGCCGAAAAGCCTGAACAGGCCGTCGACCGCCCCATCCATCGCGAGGATCGCCTCCGCCCGGCCGCGCTCGTACCGGCGCAGCAGCGCCGGGTCGCCGGGATCGCGGCCCGGCTCGCGGCCCGCGAGGACCTCCGCAAGCACACGCGCGTCCTGGAGCCCCAGGTTGAGCCCCTGCCCCGCGAGCGGATGGATGACGTGCGCCGCATCGCCCGCGAGCGCGATGCGCAGCGCGACGAGCCGTGCCGCGGCGAGCCGGCGCAACGGATAGGCGCGCGGAGGCGTCTCGAGCTCGAGCGCGCCGAGCATGTGCCGCGAGGCCGCCTCCACTTCCCTGCACAGGCCCTCCGCCGGCAGCGCGGAGATGCGCCGGGCGGACTCGGGCGGCAGCGACCACACCATCGACACGCGCTCGCCGGGCAGCGGCAGCAGCGCCAGAACCGGGCCGCCCTCGAACCACTGATAAGCGGTGCGCGCATGCGGCTTCTCGCAACGAAAGTTGGCCACCACCGCGGCCTGTCCATAGTCCGACTCGCGCGCCTCGATTCCGGCAGCCGCCCGCACCGCGGAACGCGCGCCGTCGGCGCCGGCAACCAGGCGTGCGCGAAGCACGCGTCCGTCCGACAGGCGCACGGTCGCCGCGTCGGCATCGAGATCGATGCCGGTGACGCCGGCCGCGACGACGTCCACGCGCTCCGCGGCTTGCGTCGCCTGCGCCAGCGCGGCATTCAGCGCGCTGTCCTCCACCGTCCAGGCGAGCTCGGAGACGCCCGCGCGGTATGCGTCGAACACCATCTCCGATCCGGGACGGTCGCCGAACACGCGCATCGCGACGACCGGGGTCACGCGCTCGGGAGGCAGCGCATGCCAGGCCCTGAGCTGGCGGAGGAACGCCGCGTTGCCGGGGCTGATCGCATACACGCGGGCATCGAACGGCTCGTCCGCCGGACGCGCCGCAGGCAGCGGCTCCCTGGCGACCACCGCGGTGCGCTCCATGCGCGCGGCGCGCGCCAGCGCGAGCCCGACGGGGCCGCCCCCGACGACGACCAGATCGTAGATGGCAGGGTTTATAATCCGGGCCTCGATTGTTCCAACGTGGCGAATTAGCTCAGCTGGTTAGAGCAGCGGAATCATAATCCGTGTGTCCGGGGTTCGAGTCCCTGATTCGCCACCAAAAATTCGCTAAGTCGTTGCTGTAACAGGCAGCAGCGTAGCAAAACCGCTCTCGTAGGCTCTAGGTGTAGCACCCGGGGGTCACACCGGGAGCGAACATGGGAGCGTATTTACAGCGGTCACGGCACGGCACGATCTACTACTTTCGACGCAAGGTGCCGCTCGACTTGCGACAGCATGCGAGGGTGCCGCAGTTCTATCTATCCCTCGGCACCGCTGATCGCACCACCGCGCTAATCCTCGCCCGACGCGCCGCGACACTCTCCGACGAGATATTCGCGACCTTCAAGCACATGGCAACTAAGAAACTCGCCGCCAACCTCAAGCGGTTGATCGAACAGCGCCGGCTCACCGCCCCGCTGAAAGAGCAGATCGATGAGCTTCGCGACGAGCTTGTGGAGAGCCACTACCAGCGCAACAAGGCGCTGAGGCAGTTGAAGGGCGAGCATGTCGAGCAACTTGCCGCCGTCACGAAGGCTGCCGGGACAGCGCCGGTCGCCACGGGCGCGAACCGCTTCACCGTCGGCGAGGCAATCAAGAAGTATCTCGAGAAGCGGATGAAACCCGAGTCTCGCAAGCGCATCGTGCCCGCGCTGAAGCACTTCGAGGACTTCGCGGGCGCAGCTACGCCGCTCACGCACATCACGCAGGCCCGCTTCGCCGACTACGCCGATCACGTCAACGCTTCGTCTGCGTGGAAGGACAAGACAAAGGGCCTCTACATCACCGCTGCCGGAACGATGCTGCGCTGGCACAGCAGCCGCGGCCTTATCCCACTTGTCAGTGCGGCAACGTTGAAGCCGGCTCGCACCACGCCGACCTCGATGGATCGCGACGCCTTTACGATGGACCAGTTGGAAGTCGTTTTCGTGGAGGCCGCCGAGTTCCGCACGAAGCACCCGCATTGGTTCTGGGTCGTCGTGCTTTCGGCGTTCATGGGCACGCGGATCGAGGAGTTGGCGCAGGCGGACATTCGTAGCGACTTCAAGAAGGACAAGCCGACCGGCCGCTGGTATCTCGACATCAATGAAACCGTCGGTCCGGGCGGTCACAAGAAGTCGGTCAAGAAGGAGTCGGGGTGGCGCGTCGTGCCGCTTCACCCGGAGATCATCCGGCTCGGTTTCCTTGACTACCTAGAAGCCCAGCGCAAAGTAGGTTCGCGCACGCTGTTCGAGCAAGGCTGGGAGCCGCTGGCGCAAGCGGAGAAGGACTCCTACAAGTTCTCGCACGGGATCACCAAACGAGGCAGCCGAGCGTTGGCCCGACTGCACAGGGACGGCAGGCTGACGAAGGGCAAGACCTCGTTCTTTCATTCACTGCGGCACACTTTCATCTCGCATCTGGCTGCAAAGGGCGTGAACCTGGAGTTGCGGTGCGCTATCACCGGGCACAAGCCCGAGGGTGGAGGGATGAATGCCGGGCGCTACACGAAGCTGAAGTCGGAGATCGCGCCGATGCTGCCGGCGATCGACAGGAACCTTGACGAGTTGGTGAGGCGACTGCGAGCAGCGATAAAGGCAGCGGGGACTTAGCGCGCCAGCGGCACCTAATCAAAAAGGTCTCTGACTGGGACCTTCAGCCCGCCAGCGATGATTTCCACGGCGTCGAGCGACGGGTTCCCACGTCCCCGCTCAATACGGCTCATGTAGCTGCGGGCGAAACCGCACTTGTCGGCAAATGCCTCTTGGGACAAGCCCGCAGCCTTTCGCAGCGTCGTGACCCTCTGGCCGAATCTCTTGCGGAGCGGCATACGCACGCCCCGAACTCTCGACCTGTGTTACTTTGGGGGCCACGCACTAATCGTGACATTGATCCGACCAAGGCGTGTTCCACAAGGGGGATTGCAATTGGGACACTACAGATCGGCACTAGCTACATTGCTTGCTGCTTACACGCTCGCCTGCACAATGAACGTATGGGCGACTGACCGCAGGGCAAAGAACAAATCTTCTGGCGCCAACGTCACCGCAGCGCAACCAAGCAAGACGGACCCCACAAAGCAGCTCGACTTCTTGGCTGCGTTACGGTCGGGGTTGGAAAACTGTCACCACACCTACCAAGCAGAGCTTGCCGAAATGCAGGCAAGTTATCGCGAAGCATTGTCAAAAAGGCGCCTAGAAACAGGTGGCGACATCACGAACTACGACGCGGTGGTTGCCCGGGAGGATGTCATGAAGAAGAAAAGCGCCGAAGGATTCGCATACAGGGAATGCATTGCGGGCGGCAAGCAGTTGTTATCTGCTGGCGCACGAGAGTTTGTTGGTGCGTTCAAGACCGATGCAGCACAAACGAAAGCCAAGGACGCATTGGCGCAATGGCTTACCGCAATTGACGCGGTGTCAAAGGACAACTTTCCCCATGAACTGAGCAGATTTGATGCGCATGCAAACGCGCTAAAGCTTGAACTCAACTTGCAGTAGGGCGTGCCTGCCTAGCGAGGAGCGACTGAACTTGAGAAAGGCTCCATACCCCGCCGCGTGGCGCAGCGATCCGTAGCGTGTTCAGTTCGATGACCATCCGGCGCTGCGACAAGTTTCGCAGGTAGAACCCATCGATCAACCCCTTTAGGTTCGACGCGAACGCATCTGCCGCCTTCTGACGGACGGCATTGAGCGCCCGCATGTTCCGACCACCAGCCTTCCCGAGACGAACGTCGCGCGCCTTGGCTGCTGCGAGCGCGGCCTTCGTCCGGGCGCTGATCTGGTCACGCTCCCACTCAGCCATGACCGAGTGCATCTGAATCATCGTCTTGCTCGCACCCGGCATGTCGGCGGCCACAAAGTCCACGCCTGATTCGAGCAGGCCGGTCACGAAGTGAACATTTCGGGCGAGCCGGTCTAGCTTGGCGATCAGCAGCCCCGCTCCGAGCTTCTTACATACCGCCAGCGCGGCCCGGAGTTGCGGACGACGGTCGAGGGCGTCGGCGCCCTTCGCCGACTCCACCTCCTCAAAGCGTCCCACAAGCGCGCCACCCACGCTGACGAGGTAGGCCCGAACCGCTGCTTCTTGAGCTTCCTGACCAAGCCCCGAACGACCCTGCTGGACGGTGCTCACCCGGATGTAGGACACGAATTTGCGCATTCACCCTCCTGACCTAATTCCGATATGGACGTTCCGTATTGGGTCAATTTAGCATACTGATGCATTGGTGATGCATGAAAGTTTCACTTGCGATCTATAAGGTTGCATTAATGACGCACCTGTGATAGGGTGCACGCCTCTCAGCAAAAGGATCGAGCATGACCCCGAAGCAGAGCACCAAAGAAAGCGGACCTCGCGTGATGGCGACGGTCCACGAGGAAACGCTTGCCAGCCTGCAGGAAGCATCAAAAAAGACAGGACTATCGGTCTCGGCCATCGTGAAGCGGGCGTTGATGGGCTTCACCGAGGAGCTGGACGAGTATTTGAAGTGGCTCGACACGCACAAGCCCGGAACACGGATGCGTGCCTACGGTGAGAACCTGCTTATCAGCTACGGCCCGGAGTCGCTGCGCGAGGGCATCCGCCGTCTCGATCCTACGTATAAGTTCGGTGACGAGAGGTTCGTCGAGTCGTTGAAGAAGAAGTAGACGTGCATCAACACCGCGCTGTATCGGGCGAACTGAACGTTCCGGCGCGGGCGAGAAGCCATCGAAACTGATGGCGGGGCGTAGAAGGAACCGACTTACGCCCTCCGGTCGAGTTGGCCCCAAAAGGGTCGCCGCAGCCGGGTCGGTGAGCAGGTAGACGATTGGCCGAACCTCGATGGTCGTCTACCGGGCAACAGAACAGTGCGGCTAACGTCGAGGACACCGACAAAGAATCTGCACGGGAAGAGCAGAGCGGCCTCCAACAAACCCACCGTCGTGGGTTTGGGAGTTTTATGGCCTCTCTGCTGGGAAGGCCCCTCCTCTTCAACATTCAGCCCTCATTGCGCCCACGGTAAACGCCATGCCCGGTAAAAAAGCTCTCACCCCTGACCAGATCGCGCTGGCGGTCGCCATGAGGGCCGCCGGATACAGCGTCCCAGCGATCGCCGAGCGGCTTGGCGTGAGCCCGAGGACCATCAATCGGGTGTTCGAGCGCCATGCGGCCAAGAAGGGCGCTGTCATGGACAAGCTGATCGAACAGGCCAAGCGCGAGCTTGTGGACAGCATCACCGGAGTCGAGCGCATCAAGGAAGAGGCCGCGCGCATGGTCGCGGATGACCTGGCGCACGTTCGACTGCTGCGCGAGCGGGTCGCCGCCGCGTATGAACTACTGCACCCGACGAACCTTCAGGAGGCAGCCGTCTGTTTACGGGCTGCCGCCGCCGCGGCCACGACGTTGAAGGTCACGTCCGACACGCTACGTCGCTCGCTGAGGACGGACCGGGCACTCGACGCGGAGGAAGCCGTCGACCTGCCCGAGCTTGTCGTCGTCGAGATCACGGACGAGGAAGCCCTCAGGATGCGCGAGGAACGCGCGGCGGACATGGCTCTGCCCTCCCCTGCGCCCGCGGCGCTGAACGCAGTGGACGAGCCCTGTAAGGGACGCTGGGAGTCAGGCGGGCGGGTCACCAAAGGCGACGACGAACCGCCGGATACTGCATGATTGGCGCATCGGGCGCGGTCGTGTCAGGGTGGCTGGTCTTAGAACGCGGGCGGGGTGCGGACCCCCTTGGTCATATCGTCCGGCCCCTGATTTTGAAAATCGACCTGATCTTCTGGTTCTTGGTCGCCCGGATCGTCCTGCCTTAACCGACTACTTCGCTTTCGCGGAGAGGATGAAACCTTCCAACTCATCGAGCTTGTGAGCCCAGAAGATCGTCAGCCCGCCCTCTTGCGCTTGCTCCAAGTTGAGCACCTTGAATACCCCGGAAAGCACAGCAGACGGAACAACCTGCTTGGTCCCAAACTCTCGATGCCAGATCGCGGCCTTCACGGCGGCGTCGTTATTTAGCCGCTTAACGCTGTTCGTCGAGCTATTCGAGACCTTGCACTCGATCGGCATCAATCTCCCGTCGAACAGGCGCACCGCTATATCGGCCTTCCTACTCCCGACCAGCGACTCGCCACAGAAGCGCCCGGGGGCGGGCGCGTCAGTGAGCGTCCCGATCGTTCGTGGCTTCTCGAGCTTGAAACCCATGCCTTGCAGGTGCTTCTGCACCGCGGCTTCCTGAGCCGCCTTACCTTCGCTGCGCCGGTCCGTGGAGACCCGCTGTGCCGTCAACAGGACCGCCGATGCCAGAATCGCTGCCGCCTCCTCGTCCTTCCGCGGCGCACGCTTTTCCTTGACCCATGGGAACCGACGCGAATCGAGCGCCTGACTGATAATCTCGATGATCCGCTTGGCCTCCTCGGGCCGCTTCGCCAATACCCTCGGCGCGAGCGATGACTCGGCCAGCACCTTCAAATCATCCTTGGAGATCGGCGGGCCGACCAAGTAGCGCAGCGCGTCCCCAAGGTTGACCTTAAATATCTCGGCCAGCAGATCGGGGGTGAGTTGCGACGGATTCTGCAGGCCGTAGACCCGGAAGAGTTGACGAAACAGCGCCTGATTCTCGTCGACGGCCTTCTTCCACTTCTCAAGCGGCTCAAGCAGTCGCTCTTTCCGAAACAGCTTTACGGCCGTCTTTGCCTCCGCCCGCAGGACCTCCGCCTCCCACTTCGGCGGCGAGATCACGCGGGCAGTTGCTCGGGCCGGGGGATGTGAACGCGCTCCAACTCGCCGGGCTCGAACTTCGTGAGTCCGCCTGCATAGGTCCTGCCGCTTTCAACGCCGATGTTTTCAGTCAACCAAGCAGCAAGGCGGTCGAGCACATCGTCGGGTAACGGTTCACGCGGGTAAAGCCCGTGCGCAATGTTGAGATGGCGGGCGTCGCACAAGTTCCGAACGAACGCGGGCGAACGCCGAGCCATGTAGGTGCAGATGATCGGAGCGGCCGCTCGCAGCTTCACCGTCCACCATGGGCGACGGTGCATGGCAATGTAAGACTCGTGCGCCCCTTGCTCTCTCGCCCATCGCAGAAACCGCCGGGCCGCCTCCTGGGCGTCATCGTCAAGTTGGTCTAGATCGTGCGGTAAATCGACGACGCGGCGCAGGGTGGCCGCGCTGTCGAGGGCACCGTCCGCGTTAATAAGCTCTCTGGCCTTGGTCACAGTAGGCTTCAGCACGCGGGCCGGCAGCCCTTGAGCATGAGCGCCAGCGATCCACACGCGATTGCTGCCCGTCACCTGCCCTCGATGAACGCGGCACAGCTCGCCGAGCTCGATATAGCCGGCAGGCACCGCGCGTCCCGGGCGGACGATCAACGACCACTTGGACGATGCTTGCAGTTTCGCCCATGGCACCGCCCGACCTTCGGAAAGCGTGCCAAGCCGGGATACTTCATTCACAGAACGCACGAGCATCGCAGCCGGTCGCATCCCAACATGGAAGCAAGTAATCGCTGCCGTGGTTGCAGCATCGGCGAAGGGCATTGCCCTCGGGTCAATGACGTGTAAGGCGACGCCACCAAGACCATCGCCAAGTAGACGACGCAGGGCAGAGCCATAGTTCACATCGAGCCACTCGGCAGACGTAATGTAGGCGCCGTAGTCACCGGGGCGCGCAATCTGCATGGTTTTCATGAAGAAGTGCAGATGCAGGCCGGCAAGGCGGCTCGCGCGAATCCCATATTTACTCGCCGTCTTGGCATACCACTCCTTCCACTCGGCACCGATGTTGTGATGCCGGACGTATGGGGGGTTGCCGATAAACAGCGTAGGCCCGTTGGCGGCGGGCAGATGAAGATCCCGGTAATCCTTCACGATGACCGTAACACGGCGGGTCAGGCCCCGGGCAGCGACGTTGGCGCGCAGCACCAGAGCGGCAACGGGGTCCGTCTCAATCGCGACAAGCTTTGCAGTCCGAAACGCCTTGGCGGCGGCAATGATGAAGCGCCCCGACCCGGCCCCCGCGTCGACGATGCGAACGGGCGAACCGTAGTTTGCCGCCCATCGCACCATGGCTCGGACGATTGCGGCCGGGGTATATGTCGCCCCGTCCACCCGCCGAACGGCGGGCGGGCGGATGCGCGCGAATGCATCGCCTAGCGGGTCACGGCCAGCGCGGATAGCCTTGCGGTATTGACTCAGGCGGGGACGGCTCGGGCACGGTCGAATCTGGCGTGACGCCCGCACCTCCGGTGCCGACAACCCGGTGCGCGTCCCGAGCAATGCGAGGGCGACAGAGATCAGCCCTTGTTCGTTCTCCACGATCCCCCAAGCCTTGTTGCGCGGCATTCTAGCCTCCTGTCGCGAAGCGCGTGGTCTCGATGGCTGGCGCCGGCTGGGTTGTCGTGGCATCCGCCCGTGCGACAATAAATGCTTTCCTAGGGTGTAGCACCCGAGCGCATCGACGGTTTTGCCACGGAATTTTTGCCCTTTAGCTTCAGGCGATTGTCAGCGCGGCGCCGTCTGGCTGCGGAGTCCCTGATTCGCCACCATTTTTCCTGACCCGCATGCTCCAGCGCCTCGCCGCGATCCTCCTTCTTGCCGCCGTGCCGGCGCTCGTCTTCGCGCAGCTGCGGACCATCCCGGCCGACGCCAGGCCCGGCAAGATCCGCCACGTGAAGGAGATGGACGTGGCGATCGACGGCAAGGTCGAGCGGCTTGCCGCCGGGGCCCGGATCCGCGATGCGTCGAACCGGATCATCGTTCCGGTCTCCATCCCGGCCGACGCGAAGGCGAAGTACCGCCGCGACACGGACGGCCGGGTCCACCAGATCTGGATCCTCAGCCCGGCCGAAGCCGCCGAGACCCCGGCTGCCAAGTAGCCCGCCTCGCATGGGCAAGCTCTATCTGCGCACGTTCGGCTGCCAGATGAACGAGTACGACTCGGACCGGATCCGCGACGTGCTGGCCGCCGCGGAGGGCGTCGAAGCCGCATCGACCCCGGACGAGGCCGACTTCATCATCTTCAACACCTGCTCGGTGCGCGAGAAGGCCCAGGAAAAGGTGTTCGCCGACCTCGGTCGCATGAAGCACCTGAAGCAGGCGCGTCCCGGCCTCATGATCGCCGTGGGCGGTTGCGTGGCGAGCCAGGAGGGTGCAGCGATCGTCGAGCGCGCGCCCTACGTGGATGTGGTGTTCGGCCCGCAGACGCTGCACCGCCTGCCCGAGCTGCTCGCAAAGCGCCGCAGCACCGGCCGGCCGCAGGTCGACATCTCGTTCCCGGAGATCGAGAAGTTCGACCGCCTGCCGCCGGCGCGCGTCGACGGCGCGTCGGCCTTCGTGACGATCATGGAAGGCTGCAGCAAGTACTGCACGTTCTGCGTCGTGCCGTACACGCGCGGCGCCGAGGTCTCGCGTCCGTTCGAGGACGTGATCGCGGAGGTCGCCGGCCTTGCCGCCCAGGGCGTCCGTGAAGTCACGCTGCTCGGGCAGAACGTGAACGCCTGGCGCGGCACGATCCAGGGCGCGGCCGCGGACTTCGCGGAGCTCCTGCGCTACGTGCACGAGATCGACGGCATCGAGCGCGTGCGCTACACGACGTCGCATCCTCGCGAGTTCACCCAGCGCCTCGTCGAGGCGCACGCGGCGCTGCCGAAGCTCGCGCCGCACGTCCACCTCCCGGTGCAGTCGGGCTCGGACCGCATCCTCGCCGCGATGAAGCGCGGCTACACCGCGCTCGAGTACCGCTCCATCGCGCGACGGCTGAGACAGGCGCGACCCGACGTCTCGATCACCTCCGACTTCATCGTCGGTTTCCCGGGGGAAACGCGCGCCGACTTCGACGCGACGCTGGATCTCGCCCGCGACGTGCAGTTCGACGGCGCGTTCACCTTCCTCTACAGCGCGCGCCCCGGCAC
>CBDDSA010000037.1:0-3085 GCA_965233185.1 uncultured bacterium
CTGGCGGAGAGAGAGGGATTCGAACCCTCGATACGCTATTAACGTATACACGCTTTCCAAGCGTGCGCCTTAAGCCGCTCGGCCATCTCTCCGCAGGGGGCCGATTCTAGCGCGACAGCAGCCCGTCGATCTTGTCCAGCAGCTCGCGGTTGGAAAAAGGCTTGGTGACGTAAAGGTCGGCGCCGGCCTGCAGGCCGCGCTCGACGTCGGCCTGGCTGCCCTTGGCCGAAAGCATCACGATGCGCACGCGCGCGCCTTCGGGCCGGCTGCGGATCTGCCGGCACACCTCGAAGCCATCGCTCAGCGGCATCATCACGTCGAGCAGCACCAGGTCCGACGACGCCGCGAGGTCGAGGGCTTGCACCCCGTCGCGCGCGACCTGCACCTCGTGGCCGCGGCGGCTCAGGAGGAACTCGAGCGCGGTCACGATGTTGGGCTCGTCGTCGGCGATGAGGATCCTCATGTGGGCAAGGTGAAGGAGAAGCAGGCGCCCTCCCCCGGTGCGCTGTCCACCCACATGCGGCCGCCGAAGTGCTCGACGATCTGGCGGCTGATGTGCAGTCCCAGGCCGCTGCCCTTGGCGCTCGCCTGGTCGCGGCCCTGGCGGAACTTGTCGAATACGACGTTGTGCTCGGCCGGGTCGATCCCGGGGCCGTTGTCGCGCACGTCCACGCGCAGCGCCCCGGGCTGCTCGGACAGGGCGATCTCGATGCGGCCCTGGCAGAACTTGGCGGCATTCGACAGCAGGTTGAGCATCACCTGGATCATGCGGTCGACGTCCGCCTTCACCCTCGTGACCCCCTCGGGCAGGCGCATCTCCACGCGGATCTGGCGCTCCTCGAACACCTGGCTCATGCCGGTCACGGTATCGGCCACCACCTCGCGCATGTCGACGCTGGACTCGTGCCATTCGGCGCGCCCGGACTCGATGCGCGACAGGTCCAGCACCTGGTTGATGAGCCGCGTCAGGCGCTCGGTTTCCTTGGTGATGATGCCGAGGAAGCGGGCGCGCTGCTCGCGCTCCACGCCCGGGTTCTCCAGCAGGATCTGCGTGAAGGCGCGGATCGAGGTGAGCGGCGTGCGCAGCTCGTGGGTGATGGTGGAGACGAAGTCGTCCTTCAGCCGGTCGAGCTCGGTAAGCCGCTCGTTCGCCTCGCGCAGCTCGGCCGTGGCGGCCTCGAGCTCACGCGACTTCTGCTCCAGGCGATGGCTGTAGGCCACCACCTGCGAGGCTTCGTCGAGGATCGCGCGCACTTCCTCGACGCTCAGCGCTTCCTCCTTCACCACCGAGGCGATCATCACCCGGGCCGAGGCCGCGCCCAGGGCCCCGGCGAGCTGCATTTCGGCGTGGTGCACCAGGCCGGCGTCCGCTTCCAGGCGATCGTCCGGCCAGCGCAGCCCCTTCGAGGCCGCGTAATCGCGGAACGACTGGTCGGCGCCCGCGCTGCCCAGGAAGCGCGCGAGGACGTTGTAGAGCCCGGGCACCGAGGCCGTGCCGCGCCAGAAGCGCGCCCCGCCCGCCTCCCCGCCCTGGCGGAACACGTCGACGAACAGGCTCGCCTGGCGATGCTCCTGCGCGCTGGGCGAGGCCGACAGCGACACCCCGACGTAGGCGCCGATGTTGGCGAGCATGCTCCAGATCATGGCGTGGGTGATCTGGTCCAGGCCCGACAGCCCGAACAGCGCGAGCGGCTTGAGCAGCTCGATGCCGAACGGCCCGTGCTCGAGCAGGCTGAGCGGCAGCCAGCCCGAGCGCGCCAGCGCCGGCAGCAGCAGGGTATAGAACCAGACGGCGAAGCCGGCCACCAGCGCCGCGATGGCCCCGCGCCGCGTGCCGCCCTTCCAGAAGATCCCCCCCAGCACCACCGGCGCGAACTGCGCCACCGCGGCGAACGACACCAGGCCGATGGAAACAAGCGCGTAGGCTTCCCCCGCCAGCTTGAAGTACAGATAGCCCAGCAGGAGGATCATGACGATGGCCCCGCGCCGGATGCCCAGCAGCAGGCCGGTCAGGTCGGGCTGCGCGTTCAACCGCAACCGGCGCATGCGCAGCAGCACCGGCATCACCAAATCGTTGCACACCATGGTGGACAGCGCGATCGTCTCGACGATGACCATCCCGGTGGCCGCCGACAGGCCGCCGATGAACACCAGCAGCGCCAGCAGCTCCTGCTTCTCGGCCATCGGCAGCGTCAGCACGTAGGTGTCGGCGTCGACGTTGGCGGGCAGGTGCATCAGCCCGCCGAAAGCGATCGGCAGCACGAAGATGTTGATCGCCAGCATGTAAAGCGGGAACAGCCAGATCGCCTTGTCGAGGTGGCGCTCGTCGAGGTTCTCGATCACCGTCACCTGGAACTGCCGCGGCAGGAACATGATCGCCATCATCGACAGGATGGTGAGCCACACCCAGCTCGCGTAGCCGCCGGCCACGCCCTCCAGCGGCGTGAGCATGCGCGCGAGATCGGGCTCGGCCGCGGCGCGCGAGAACAGGTCGCCGAAGCCGTTGTACAGGCCGAAGGTGACGAATACGCCCACCGCGAGGAAGGCGAGCAGCTTGACCAGCGACTCGAAGGCGATCGCCGCCACCATGCCCTGGTGGTGCTCGGCGGCGTCCAGGTGGCGCGTGCCGAAGGCGATGGTGAAGGCGGCGAGGATCAGCGCGATCCAGAACGGGGTGTCGTTGAAGAAGATGCGCAGCGTGCCGTCGGGCGGCGGCATGGTGAGCGCCGGGTACTGCACCAGGATGGAGTAGCTGATGGAGATCGCCTTCAGCTGCAGCGAGATGTAGGGCAGGATGCCGATCACCGCGATCACCGTCACCAGCCCGCCGATGGCGGCGCTCTTGCCGTAGCGCGAGGCGACGAAGTCCGCCAGCGAGGTGATGCGGTTCTGGCGCGAGATGCGCAGGATCTTGCGCATCACCACCCACCACAGCGCGATCATCAGCGTCGGGCCGATGTAGATGGGCAGGAAGCCCACGCCGTCGCTCGCCGCGCGGCCCACGCTGCCGTAGAACGTCCAGGCGGTCGCGTACACCGCGAGCGACAGGCTGTAGACATAGGGGCTCGCGATCACCGGGCGCCCG
>CBDDSA010000038.1:0-54772 GCA_965233185.1 uncultured bacterium
CCGGCGGCAATCAGGATGCGCTCCGGATTGATGCCGTGCAGCAGATAGCGAAAGCCCCTGCCCTCCTCGCCGATGCGGTTCTCCACCGGGATCTCGAGCCCGTCGATGAAGACCTGATTGGAGTCGACGCACTTGCGGCCCATCTTGTCGATCGCCCGGATCTCGACCTTGCTGCGGTCCAGGTCCGCGTAGAAAAGGCTCAGCCCGTCGATCGGCCGCCCGGTGTCGCGCTCGTCCGCGGTGCGGGCGATGAGCAGGATCTTGTTGGCCTCCTGCGCGGTCGTGATCCATGTCTTCTGCCCGTGCACGACGTACCGGTCGCCCTTGCGCACGGCCCGTGTCTTGAGCCGCGTGGTGTCGAGCCCGGTGTTCGGCTCGGTCACGCCGAAGCACGCGATGTCCTCACGGCGGATGATCGGCGGCAGCATGCGCCGCTTCTGCTCCTCCGTTCCGAAGCGCACGACCGGATTCAGGCCGAAGATGCCGAGGCTGACCGAGGACACGCCGCCGTTGCCGGCGCCCGACTCGGAGATCGCCTGCATCAGGATCGCCGCCTCCGTGATTCCCAGCCCCGCGCCGCCATAGGCCTCAGGCATCGCGATGCCCATGTAGCCGTGCGCCGCGATCGCCTGGCAGAAGTCCTCCGGAAACCGGCCGTCGCGGTCGCGCTCGAGCCAGTAGTCGTCGCCGAAGCTGCTGCAAAGGCGCGTGACGCCCTCGAGGATCCGCTGCTGCTCCGGGGTGAAGTCAATGCTCGGGGACATGTACGTATATCCGTATGATGGACGCGTATACGTACCGCCCAGGCGGGCGACGTGTCAAGCGCGGGCCGCACCTCAGCTCGGCTTCGCGTAGCTCGGCTCGACCAGCACGTTGACCAGCGCCTGCCGCTGCTCGCGGCGCACGACGTCGAGTGCCCGCTCGAGCGCCGGGCGCAGCGCCGCCGGCTCGCGCACGCAGACGCCGTACCCGCCGCTCGCCTCCAGCACCTTCTCGAACGCCGGGGAGGGCTCCAGCGTGGCAAAGGGCGGCTGCGCGCTGCGCGCCGCGTAGCCCCCGGGGTACATGGAAAGGGTCGCGCGGTGAACCGCCGCCCAGCGCGCGTTGTTGAAGAGGATCCACAGGACCGGCAGGCCCATGGCGCGCGAGACGAAATGCGCCGGCGTCGGATTGCCGAACATGTAGGCCCCGTCGCCGACCGCGCAGATCACCGTGCGCGCGGGGTCCGCGAGCTTCGCCCCGAGCGCAGCGCCGAGCCCCCAGCCAAGGCCGCCCGCCGCCGGCATGCCGAAATAGCGCCCCGGCTCCTCGATGTCGAGCTCCTCCAGCAGGAGCGGATACTCGTTCACCACGACGGTCGCCGGATCCTGAAGCAGCTCGTTGACGCACGCGGAGGCCCATTTCACGGTGATCGCGGCGGGGACCGGACGCAAGCCTCTCGGCACGCCGGCACGCGACCGGGCGCACAGTTCGGCGGCCGCGGCGCGCCGTCCGGCGAGCGCGGCAGGCGCATGCCCAGCCGCCCTTTCGCGCAGCGCCTCGAGCACGTCCGCCACGTTTCCGGCGAGCGCGAAGTCGGTCTGGAACCCGCGCATCGGATAGCGCGTAAAGAGCGGGTCCGGCGCGATGTGCACGACCCGCGCCGCCGAACCCGGCGCCGCGAGCTGCGGAATCCAGGGGACATCGCAATCGACGACCAGGATGAGGTCGGCGCCGGGGAGCAGCGGATGCGGGTCCCATCCCGCATGCAGCGGGTGGGTTGTGGGCAGCCCGAGATGCCGCGGCCGGTGGTGCACTACCGGGATAGCCAGCGCCTCGGCCAGGCGCCTCAGGGCGCCGGCCTCCTCGGCCGTGCGTCCCGCATTCGCGGTGATGAGCAGCGGCTTCTCGGCGCCGGCGAGGAGCTTCGCGACGGCCTCCACCGCGGCGGGCTGGGCGATCTGCGCGGCGCAAGCGACCTGGCGCGGTTGCGCGGCCGGCTGCGGGGCGCTCTCCGCGAGCACCTCCCGCGGCAGCGTGAGATACACCGGCCCCGCCGGCGCGGAATGCGCGATGGCGAGCGCGCGATCCAGCGCGGCCTCCATCTGCCGGGCGTCGCGCAGCTCGTAGTCCCATTTCGCGAACTCCCGCAGCATCCCGCCCTGATCGAAGTGCTCCTGCGGCCAGTGGATCGCGTTGTTGCGCCCTCCGGCGCGCCCGGACTCCGTATGGGGAGTCCGCCCGGCCATGAGCAGCAGCGGCACGTTCTGCCGCGATGCGTTGATGAAGCCGTTCAGCGAGTTGGCCGTCCCCATGCCGACGTGCACCATGACCGCCTGGCCGCGTCCCGTCGCCATCGCATATCCGTGCGCCATCGCCACCGCGAGATTCTCGTGCGGCACCACGACCGGGTGCGGCGCCGGCGTGCCGAGCGCGAGCGCCTTCGCGCAGGCTTCCACGAGCGGAGGAAAGTCGGTGCCGGCGTTCGCGAACAGGTATCGCACCCCGCGGGCCGCGAGCACCTCAAGCAGGACATCGGCCGCCGACGGACCCGCCGCGCCCGCGACGGCGACGGCGCGCTCCGGCGTGCCGCCTTTCGCTGAGCGATTCGAAGGGGAAATGGACACGACCGGAAGCTCCGCGAGGATTGGATCCGGGTATTCTACGGGGCGCTCAACCAAGGGAGGATGCCCGGCATGAAATGCCTCGAAACTGCAGCCCCGGTGAACCGGCTGCGCGGCGCTCGCGCGATCGTGGCGATGCTCGGCGCGGCGGGTGCCCTCTTCGGCTTCACGATCCTGACCAGCGGGTTCGCGCAGGCGCAGGAGTTTCCGACACGCCCGATCCGCTTCGTCGTGCCGTTCCCGCCCGGGCCCGCGGGCGATCTGACCGCGCGGTACTACGCCAAGCGCCTCCAGGAGCTCGCCGGTCAGCCCGTCGTGGTGGACAACCGGCCGGGCGGCAACGGCTTCATCGGCGTGCAGGCCGCGCTCGGCCAGCCGCCCGACGGATACACCGTGTTCATCGGCAGCAATTCGCCGATGGCGGCCAACGCGGCGCTGTTCCGCAAGCTGCCCTACGATCCGCTCGGCGACTTCGCGCCGGTGCACGGGCTGATGCGCTCGCCGATGGTGATCCTGGTTTCGGCGCAATCGCCGCATCGCACCCTGGAAGATCTTGTGCGCGCCGCACGCTCGAGCAGCGGGAAGCTCAACTATTCCGCCGGCACCGCGGCGTATCAGCTCATGATCGAGCACTTCGCGCACCAGGCCGGCATTGCCGGCTTTCATGTGCCCTACAAGGGAGGAATGGAAGCCGTGAGAGGGGTGCTCGCGGGCGAGACGGATTTCACCATCATCGATCTCACCGCGCCGCTGCCGCTCATCCGCGCCGGGCGGCTGCGAGCGCTCGCCGTGGCGACCGAGAAGCGCATTGCCGCGCTGCCGGAGGTGCCGACCACCGCCGAGGCGGGTCTGAAGGACTACGTCATCTACGTCTGGGTGGCCGCGTTCGTGCGCAGCGACACGCCGAAGCCGGTCCAGGAGCGGCTTTCGCAGCTCCTTGCGCGCATCGCCGGATCGCCGGAAACGCGCGAGTACTATGCAGCGCAGAATGCGGAGCCGATGCTGGCCGGGCCGGAGGCGCTGCGCCGCCACCAGGAGCGCGAAATCGATCTCTGGAAGAGCGTCGCGCGCAGCGCCGGGATCGAGCCTCAGTAGCGTCGCGCGCAGCGCCTCAGGAATCGGCGCCGGGCCACCTGCGCTCCACTTCGTGGCGCTGGATCTTGCCGGTGCTGCTGCGCGGGAAATCGGCCGCCTCGACGAAGCGGATCTCCTTCGGCACCTTGTACCCGGCAAGCGCGCTCCTGCACGCGGCGAGCAGCTCCGCTTCGCCGATCCGTTCGCTCCTGCGGGCGACGAAAGCCACCGGAACCTCGCCCCATCGCTCGTCGCGCCGGCGCACCACGACCGCGTCGGCGACCTCCGGGTGCGCGAGCAGCACGCGCTCGATCTCGGCCGGATAGATGTTCTCGCCGCCCGACTTGATGAGGTACTTGACGCGGTCCACGAAGTCGAGCGTGCCGTCGGCGTTGCGCACGAACATGTCGCCGAGGTGAAACCAGCCGCCGCGGAAGTCGCGCGCGTTCGCCTCGGCCGCGTTCCAGTAGCCGCTGAAGAGCGTCGGTCCGCGCACCACGGCCTCGCCCGGCACGCCAACCGGCACCTCCCGGTCCTCGGCGTCCACCAGCCGCACCCGGCACCACGAGGATTCGCGCTTCGACAGCGACGCGGGCACTTCTCCGGGCGCGATGGCGGCGGCGCTCGCCGGCGCAAGCCCGGTCTCGGTGCTGCCGAAGCTGTTGAGATAGGGGGCGCCGAGCAGCGCGGTGAGCCGTGCGATCTGGTGCCTCGGCACGAGGTCCGCCATGGCGCCGACGAGCTTCAGCGAGCGCACCCGCGGCCGCGTGCGCTCGAGGCCCGCGATCAGCCCCTCGATCATGCCGGGCATGGCGATCAGCCAGCCCAGGCGTTCGCGCTCGAGGAGCGCGCTCGCTTCGTCGACGTCGAGCCCGTCGCGCACGATCACCTTCCCGCCCAGCATCAGCGTCGCCAGGCTGAAGTCCGTGGCCGCCATGTGAAACAGCGGCGACCAGGCCAGGAAGCCGTCGTCGGCGGTGATGCCGAACTCCGAGGAAAACGCCATGGCGCGCGCGACCATCGCCCGGTGGCTGACGAGGGCGCCCTTGGGAAAACCGGTGGTTCCGCTGGTGTACAGGATGACGAGGCCGTCTTCGGGCTCGACCGCGGCGTCCGGCTCGTGCTCGGCGGCGCCGTCGAGGAAAGCCTCGTACCCGGCCTCGATCCCCACCACCCGGGGCACGCGGTGCTCAAGGCGTTCCACTGTCGCGGCGAAGCGCCCGGAAACGAACAGAAGCGAAGGTGACGCGAGCTCGATGCAGTGGGCGAGCTCGGCGTGCGTGAGCCGCCAGTTGAGGCAGGCCACGATGGCGCCGAGCTTCGCCGCGGCGAGCTCGAGCTCGAGATACGCCGGCTGGTTCTGCGAAAGGATGGCGAGGCGATCGCCCCGGCGGATTCCGTGCCGCGCGAGCGCATTCGCCAGGCGGTTGACCCGGCGGTTGAGCTCGGCGAAGCTGCGCTCGCGACCCCCGCTCTCGAGGGCAATCGCCGATGCGCGCACGAGGGCCTGCTTGCGCAACGCATCGCCCACTGTCAGGCAGAAGGAAGCCGGCGGCACGCGCGGGAGCGGGTTGCCGCTCATGCGAGCCAGCGCTTGCGCCGGCGGTAGTGCTTCACCTGCCGGAAGTCGCGCCCCCCGGCGCCGCCGAGGTAGAACTCGCGGATGTCCGGGTTGCGCTTCATGGTCTGCGACGGCTCGTGCATCACCACGCGCCCGTTCTCGATGAGGTACCCGTGCGACACGACTTCCAGCGCCGCCACGGCGTTCTGCTCGACCAGCAGCACCGACACGCCCTCCTCCCGGTTGATGCGGCGGATGATCTGGAAGATCTCCTCGACGATGACCGGCGCGAGGCCGAGGCTCGGCTCGTCGAGCATCAGCAGCCTGGGCCGCGTCATCAGCGCGCGCCCGATGGCGAGCATCTGCTGCTCGCCGCCGGAGAGATAGCCGGCCTTGACCGCGCGGCGCTCGTGGAGGCGCGGAAAATAGCCGTAGACGCGTTCCTTGTCGCGCGCGAGCTCGGCGCGGCGCGCCGCGGAAGCGGCGACGAGGTTCTCGTCCGGCGTGAGGTGCTCGAAGACGCGTCGTCCCTCCAGCACGTGCGCGATGCCGCGCCGCACGCGCATTTGCGGCGCCAGCCGGCCGATGGGCTCGCCGAGGAACGTGATCTCGCCGCGCTTCACCTCGCCCCGCTCGGCCTTCAGCAGCCCGCTCACCGCCTTCAGCGTCGTGCTCTTGCCGGCGCCGTTCGCGCCCAGGAGGGCGACCATGCCCCCCCGGGGTACGTCGATGGACACGCCCTTGATCGCGAGGAATACGCCGTCGTAGATCACCTCGACGTTGTTGAGCGACAGGACGTTCACGGCGCTACTTGCCCGACTTGGCGAACTCCGAAGAATGCTCCTTCACGACCTGCCACACGAGGTCGGTGTAGTCGGCGAACCAGTCGGTCTGCGGCACCCACTTGCGGCCGTCCCACATCTCGATGCGGGTCTTGCCGCCGCCGCCGTGGTCCTTCGCCGTCACGGTGAGCGGCGCCATGAAGCCGTTCGCGTCGAAGTTGCGCAGGCGCTCCATGCCCTTGCGCAGCTTCTCCGGCGTGAGCGGCCCGCCCTCGCTCTTGAGCGCGGCCCGGGCCCCCTCGAACATGGTGGAGTAGATGGCGAGGCCGACGTTGTAGTAGGAATCGCTGATGTGCTTGCGATCGCCGTTGCCCTTGCCCTTGTCGTAGAGCTGCTTGACGATCTCCTGCACCAGCGGATGCTCCGAGCCGCCGACGACCGCCGTGGAGCGCTTCAATCCCCGGGCCGCTTCGAGGCCGATGTTGTTCAGGTCCACCTCGTTCAGCCAGTTCACCGAGATGTACTTGTCCATCGGGATGCCGTTGCGCTTCATCTCCCGCGACGCGACCACGTGCATGGCCGAAAAGCCCCACATGACGACGTAGTCGGGCTGGTAGCGCCGGATCTGGCTCCACGCCGAGCTCTGGTCGTTGCCGGGCAAGGGGAAAGGGAACAGCCGCAGATTGAAGCCCTCCTTCTTCTGCAGCGCCTCCAGCACCGGAATCGGCTCCTGGCCGAAGGGGTAGTCGATGTAGAGGAAGGCGATCTTGGTCTTGCGGATGTCCTTCGACTGCTTCTTGACGTAGCTCACGATGTTGGCCGCCTGGCCCCAGTACGTCGGCCCGACCGGGAACACCCACCTGAAAACCTCGCCGTCGATCGCGTCGCCGCGGCCCACCAGCGCCTGGACCATGATCTTGCCGTCCTTCATGGCGCGCGGCAGCACGGCGCGCGAAACCGGCGTGGAGAGCAGGTCCACCACCATGGCGCCTTCGCCGGCGGTGCGCTCGTAGCACTCGATGCCGCGCTGCGGCTCGTTGCCGTGGTCCTGCACGATGATCTCGACCTTGCGGCCCTCGATGCCGCCCTTGAGATTGACGAGCTCGGCGTAGTCGCGCGCCGCCTGCGCGACCTGCGGCGTGATGAACGTATAGGCCTTGGAAAGGTCGTAGCACAACGCGAACTTGATCGTTTCCTGAGCAAGCGCCGGCCCGGCGGCGAGCAGCGCGAGCGCCGCGCCGACGGACAGTTGTTTCAGACTGCGTAGCTTCGCCATGCGATCCTCCTCTTGAGTGATGCGGTCAAATCGTTCCCGTTCCATCCCTACTTCCTGGCGTAGCCGAACGGCCAGACCAGCAGGTAGTTGCGCAGATTCATGTAGATCTTGGCCAGGCCGAGCGGCTCGAAGAGCAGGAAGCCGATGATCAGCGCCCCGTAGAGCATCGTCGGGATGTGGGCGAGCGCCTCGATGCTCAGCCTGAGCCCCGCCATTCCGGCCGCCGAGGCAATCACGTTGTTCAGCCACCCGGGCAGCAGCAGGATGAACGCCGCCCCGAAGTAGCTGCCGATCGCGCTGCCCAGCCCGCCGACGATGACCATGGCGAGCGTGCGAATCGATACGTCCACGGCGAACTGCTCGGGCGTCACCGCGTGATAGAAGGTGAAGATCAGCACCGCCCCGGTGACCCCGGCGATGAACGAGGAGACCGCGAAGGCGACCAGCTTGTAATAGAAGCTGTTCACGCCGAGGACCGCCGCGGCGAAGTCCTTCTCGCGCACCGCCACGAGGGCGCGCCCCAGGCCCGTGCGCTTGAGATTCAGCATGAAGACGGTGACCATCACGCACCAGGCGAGCGCCACGTAGTAAAGACCGGCGTCCGAAGCGACCGGAACGCCGAGCACCGCCATGCCGGGTGCCTGCAGGGTGGCCTGCCGGCCGCCGCTGATGGCCGGCACGTGGGTGATCACCCAGTCCATGACGAACTGGAGCGCGAGCGTGCTGAGCGCGAGATACAGCCCGCGTACGCGCAGCGCCGCCACGGCGAATGCGCTGCCGATCGCGCTCGCCATCAGCCCGCCCGCAAGGGCCGCAATCTCCCACGGCACGCCGTTCCGGGTGGCATGTACGGCAGTGTAGGCGCCGATGCCCATCACTGCGGCATAGCCGAAATGGAACTGCCCCGCCCAGCCGAGCACCAGATTCAGCCCGAGCGCCGCGGCGGTCCACACCAGCCATGGCAGAAGGTAGGTATTGAGCTGCAGGGGCGTGAAAACGTAAGGCGCCGCGAGCGCGGTTACGGCGAGCGCCGCGATGAGCCGGCGGTCGAACGCGATCGGGAAGAGCGCCCGGTCCTCGCGATAGCTCGTGTGCCGGATGCCGGCCTGGCGGTAGAACATGCGCTAGATCCTCTCGATGTCCTCGCGTCCGAACAGCCCGTAAGGCCGCACGAGGATCGTCACGACGAGCGTGAGGGCTACGACCAGGTCGCGGCTGCCGCCTCCGACCAGGTCGTCGAGGTAGCCGGCGGCGATGCCCTCGAAGGCCCCGAGCAGGATGCCGGCGAGGACCGCGCCCCCGATGCTGTCCATTCCGCCGAGCACCGCGACTGCGACGCCCTTGAGCAGCAGCAGCGACAGCGACTGGTCCACGCCCTGGATGGCTCCCCACAGCACCCCGGCAACCGTCGCCACGACCGAGGACAACGCCCAGGAGAGCGCCACGCCGCGTTCGACCGAGATGCCGACCGACCAGGAAGCGACATAGTCGTCGGCGATGGCGCGCAGCACGATCCCCGTGCGCGTGCGGAAGAACAGGGCGAGCGCGCAGAAAATGACGAGCGCGGCGAGCGCGCCGGCCACGTAGTAGCGGTTGATCAGCACGCCGCCGACGATAAGGGGGCTGTCGCTGATGCCGAGCGGAAGCGGGCGGTTCGTCCCCCCCCACACGCTCAGGGCGGCGGCGCGCAGGAAGATGTCCAGGCCGAGGGTCATCATCAGGATCATGACGATCGGCCGGCCGGCGAGCCGGCGCAGCGCCGTGCGCTCGATGCCCATGCCCACGGCGAACATCGCGAGCATGGCGAGCGGCACGGCGAGCCACAGGGGCGCCCCGGCGTCGTGGAAGAACGCGAGCACCACATAGGCGCCGAGCATCGCCATCGCGCCCTGCGCGAGGTTGGGAACGGACGAGGACTTGTAGATGAGCACGATGCCCATGGCGACGAGCGAATACATCAGGCCGGCGAGCGCGCCGTTCAGCGTCAGCTCGAGCGCGAAGACCGGATCCACGGATCAGAGCTCCCGCACGGCGAGGCTGCGCTCGATGAAGCCGGTGTCGCCCGATTCGTAGGTCAGCTGCGCCTTCATGACGACCGAGCGCTCCCCCGAGTAGATGGCGTCGATGACCGCAGCATAACGCTCCTCGATGACGCTGCGGCGCAGCTTGCGCGTGCGCGTCACCTCGCCGTCGTCCGGATCGAACTCCTTGTGCAGGTTCACGAAGCGGCGAATGCGCAGCGCCTCCGGCAGCGTGGCGTTCACGTGGCGGATGGCTTGCGCCACCAGCTCGTGCGCCTGCGGCTTCTGCGACAGGTCGGCATACGAAATGTACGAGATGCCGCGCAGCTCCGCCCAGTGGCCCACCGCCTCCCGGTCGATGCACACCATCGCGGCGATGAAATCGCGCCCGCTGCCGAGCACCGCGGCATCCTTGATGCAGGGGCTGAACTTGAGCCGGTTCTCGATGTAGTTGGGAATGTAGCGCTCGCCCTTCGCCGTATGCACCACCTCGGAGACGCGCCCGAGGACCACCAGCTCGCCGTCCTTCTCCAGGTATCCCGCGTCGCCGGTTCGCAGCCAGCCGTCCTTCAGCGCGGCGGCGCTCGCCTGCGGATTGCGGAAGTAGCCGTCGAACACGCTCTCGGAGCGCAGCAGGATCTCGCCGTTGTCGTCGATGCGCGCCTCGACCCCGGGAAGCGGCCGGCCGACCGTGTGCAGCTTCACTTCCTTCGGATGCTGCACGGTATTGAACGCGCTGCTCTCCGTCTGCCCGTAGAGCTGGCGCAGGTTGACGCCCAGCGCCCGGTAGAACAGGAACGTGTCTTCGCCGAGCGCCTCGCCGCCGGTGAGGGCGCTGCGCAGGCGGCTCAGCCCGAACTGGTCCTTGACCGGCCCGTAGACGAGGATCTCGCCGATGCGCTGCGCGAGCCGGCCGGCGAGCGTGGCGCCGCTCCCGGAGAGCCGCCTGCGCTCGCGCTCGATCGCGCGCTTCATGAAGTAGTCGAACAGGCGCCGCTTGAGACGGGTGGAGTCCTCCATGCGGACCTGGATGGTGGTGAGGAGGTTGTCCCAGCTCCGCGGCGCAGCGAGATAGAAGGTGGGCGCGATCTCGCGCAGGTTGCGCAGTACCGTTTCCTGCCGCTCGGGAATGTTGATCGTGAAGCGCAGGGCGACCCCGGCGGCGACCGTCATCGCGAAATCGCCGATCCATGCCATGGGCAGGTAGGCGAGGATGTCCTCCTGCCAGCCGAACACCCCGCCGCGATGGGCGTTGCGCACCCCGGCGAGCACGTTGCGGTGCTTGAGCACCACGCCCTTCGGCTTGCCGGTGGTTCCGGAGGAATGGACGAACACCGCGGGGCCGCCGGGTCCGGCGCGGCCGACGAGGCCGTCGCGCAGGGAGGGCTGCGCCGCCAGGCGCGCCCTGCCGGCGGCCTCGACCTCGTCGCGCGAGACGAGCCCGGGCACGCTGTAATGCGCGAGGCCGCGCGGGTCGTCGAACACGATGTGCTCGATGCTCGGCAGGCGCTCGCGCAGATCGAGAACCTTGTCGACCTGCTCCTGGTCCTCGGCGAGCGCGAACCGGGCGCCCGCTTCGCGCGCAAAATGCTCGACCTCGTCGGGGGTGGCATCCGGGTAGACGGGCATCGGGTAGCCCTCGAGCGCGCCCGCGGCGAGCATTCCCATGTACAGCCTCGCGCGGTTATCGCCCAGGACCAGCATGGCGTCGCCTGCGCGAAAGCCCAGCTCTTCCAGCCCGGCCGCGAAGGCGAGCACCTCGTCGAGCACGCGTGCCCAGGTGCGCTCCTGCCAGATGCCGAGGTCCTTCTCGCGCAGCGCCACGGCGTCCGGCGCGAGCTTTGCGTTGCTCGCGAGGATGCGCACCAGGGTGGTCTCGGGATCGAGGTCCCAGGTGGGCTGCGCCGGGGCGCGTTCATGCCGCATGCGCCGCGGCTCCGCCAAGGTACGCGTCGATCACGCGGCGGTCGCGGACGACTTCGAGCGGCACGCCGACGCCGATGGTCTCGCCGTAGCTCAACGCCATCATGCGGTCGCAGATGCCGGTCACCACGTCCATGTGGTGCTCGATGAGCAGGACCGTGATGCCGCGCTCGTCGCGCGCGTCGAGCACGAAGCGCGCCATGTACTCCTTTTCCTCGTGGTTCATGCCCGCCATCGGCTCGTCCAGGATGAGCAGGGACGGCTCCGCCACGAGGGCGCGCGCGAGCTCCACGCGCTTCTTGAGCCCGATGGAGAGCGACTCGACCGGCTCTTCGCGCACCCCCTCGAGCTGGAGAAAATCGATCACCTTCTCCGCCACGGCGCGATGCGCGCTTTCCTGCGCCTCGGCCAGCCACCAGTACAGGGCGGTCTTCAGCACGCCCGGCCGCATGTGGAGGTGGCGCCCCAGCAGGATGTTGTCGAGCGCGCTCATGCCGCTGAACAGGGCGAGGTTCTGAAAAGTCCGCGCAACGCCGCTCTGCGCCACCTTGTGCGGCGCCATGCCCGTGATGTCCCGGCCCTGGAAAAGGATCGTGCCGCGTTGCGGCGGATAGAACCCCGTCACGGCGTTGACGAGCGTGGTCTTGCCGCTCCCGTTGGGCCCCACCAACCCGAAGATCTCGCCGCGGCGGATGCTCAGGTCGACGCCCGACAGCGCGCGCAGGCCCCCGAAATGGCGCTCGACGCCGCGGCATTCCAGCGCCGCGGTGCGATCCGGCATTGGCTGTTTCCTCCTCGACTTTGCTAATCTAACATTTGTTAGGCGCCGGGCCGGAGCCTTTGAACGCTGGTGCGGCGCACAAACTGCAGAGAGGCGAGAGTGCTCGAGGGAAAGGTCGCAGTGGTCACGGGCGCCGGGGGCGGCATCGGGCGCGACTTTGCGCTCGCGATGGCCGCGGCCGGCGCAGCCGTGGTGGTGAACGACCTCGGCACCTCCGTGCAGGGCGAAGGCCGCGACGCCGGTCCCGCGCAGCGCGTCGTGGAGGAGATCCGTGCGCTCGGCGGCAGCGCCGCGGCGAACGCCGACAGCGTGGCCGACCCGGACTCGGCGCAGCGCATCGTCCAGACGGCGCTCGACGCGTTCGGCAGGCTCGACGTCGTCGTCAACAACGCCGGGATCCTGCGCGACCGCTTCTTTTTCAACATGAGCGTCGAGGAATGGCGCGCCGTGATCGACGTGCACCTGAACGGCTCGTTTTACGTCTCGCGCGCCGCGGCGCCGCACTTCCGCGGCCAGGGCGCGGGCTGCTACATCCACATGACGTCCACCTCGGGCCTGGTCGGCAACTTCGGCCAGGCGAACTACGCCGCCGCAAAGGCCGGCATCGCGGCGCTCTCCAAGTCGATCGCGCTCGACATGGCGAAGTTCAACGTGCGCTCCAACTGCATCTCGCCGTTCGCCTGGAGCCGGATGATCGGCACCATCCCGGCCGAGACCCCCGAGCAGCAGGCGCGCGTGGAAAAAATCCGGCGCATGGAAACGGCAAAGATCGCGCCGCTCGCCGTATTCCTCGCGAGCGACGCGGCGCGCGGCGTGAGCGGGCAGATCTTCGCCGTGCGCGCGAACGAGATCTTTCTCATGAGCCAGAGCCGGCCGCTGCGCTCGGTGCACCGCTCCGAGGGCTGGACGCCCCGCAGCATCGCCGAGCACGCGATGCCGGCGCTGCGCAGTCACTTCTATCCGCTCGAGCGTTCGCAGGACGTGTTCGGCTGGGACCCGGTGTAAAAGCGCTGTTCGCCGCTTTAAGATGCAGGCTCGACATCGAGGAGCGCTCATGAGCACGAAAGAACGGTTTCTCCCGGCCGGGCTCGACTTCCGGCACTTCCAGGCGAAGCACTTCCTGTGGCAGCTCGACGGCACGGTCGCGACCATCACGCTCAACCGTCCGGAGCGCAAGAACCCCCTCACCTTCGAGTCCTACGCCGAGCTGCGCGACACCTTCCGGGCGCTGCCCCATGCGCGGCACGTGAAGTCCGTGGTGCTCGCCGGCGCCGGCGGCAACTTCTGCTCCGGCGGGGACGTGCACGAGATCATCGGCCCGCTGGTCGAGATGCAGAAGGCCGGCGACACGGACGGCCTGCTCGCCTTCACGCGCATGACCGGAGACCTCGTCAAGGCGATGCGCGCCTGTCCCCAGCCCGTCGTCGCGGCGGTCGACGGCGTCTGCGCCGGCGCCGGCGCGATCCTCGCCATGGCGTCCGACCTCCGCTACGGCACCGCCGCGGCCAAGGTCGCGTTCCTGTTCGTGCGCGTCGGCCTCGCCGGCGCGGACATGGGGGCGTGCAACATCCTGCCGCGCATCGTGGGAGCCGGACGGGCGGCGGAGCTGCTCTATACCGGGCGCTCGATGAGCGGCGAGGAAGCGGAACGCTGGGGCTTTTTCAACAGGCTGTGCGACCCGGCCAAACTGCTCGGCGAGGCGCAGGCGCTCGCCCAAGCCTTGGCGGCTGGCCCGACCTTCGCGCACGCGATGACGAAGAAGTGCATCCACCAGGAATGGAGCATGGGCGTCGACGAAGCCATTGAGGCCGAGGCGCAGGCGCAGGCGATCTGCATGCAGACGCGCGATTACGAACGGGCCTACCTCGCCTTCGTCCAGAAGCAGCGCCCCGCGTTCGAGGGCGACTGATCCGTGCTTGATCGTGTCCGATCTCGCCGAGCGAGACGTCTGACCAAGTTGGAAAGCCGTGAGGAGGGCCCGAATCCCGCATTTTTCTCATGGATGCGCTGACGTTCGGTATTGTCGCCGCGACGGCAGTGATGCTGTTCTATGGGTTTAAGGACCACAGCCACTCGATCATCTCGCGTTTGCGTTTAACTGTCCCGCGATTCTGCCGGGTGCCTGGCTTCGAATAAGTCGCGGTAGTCCCTGAGGGGTTGGCAGCGCATGTTAGCCCAGGGGTTTCGGCTGAGTACCGTTGGCTGGACATCGGAAGCGCCGGCATTGGAATGCGTAGCTCCATCTGCCCGACGTGATTGCTTGCCGGTTGGGGTTGGACTACCCTTTCCTAGGGAACAAATGAAAAGCCCGATAGGTTTCCCCACCGGGCTTTGGATGCGAACTCAATCTTTCGATTGAGCCTTATTGTAGCAACGGCTCTCACCCCGGATTGCTACGGCGCAAGTATGACGGAGGAAAGTCATGGCTGACAAGTCCCCTGGACCGCTCACTTTCGGATTCGATATCGGCATAGCATCGGTAGGTTGGGCCGTGCTGAGCCCGCAGCGCATCGTCGCGCTTGGCGTTCGTGCCTTCGATGCGGCAGAGAATCCCAAGACCGGTGCGCCGCTCAACGAGCATCGCCGCCTCATGCGAACGGCTCGCAACCGCTTAAAGCGCCGCGCGCTGCGGCTCAAGAAACTGCGTCGGTTGCTGCGCGATGCTGGCCTGTTTTCGTCCGCCGATACTACTGCGGCGCTTGCCAACTCGGATGCCGCTTCACCGTGGGAGTTGCGTGCGCAAGGCCTCGACAGAAGGCTGGAGCCGCTGGAGTGGGCCAGAGCGGCTTATCACGTCGTGAAGCACCGGGGATTCTTCGCCGCGAGGAAATCCGAGACGCTGGACACGGAAGCGGAAGGCGGAAGGCTGGCGCAAGGGGTGAAACGTACCAGCGGGCTGATGAAGGACCGGTGGCGCACGCCCGGTGAGATGGCTGCGCGCGACGAAGCCTTCGCGGAACACAAACGCAACAAGGCCGGGGACTACACGAACACCTTCGATCGTCGACTGCTCGGCGAGGAGTTGCGGCTGCTCTTCCGCCGGCAGCGAGAGCTCGGCAATCCGCACGCGAGCGAGGGCCTCGAGCATCAGGTACTCGAGCTCTTCGCCATGCAGAAGGCTCCGCTCACCGGCACGGCGATGCTGGAAATGATTGGCCGGTGCACATTCGAGAAGGACGAATACCGCGCGCCGAAGAGAGGCTGGAGCGCTGAGCGCTTCGTCTGGCTATCGAAGCTCGCCAGCCTGCGGATCGTAACGCGGGGCGAGCGCCGCCCGCTGAGCGATGCCGAGCGCCGGCTGGCACTCGACTTGCCGTACAAGCTCTCGAAGCTGACTTACAAGCAGCTTCGCGCGGCCATCGAACTCGAGTCTTCCGCAGACGCCGGGTTCGCGGGACTGTCCTACGGCTCGCGGCGGAACCGCAAAGGGGAGCCGATCGATCCGGAGGCGGCCACGCTCGTCGAGTTGAAAGGCTGGCACGCGCTGCGCAAGGCGCTGGAGAGCGCCGGACTCGAGCAGTCCTGGCAGCGCATCAGCGCCGACCCTGACTTGCAGGACGCCATTGCGCTCGCGTTGTCTATCTACAAAACCGATGCCGAGTTACGTCCCGCGCTCGCGAAGCTAGCTCTCCACGAGAAGGAGATTGAAGCGCTGCTCACGGTCGATTTCAAGGAGTTCGTGCAGCTCTCGGTAAAGGCAATCGGCCGCCTCCTGCCTTTCCTCGAAGCGGGATTGCGCTATGACGAAGCCTGCGAGAGGGCGGGCTACGACCACGCGCTAGCCGATGGCGGGATGCGAAGCCGCACGCTTCCGCCGCTCGTCTACAGAGACCTCCGCAATCCGGTCGTCTTCCGCGCCCTCGGGCAAGCACGCAAAGTCCTGAACAACCTGGTACGGACCTATGGATCGCCCTGTGCCGTGCACATCGAGCTGGCCCGCGATCTAGCGAAGCCCTTTGAAGAGCGCATGGAAATCCGTCGCGGCCAGGAGGCGTACCGGGAAGCGCGCGGCGAGGCCGAGGCACTTTTCGAGGAAACCTTCGGGCGCAAGCCGATCGGAAAGCACCGCGAGCTGGAGAAGTTCCGTCTCTACCAGGAACAGGGCGGCAAGTGCGCCTACTCGCTAGAAACGCTCGACCTGCATCGCGTGGCGAATGATCCGGCCTACGCGGAGATCGACCATGCCCTACCTTACTCGAGATCCTTCGACGACAGCCAGAACAACCGCGTCCTGGTTCTGTCGCGGGAGAACCGCAACAAGGGCAACCGCACGCCTTACGAGTATCTGGACGGCGCGAACGAGAGCGAACGCTGGCGGGGATTCGAAGCGTGGGTCCGAGCCCACAAAAACTTCCGGAAGGCAAAGCGCGACCGGCTGCTGCGCGTGCATTTCGGAGCGGAAGAGGCGCAGGAGTTCAAGGAGCGCAATCTGAACGACACGCGGTACATCGCGCGCTACTTCGCGGGCTTGGTGCGCAATCATCTCGTGTTCGCTCCCGACGAGTCAGGCAGCATTCGAAAAAATCCGGTGCTCTGTCCCGCAGGCGGCTTTACCGGCTTCCTGCGGGCGCGCTGGGGACTCGTCAAGAACCGGGACAACGGGGATCTGCACCACGCGCTCGATGCCTGCGTGGTAGCCGCGGCCAGCCCGGCGCTGATCAAGCGGGTCGCCGATTTCTCGCGCAGGGCCGAGCTGCTTGCGCAGAAGGACGGGACCTTCGTCGATCCTCGGACGGGAGAAATGCTGAATGTCGAAGCTGCGGCTGCGCTCGGCGAGCGCTTTCCTCAGCCTTGGCCCTTGTTCCGCGACGAGATCCTTGCGCGGCTCGATGCCCATCCGAAAACAGCTTTGGGCGACCGGTTTCCTGCATACGACGCGACCGCGCTCATCGGCGTACGGCCGGTATTGGTGTCTCGCGCAGTGCGGCGGCGAGCCGGAGGCGCGATTCACGAAGATACGGTGCGATCGGTTGCGAAGCACATCGGGGTCAACAAGAGCGCGAGACGCGTGCCCGTCGAAAGCCTCAAGCTCGCGGACCTGGATGCGATCATCGGAGCGGACGACCCGCGAAACGCCGGACTCATGGGCGCGCTCCGCGAAAGACTGGAAGCGCACAAAGGTGACGGCAAAAAGGCCTTCGGCCCCGGGAGCGACCCGGTCCGCAAGCCGCGCCGGGACGGAACGCCCGGCCCAGTGGTCCGTGCCGTCAAGGTCAAATCCGTCCAGAACGGCGGAGTTCCCGTCCGCGGCGGCGTTGCCGATCAGGCCAGTATGTGGCGCGTGGACGTGTTCGCGAAGGGCAGCAAGTATTTCCTCGTGCCGATCTACCAGTCCGACCGCAGGCCCGGCAAGCCGCTGCCCGACCGCGCGTGCGTCGCTCACAAGCCGCGCGGCGACTGGGACGTGATCGACGCTTCTTTTCAGTTCCGCTTCTCCCTTTACCCCAACGACCTCATCCGCCTGCGCCAGCGAGGGAAAACCTTCTTCGGATACTTCGCCGGCATGGATATCGGTTCGGCGAATATTTCGATACTCGTTCACGATCGCAATCCCGGCGTCGCCAAGGACGGGCTGTGGCGAGGACTGGGCGTCAAGCTGGGCGTCGAGGAGCTGATCAAGTTCAACGTGGACGTTCTCGGCAACGCCTACCCCGCCCGGCCGGAGGCGCACCGTGGGCTGGCGTAGCGTCCTCGTATCGCAACCCGCGAAACTCAAACGAGAGCACTTCTCGCTCGTGGTCGAGCAGGAAGCGTCGGCGCGAGTGCCGTTCGAGGACATCGCCGTCATCGTTCTCAACCACCGCGAAATCACGCTGACGCATCCGGTTCTTTCAGCCTGCGGCGAGTACGGCATCGGGCTATTCTCGACCGGCGACAACCACCAGCCGAACGGTGTCTTCACTCCGTTTCTGAGCCATAGCCGCGCCACGAAGATGCTTCGATTGCAGCTCGCGCTCGACAAGCCCTCGTCAAAGCGAGCCTGGACGGCGATTGTCCGGGCGAAGATAGTGAACCAGGCGGCATGCCTGCGGCTTTCCGGACGAGCCTCGGACGAGAAGGCATGGGAGCGCATGGAAGCGTTCGCGCGGCACGTGCGCTCGGGAGACATCGCGAACATGGAAGCAAAGGCGGCCGCGCATTACTTTCCGCGCCTGTTCGGCGGCGGGTTCGACCGCTCCCAGGAAGGCTGGATCAACGCCGCGCTCGACTACGGCTATGCCGTGCTTCGCGGCACGATCGCGCGCGGGCTGGTGGCGCACGGCCTGCTGCCCAGCATCGGCCTTTTTCACCGCAGCGAACAGAATGCCTTCAACTTGGCGGACGACCTCATCGAGCCGTTCAGGCCCATCGTTGATCTGCACGTGGCTAAGAACGTGCCGCTCGCTGCGCTCGAGAGCGCTCAACTGCTTCCCGCCGACAAAGCCGCGCTCGTCGCGCTGCTCAATGTGGACGTTGGAATGCCTCGGGGAAGCATGACCGCGCTGGCGGCGATCGAGCAGACCACTGCGTCGCTTTCGCGAATATACGAAGGATCCGAAACCGTGCTGGAGCTTCCTCGATTGATCGGCCTCAGGCAACACCTGATCGAGGCTTGAGCGGATGGCCGAGGACACGCGGCGATACATGCGACTCCTCGTGTTCTTTGATCTTCCGGTGGTGACACGCGCCGAACGACGTGCCTACACGCAATTTCGCCGCTTCCTCCTCAACGATGGCTTTGACATGATCCAGTTTTCGGTCTACGGCCGGATACTGGCTGGACGCGACTCGGAGGAAAAACACATGCAGCGACTGATCGCCAACCTGCCGCCGGAAGGCTCCGTCCGGTGCCTGACCGTCACGGAAAAGCAGTACGCCAGCATGAAGCTGCTCGTCGGCCTGCCGCTTTTCCAGGAAAAGGCGGTCAAGGCCAACCAAATGCTTCTCTTTTAGGCTTCTCTTCAAAAAGAAAAGCCCTTGTTCTGGCTGCCAGAACAAAGGCTTAGCGCCGCCCTAGTGTAGCTCTCCGGGGTGAGAGAGGGAGCTACAACGGATCAGTTCATGACCGTTCCGCAAGCGGCAGTGTAGCTCTCCGGGGTGAGAGAGGGAGCTACAACGTCTATGACCACCAGGCGCTTTGACGCGAGAGTGTAGCTCTCCGGGGTGAGAGAGGGAGCTACAACTGCTAACGGATCTGGAAAGCATCGTCAAGCAGTGTAGCTCTCCGGGGTGAGAGAGGGAGCTACAACATCCGTTGGACAGTCGGCAGCTTGATACGAAGTGTAGCTCTCCGGGGTGAGAGAGGGAGCTACAACGCAGATGGCGCTCGAGATCGACACCTGCGAAGTGTAGCTCTCCGGGGTGAGAGAGGGAGCTACAACCACGCTGGACGGGGCGAGCGAGCCGGGGAAAGTGTAGCTCTCCGGGGTGAGAGAGGGAGCTACAACCGAGGCAGCGCAGTTGCTCAGGTACTTCGCAGTGTAGCTCTCCGGGGTGAGAGAGGGAGCTACAACGGAGGACGACCAGGCCGACGTGCTGCCGAAAGTGTAGCTCTCCGGGGTGAGAGAGGGAGCTACAACGGACATCGTGTGGGAGAAGCACAACGGCTCAGTGTAGCTCTCCGGGGTGAGAGAGGGAGCTACAACACCCCAGAACCATATACGAAGGTTCCCGCCAGTGTAGCTCTCCGGGGTGAGAGAGGGAGCTACAACACGCCTCCACAACTGGATCCAGAAGGAGCTAGTGTAGCTCTCCGGGGTGAGAGAGGGAGCTACAACCCTCGGCTCGATCGTTCAGCTGCTCGCGAAAGTGTAGCTCTCCGGGGTGAGAGAGGGAGCTACAACCGCGGTCTCGAGGATGTTCTGGTAGGCGGTAGTGTAGCTCTCCGGGGTGAGAGAGGGAGCGACGGGTCACGTCCCGCGGGACTGCGCCCGCACGACGTGACCCGGCGCGCTCTCGCGCGCGCTTTGCAAGAAATTCTGACCCACCAAGCCCCGGTCCGCGTTGAGACGGTGTCGAGGCTTCAAGGACCGGGTCATAACCTGCGTCGCACAACCAGGTCCGAAGCTGCTTCTCGTGTGTAGTGCGTAGGCGATAGTCGAGAATGCGGCGGTACTAGGAATCTCGGTCTGCCGCGCAGACTCCTAGCGCAGCGCGGTGCTTCTTAGCGTCCAACAAGCATCGGAGTGAGACCGGGTGATCGCGCGCCGGCCCTCCTTTGAACGCGGATCGATGGTGAACGAAACGAGCGCGCCATTAACCCAACGGAAACGCGCGGCACCCAGTCATAATCGCCGCGGCTCACCGCGGCGGCGATAAGTGCAAGATATGACAAGGCCTCCTTTTCGGACTAGCTAAATCAGCAGTCGGTCGAAGGCCGAACTGCGAGGGGTTGACTTGGGACCCCCAGTCCCGGTTCTGCTTCGCACGGCATTCACCTCCGTCAGATCACGCGTTGAGCGCGCAGCTCTTCGAGGTCCGCGCGCGAGAGGCCGAGCACCCCGCCGAGGATCTCTTCGTTGTGCGTGCCGAGCCCGGCGCCGAGCCATCTTATCGTTCCGGGCGTCGTCGATAGCTTCGGAACGACTCCCGCGACGGGGAGCGGACCGATGCGCGAATCGACCGTGACGATGTTCTGCCGCGCCTTGTATTGAGGGTCAGCGAAGATGTCGGCGATGCTGTGGAGCAGGCCGGCGGGCACGTCTGCCGCTTCGCATCGCGCCAGCACCTGCTCGCAATCGAGGGAAGCCACCCAGTCGGCGACGATGCCGTTGACCTCGTTGCGCGCCGCGAGCCTCTTTTCCTTCAGGCCGTAGCGCGCCTCCGAGGCGAGGTCGGCCCGCCCGATGGCCTCGGCCAGGCGAGCGAACATCTTGTCGTTCGAACAGGCGATGGCAACCCACTTCCCGTCGCGCGTCCGGTAGTGGCTGTGGGGGCACACGTTGACCGTGTCCGCGCCCATGCGCTCGCGCAGCGTCCCGAATTTCGCGAACGCGGGCGCGATTTCGTCCAGGACGCGGAACACCGGCTCGTACAGCCCGAGATCGACGCACTGCCCCTTGCCGCTGCTCGCCCTCGCGTGCAGGGCGACGAGGGCGCCGAACGCGCCGTACATGCCGGCCATGTAGTCGGCAAGCGACGTCGATCCGGGCACCACGGGAATTCGGCCCGGCTCGCCGGCGAGAAAGGCGAGCCCCGAAAACGCGTGCGCGATGCGCGCGAACCCGGGCCGGTTGCGATAGGGGCCGGTCTGCCCGTAGGCGGAGATCCGGACCATCACGGCGCGCGGGCTCAGGGCGTGAACCTGCTCCCAGCCGAGGCCCCATTTCTCCATCACGCCGGGGCGGAAATTCTCCACCAGAACGTCGCAGCGGCGCACGAGCTCCCTGGCGAGCTCGATGCCGCGCGGCTGGCGCAGATCGAGGGTCACGCATTTCTTGTTGCGGCTCTCGGACAGCCAGACCAGGGTGTCGCCGCACTCGGTGCCGCTGCCGAACTGCCGCAGCGAATCGCCCCCTTTCGGAGGCTCCACCTTGATGACCTCCGCGCCGAACTCGCCGAGCAGCGTGGCGCAGTAGGGACCCGCGATGAACGTGCCGAGGTCGAGGACCCGGACGCCTTCGAGCGCGTTCACGGGGCTGCGCGCCGCGCGGCGACCTGGTCGGCGCGCGCGAGCACCAGCCGGGCCATCTTCACGTGCGCCATGTCGATCATCTCGCCGTGCCGGTCCTTGACCGCGCCTTTTCCTTCGCGACCGGCCGCGGCGAGCGCCTCGAGCACCTCCTTCGCCCAGGCGGTCTGCTCCGCCGACGGCGAATAGATCTCGTTGGCAGCCTCGATCTGCGACGGGTGGATGGCCCACTTGCCCTCGAAGCCCAGCGCGGCGGCCCGCTCGGCGGCCGCGCGGAAGCCTTCCGGATCGCCGATGCCGGTGAACGGCCCGTCGATCGGCAGAAGGCCGTTCGCCCGGCAGGCGGCCGCCACCCGCGCGAGCGCAAAATGCCACGGATCGTTCCAGTGGCGCTCGCGCGGCCCGCGGCCGGCATCGGTGAGAACCGCGTATCTCGCCGAGGGCGCGCCCACCGAGCGCGCGAAGATTCGCATGTCGAGCTGGAAATCTCCCGCGCCGAAAACCAGCGCCTCGAGCCGCTCGCTGGCCGCCGCGATCGCCTCGACGTTGGCGAGCCCCCGGGCGGTCTCGATCAGCGCTTCCACGCCGACGCGGCGCTCCCGCGGGCGCCCGCTTTCCGCTCCGGCGAGCATCAGGTCGACCGCAGCGACATGGCCGGGCGTGTCGCACTTGGGAAGCAGGATGCGGTCGAGCCGCGGGCATGCCTCGGCGACCTCCACCACGTCCCTGCACCCCCACGGCGTGTCGAGGGCGTTCACCCTGACCGACACGATCTTGCGACCCCAGTCCAGGTCGCGCAGCGCCGCGACCGCGTTCTTCCTCGCCTCTGCCTTGCGCTCGGGCACGACCGCGTCTTCCAGGTCGAGGAAGATCGCGTCGGCCGCGCTTGCCGCGGCCTTCTCGACGAAGCGCGCGGAGGTCGCGGGAACCGCCAGCTCGCTGCGCTGCAGGCGATGCGCGCGCACGCGCTAGTCGACCCTGCTATCCGCGGCGTTGGCGCCGTATCTGTCGATTTCCTGCATGCCGAGGGCGGCGGCGAAGCGCTCCGCCGACGGCGCCGTCTCGAGGCTCAACGTATCGTTGAGTACCTGGTCCAGGCGCTGCGCCGAGAGCGCCCGGCTCGCGGTCGCGCGGAATTTCGCGACGATATCCGCGCGCTCCAGCGGCCTTTCGCGCGAGCCGCGGTTGATCTGCTCGCGCTGCTTCAGGAGCCGTCCGTCCCTGAGCCGGATTTCCACTGCGCCCGAGTAGTACTTCGGGTAGGCCGACTCCGGGTCGATGCTGTAGCGGGTCCTGTCGCAGAGCGCGAGCACGCGTGGATCGTTGATGGCTTCGCCGGAGATTTCGTCCATGGTCAGGCGGCCGTAAACCAGAGCCGCGGCGAGCGCGAAAGGCAGCGAGAATCTCGCGTCGTAGGAATTGCGGGGGCGGCGCTTATTTGGCTGCGGCTCGCAGACGATGCCGACCTGGTCTGCGGCGATCAGCGCATCGATCGACTCGATGTCTTCCGGCCCGATGCGGTGCGCTTCGCGCAGGGCGAGCGTAGCGTCGACGAAGGAATGGTTGTAGTGGCAGACCGGGTAGGGCTTGATCGCCACGTTGAGCATCTCCCACTCGGTTCCCAGGCCGGCCGTGCAGGCCGCCAGATCCGCGGCATCCTTCTTGCCGAGGTAGGAGTTGTAGAGCCCGTAGCGGCCCTCGTAGGTCCGCGTCGCGCCGACGAACCCGCCCCGCGCCATCGCGCAGGCGGTGATCGCCGCGCCCACCGCCCAGCCCGGATGCAGGCGCTTGTTCCACGCGCCGTCTTCGAGGAATTCGAAAGAGCCGCTCGCCATGCTGAGGACCACGCCTTGCGCGTGCGCGAGTTGCGCCCGCGTGAGGCCCCACAGCCGTCCGATTCCGAGGACGGCGCCGAAGGGCGCCACCATGCCGGTGGGATGAAAGCCGTTGACGTGGAAGCCGCCCCGGGCTGCGATCGCGATGCGACTCGCGGTTTCGACGCAAATCAGATACGCCAGAAGCACGTCCCTGCCGGTGCCTCCGATGCTCTGCGCCGCCGCGAGCGCCATCGGCAGAGCGCTCGAGGACACATGCAGGACGCCCGCCGAATGCGTGTCGTCGAAGTCGATGCCGTGGACCATGGCGCCGTTCGCGAGCACCGCGTCGCGCATCGGCAGCCGGGCGGCGAATCCGATCACCGGATAGGCGCCCGCGGCGCCGATGCCGCGAAGCGAGTCGACGATGCGGGGCGCGAAATCTTCCCGGCTCGACGCCAGCGCGACCCCGATCGCGTCCAGCATGTGAAGCTTCGCGCGCTCGATCACCGCTGCGGGGACGTCGGCAATCTGCAGCTCCGCGGCGAAGCCGGCGAGCGCCTGCGCAATCGTCGAGTCGCTGGCGGCCTGGCGCGCCATGGCCATGTCGGGGGCGTTCATTCGGATCCCTTGGTCATCAATGAATGAAAAGGCTCAGTGCGGGAGGCAATGACGCTCGGCGCGCAGGAAGATGGTCATGCGCTTCATGAACCTGGCGCGCTCCGCGGCGATCGGATCCCTCCTATGCAGCGTGCAACCGTTGTCCCACAGCACCACGTCGCCCTGCCTCCAGGCGTGCTCATAGACGAGCTCCGCGGCGGCGCATCGCTCCGCGAGGATCCTCAGCAGCCGCTCGTTCTCGTCCCTGGGCAAGCCCTGGATTTCCACCAGCGTCACCGGGTCCGCGTAGAGCGCCTTCCTGCCCGTGCGCGGATGCTTGAGGACGACGGGATGGATGGCTAGCTCGGGCGCCCGCTTCTTCAGACCCTCGTCGCGCTTCTGGTCCTTGGGGTAGAACACCTCGAGGCGCTTCGCATAGCTGAAAACTCCCGTGCGGCCTTCGATCGCCGCGCGCACGTCGGCCGGCAGGGCTTCAAAGGCGGCGTACTGGTTCGCCCAGTACGTCCGGCCGGACGTCGACGTGACTTCGAGGCCATAGAGCATCGATCCCGTCGCCGGCCGCGTGCGGTAGGTCTGGTCGGAATGCCAGTCGACCTCCTGGTCGCCAAGCAGCCCGACGTTGCTGCCGTCGGGATACTTGAGGTTGCTGATGTAGATCACTTCGGGGTGATAGGGCGAGACGCCCCTGGTGTAGATCGTGCGCTCGAGCTCCCCGAAGGCGCCGGCGAAGCGCACCAGGTCCTCCTCGCCGAGGAGCTGGCGGCGAAACAGCAGCACGCCGTGCTCGCTCAGCAGCTCGTCCAGCCGGACGTCCAGCCCGTCCTCGAGCGGTTTCGAGAGGTCCAGTCCGTGCACCTCGAGTCCGAAGGACCCGTGAAGGGGCGTGGTCCGGATCCCTGTCCGGTGCGTCATGCGCATGTTCATTCGGGGGGTCGCTGAGTTGTCCGGACAACTATATATGTTTGTCCGGACTTCTGTCAAAAGGCGCGGTAAGATTTTCCCATCATGCGCGACAAGGCCCGTTCCGATCCTGGACTCCCGCCGACGGGAAAGCCGCACCGCTACGAGCAGATTGCAAACGAACTCGAGGACAACATCACCTCGGGCAGGCTCTCCGTCGGCGATTCCCTGCCTACCGAGGCTCAACTGTGCAAGAAGTACGGCGTGAGCCGCTACACCGCGCGCGAGGCGCTGCGGCAACTGCGCAATACCGGCCTGATTGCGCGGCGGCGCGGTTCGGGCACTACGGTGGCCTCCACGGACCGCGGTTCCGCGCTCAGCCTGCGCTTCAGCTCGGCGCAGGATCTCTTCCGCTACGCGAGCGACACGCAGTTCATCATCGAGCGGCGCGAGCGGATCAGGGCTGGCGGGGACGATCTGGTGGCGCTCAGGTGCCGGCACGGCGAGGAATGGATCAAGTTGAGCGGCGTGCGTACCCGCCCGGGCATGGCAAGGCCGGTATGCCTCATGAACGTATATCTGCATGTCGCGCTCGCGGCCCTGGAAAAGCGCCTTCCGCGGATCGCGGGGGCGATATACCCGCAGGTCGAGAAGGCGCTGGGGGTGCGCATCGCCCGCATCGGCCAGCGCATCGAAGCACTGCCGCTGGACGCCGGAGAGCGCAGGCGGTTGAAGGCGCCCCCCGGTGCCTGCGGCCTGCGCGTGCGCCGCTATTACTACGACGCCAGCGACCGGCTGCTGGAAGTCGCCGATTCCCTGCACGCGGCCGGGAACTTCGCCTATGAGATGGAGCTGCGGAGGGATTGAGGCGGGCGACCGGCATCCTGGATGAGACCGCTCAGAGGGCGGCTCTCGTCTGCAGCCCGACGCTTGGCGCGCAGGACGCGGATGCTCTCCTTCTTTTTCCCGTCTTTATATTTTTATAACAGTTTGATTTATATACTATAAACTGAATAGTCTTGTAACTGCAAACAGTAGACTCTTGTAACCATTCGCAATAAACTCTTGTAACCAAATACACCTGCCCCTTGTGCCCACACTACAGGAACGACTGGCGACTGCGTTGGAGGCCCTGAAGCGTCTCCAAGAAAGGGGCATTCAAGCGATCCCCGGAACGGAGCTTTCGCGGGCGGACCGCGAGGCCCTGCTTCGCGCCGGTTTCCTGAAGAAGGTCATACGCGGCTGGTACATCCCGACGCGCCCGGACGAGGCCAAAGGCGATACGTCCGCCTGGTACGCAAGCGTGCGGGAGTTCATCGCCAGCTACGCCGACAAGCGATTTGGCGAAAGCTGGCACGTCAACCCGGAACAGTCGCTTTTGCTGCGCTCGGGCGAGCGGACCGTCCCCAGGCAGGTCCAGATCTGGGCAACGGCAGGCACGAATCAAGCCGTAGAGCTGCTCCACGGCTGCTCGCTCTACATTTACAAAGCCGCGAAGCTGCTGCCGTCCTCGCCTGTAGAGGATTGCGGCGGACTTCGTCTTGTCGAGCTGCCGGCGGCGCTCGTGACGGCAAGTCCGACGTTGTTCGTGCAAAGCCCCATGGCCGCGCAAATCGCGTTGGGATCGTTGTCCGATGCGTCAGAGGTGCTCCGCGCGCTTCTTGAGGGCTCTCACCCGGCGGTGGCAGGACGCCTTGCAGGCGGCTTCCGCGCCATTGGGCGGGCGCCGATCGGCGATGAAATCCTCGGCGCCATGCGTGGCGCTGGTCATGTCGTCACTGAAATCAATCCCTTTGAAAAGCCGCTCCCCGCTGCGCTGCCGGATGGACGACCCGAATCGCCGTACGTGCAGCGGCTGCGCTTGATGTGGACCGACATGCGAGAGGAAGTCGTCGCGGCATTTCCGCCGGCGCCTGGTGCACCGAAGGATATCGACGCGCTTTTGAAAGACGTAGAGGCGCGCTACGTAACAGACGCATACCACTCACTCTCAATAGAGGGCTACCGCGTCACTGCCACCCTTATCGAGAAGATCCGCGATGCAAGCTGGAACCCTGATGGCGATGAAAAGGATCGCGCTACCCGCGATGCCATGGCTGCGCGCGGATACTTTGAGACTCACAATCTGGTGACGCAGGATCTTGTTCGAGCCGTAAAAGGTGAAAACCCCGGCACGGCATTTCGGCAGGCATTGCCGCGGTGGTACCAGGCGCTCTTCGGTCCAAGCGTGCGAGCCGGCATCCTCAAAGCGTCCGACCTTGCCGGCTATCGCAACGATCAGGTGTTCATTCGTGGCGCGCTGCACGTTCCGCTTTCGAAGGAGGCAGTGCGCGAATGCATGCCGGTCCTTTTCGAGCTTCTCGAAGCCGAGGCAGAGCCGCAAGTACGCGCCGTGCTGGGACACTTCCTCTTCGTCTATATCCATCCCTACATGGATGGGAATGGCCGGCTGGCGAGATTCCTGATGAACCTGATGCTCGTTCCCGCCGGCTATGTCTGGACGGTGATCCCGGTAGAAAGGCGCAAGGAGTACATGGATGCGCTCGAGCAGGCGAGCTCCTTCGCGAATATCGCGCCTTTTGCAGCGTTCGTCGCGGAGCTCGCCAAGGCGCAGGCCAGGGAACCGCTTCCTCGGCCGCGCTGAAATCGGGACGAACGGGGCACCGCTGAGTGCCCAGGGGGAGAGGGCTTTCAATGGCCCCCTCCAGACCGTCATACTGAAGCCACCGATTCAGGACGACTCCGGCGGGAGGACAGGATCAACGCTACAGAACACACCCCGATGATGCATGGGCGTAAAGCCCTCGATTTCATTGGGTTTCTGGGCGGCTGAAGTAACGACCTATACCGTGACCTACACTTGCCTGAAAAAAGGGAACTAGCGGAAGTCATAATCGGCCATGTGTTGGCCCTTGATTACTAGGAGTTCCGCAATTCCATCACTCTGGCAGGTGATCGCCATGGTGCTCATGAGCGACCGGACGGCGCAATGTTCGACGAGACCGACTCACCGGTAAATATCACGACTGCTTCCGAGGGATGTTGTCAGTAGCGGTACGGAGTTTGGCGCGCAGTGAGAGAGCGGAAGCGATCGGCAACTGGAGCTTGTCAGTCAATGCGTGGACATATCGATAGCCTGCGGGATGCCCTGCTCAAACTTCCCGCAACCGGGGCAGAGGGGTTTGAAGGTCTCTTGTCCGCAACACTGACAGAAATTACCGGCGTTCCGTTCCGTCTCGCCGGCAGTGGGTCGCAATTTGGGGTCGACGGGAAGGCGGCGTACGAAGACGATGCCATATGCTTCGAAGGCAAGCGTTACGACGGCAGTATTCCAAGGACCGAAGTTCTCACGAAGATCGCCGAACTCTCGATCGGCGACAACGGCGACATCGACTTGTGGGTACTTGGCGCAACGACGCAAGTCAAAACTCAGCTTGTAGATGATGTCCGCGAACTCGGGCAAAAGAGCGGGATCGCAACTCTCATTCTGGACTGGAGCGACGACAACCTCCCGCCACTAGCCGTCGCACTAGCGATGGCGGAATCGACAGTTTCGGCTTTTCTAATAAAACACGTCAACGCAAGTGCGTTGGCCTCCAAGTCCGTAGCCGCCCTCAAGGCGATCCGGGAAGGTGACGGGTTCGAGAGCCACGCCACGCGAATTCGCGCACTGTTGCAGGAACCAACAACCGGTGCAGGCTTAGCCAAACACGCCAACAACGCTTGGCTCGTAGATGTCTTTTCCAGCAAGCGAATTGCAAAGCGATTCCTGCGCCAGGCACTGGCTCCCGGGGATAAGACGGCAGGCGAACCGGCGGCAAGAGAAGCGCTCGTGGATCAGATGAAGCCGCTGCTCACAGATAGGCCCGATGGCAATGTTGCCGCGGTGCTTGGGGATGAAGGGAACGGCAAATCATGGTTGTTCGCGCAAAGTTGGCTTTCGCTCAAGGAAAAGCCGCTTATGGTTGTCTTCACGGCGGACGACTTTGGCGCGACTTCGTCAACGGGTGATCTAACGAAGTCGCTGATCGACAAACTTATCGCCCAGACCAGCGGTCGCGTCTCGGAAGCAGCCTATAACTGGTGGCGCCGAAAGCTGGACCGGTGGCACAAAGCCGGGAGGCAGGATACCCCGAGTCTTGTCGTTGTTATCGACGGCTTGAATCAGCGTCCGCAGACGGATTGGGGTCAGATTATCGACGCAATGAGTTTCGAGATTGACCGAATCGGCGGACGGCTCATCATCACCTCGCGGTCGGCATATTACTCAAGCCAGGTGAAGCGGCGCCTGCTTTCCCCAATTACAGAAGTGAACGTGCCGGAATGGACGGACGCGGAACGTAAAGCGATCCTCGCGGCGCGTGGCATCCTCGAAACTGACTTGCGGCCTCAGGTCGAAGCATCTTTGCGCAATCCTCGTTTGCTCGGCATCGCACTTGAGCTACTGGAAAGCGTGCAGATCAAGGAACTGGAAGAACTCAGCGTTAGCCGACTGTTGTTCGAGCACATGCGCGTGCATGAGCGCGACGCACCTACCCAACGCCCGGCGCATGAATTCGCTCGTACGCTTCAAGACCATGCGCGGAATATTCTTGATCGTGTCAGGGGACAGAATCGCGATGATCTGAAAATATTCGACGGCGGGCTTGAAGCGGTTTGCGATGGCCGATTCTTTATCCCCGTCGAGGGTGATCCTACGCGCTACAGCTTAGATGAAGGCAGCCTTGCACTAGCGCTTGGCTTCGCAGTACTCGATGAACTTCGCAAGGCTCGTCGTAATGGTCATGACCTGGCCGATTCGTTGGAGGCGATGATTGAGCCGATCAGCGCGCTCGACCGAACGGCCGACGCCATAGTTGCCGCACTCACAATTGCCTGTCTCGATGATGAATGTCCGATAGAAATGGGCGCCACCATCCTCAGCGTCTTTGCGGACTTGCAAAATCTAAATGCTGACGAATTGCCCGGGTTCACAGGCCTTGCCCGAAAACGTCCCGAGATTTTCATGCAGGCCGCGCACCGCATGTGCCTGGCATCGGCGCGGCAGCCCAATTTTGACTGGATCGAGGCGGCGTTACTCGTGGCAAAGAAAAGTGAACCTGCGTGGTCGGTGATGTCGCCCCTTATTCAATCCTGGCTAGGGCATTATTCGCTTTCGCCGGAAGCCCGCATGTCCTCCCACCGTTCCCGCGATCCTGCGGATGAGGTCGAGAAGGAGCGCACGAAGCGACAGAACAAGATCGACACAGACCTGGGCGACCTATCGGATTCTGAAAAGAGGCTTCTGGACACGCTCACTCGGGACGACGATAGTGACCTCGCTACCCTCGGACGTTTTGCACTTAAGTTAATCGCCGGCAAATCGATCGCACCGTTTGCGACGGCTCTTGCGCACTGGAGTTTCGCGAACGCATTAAATTCCGGGTTTGGTGCACCCTACAAGGAGTTCAGACACCTTGTCACGCTCAACCGCCTAGATTGGCGTGACGCGCGTCATGCCATCTTGAAGGCATGCGGCATGTTCGAAGGGCCCAACGTGTCCGATACCGGAAAATGGACCCTCGCAAATCTGTTGAGGGCGACCGGCGATCCGGACGATGCCGTCAAGGCGCAGACATTGATCGACGAACTAACCGCCGACCGGCAGAGATTTGAAGGCTGGCGGCTTGTCGAGAATTATTGTGCGACCGATCCCTGTGATCCGAAAGCCGTGATACCGGAGAACATAGCCAAGACCGCAGAATTATATGCAGCGATTGATGTATCGAAGATCCGGCTCCACATGGGGCATACCAGCGAGGATCACTTTTTCGAAATGGCCCGTCCGGGAATTGCGCGATTCCAACCCCAGGTAGGCATAGAAAAGCACCACGAGTTTATTTCGAACGTCCTCGTTCGGACAGGCTTCCCGCTACGCCAAGGGATGTTTGAGACGCGAAATCACAATGCCCTTATAACCCGTCACCACGCCGAGCGCCTAGTTGAGCGAGTGGTGGCTGGGACCGCCGGCGGTGCTGATGAGAGCCTGAGCGAGAATGAGCGGTGGATTGTCGCGCAGTACCACCTGCTTGTGGCCTTTCCGCTGCTGAGCGCAAATGAGCAAATTGAGGCAATAGTCGGCGGACAAGCGGACGAACACTTACTCGTTGAGCTTTTAGATATTGCGAAGCCACTTGATGAAGCAATGTTTGAAGCCTATTTGGAAAAGGCGATCAGAGAGAACAACGAACCCCTTCAGTACATCGTGCTGGCGTTTGGTAGATGCACTGCCACACCAGTATCAAAAAATGCACGCATTCATCTACCCGGGCTTGTGCAAACCGCTTCTCAGCGCGTCCGCGCACAGACCTTGAGTCTAATTGCAAGCATATGCGATGAACCGGCCATTGACGCGGTGGTGAAGGGTGGCTGGAGTGCCGCTTTAGTTACAAAGGATTTCGGCTACGAGATTTGGTACGGTTCGTGCATAATTCTTGAAGCCGCCGCGCGTGGGATGATCTCGCACGAAGAAGCACTCTCTCGAATCGCACCGGAACACTATGGGCGAGTGGCAAGACGACTAGGCGGTGATGCTGCACGCGACGTAGCAATACTCATCGATGCCTCTATCAGGAGAGTTACCAATCTGGTTTTGGATATCGCGGTGCCGGATATCGAACTGGCGCAGCGTACCGGCGATGGTGTAGAGCCGCCCCGCTATAGCGCCGCAGAGAAACCGCTTGGGCCAAGCGATCTCAAAGAAGCCATGCGGCAGCTGGCGGAAAGCAGCGAAGCATTCGAGGAACGGCAGGCGCGCGTTCGGGAGGCCTTTGAAGCTTTCAGGGCAAAGCTGACAAAGGAGAATGCCAACATCATTCTCGACCGGCTCCAGATTCCGGAATTTGAAGCGATAGTGGCTGCTGATCCGAAATGCGCCGAGAATTGGTTCGATCTCTTTATGAAGCTGCCCAAGCCGCATCGTGCCGCTATCCATAATATCGGCTTGTTGCTGGCCCATGCTCTGGCGGACAGGAATCCGGACCAGGCAGTCCAGTTGTTTAATGCGCTGGCAGATAGCGAACCATTTGTTCGCTGGACGTTTGGCCGCGCTGGCATAACCCTTGAGGCGATGACGCTTTGGTCTGCCAAAGATAATCCGGCGTTGGACGGTCTCCGGTTTGACCGTTTGGATCGAGCTGAAAACGACGATGAATTGGCGGTTGAGGTGCTGGCGGCGCTCCGGAACGGCAAGCACCACTTGCTCAGAGCATATATCGACGCGCGATTGCTGACAGGCCAACCAGGGGAGATAGCACGCGCCCTGATGGTGGCGGGTCTCTCGGATTGCAACGAATTCAATAAGGGAGTACTTGGGCGTTATCAGGGCACGCCCGGATTCATTGGAAAGACACAGTCGGCGGCAATGTACGCTTACGAGAGAAACGCGTGGTCAGAACATTGGCTGAGTCAAATGCGTGAGGCGCATAAGCCAGAAGATTTCTGGCGCTATTCAGTGCCGTTTGCCAAGATTGTCGATGGACGCTCCGAGGACGGGTTGCCAAGCGGCCCAGATCACGGCGAACCGTTCCGCATGTTCTGGCCAAGTGTCGAAAGCCAGTTGAAGCATCGGTGCGAGAAATGGCGCAACGAAAGGAAGAAGAAGCTCTTTGGTGATGACGCGCCGTCAAGAGTCTTCCTATGTCCAGCTTGAAAACTCAGCTGCTACCTCCTTGCAGGGGCTGAGGTTGCTCCACGCCTTTTTGACCACATGTGGTCGTCTGGAACCATGGCATACCGCTGAGAAATACGACCGGCGCCAAAATCATCGCAAGCGCTTTTGCGAAGCCTCCATGGGCCCTGATTTACGTGCTCTTCTCCGCCGTTCCACCGCATCGAGTCCGTTCAACTCCACCAGCGGCCGGGAATGCAACCACTGCATGACCTCGGCCCGCAGCCAGCCGATGGAGAACTCGCTGCCGAGCTGTCGCGGTCGAGGGAAGGACGGGTCCCGCCGCATCAGGTCGTAGATCGACTGCCGGGACCGTCGGCCCAACAGCGTCAACAGCGCGCTGAAGGTCAACACCTCCGATTCGCGACCGCCGCCGTTCGCGGACGTGTTCAGGCGTGTGCGCATGCCGGCCGTTCCAATTTCACGTCGGTGCCGCGTGTCAGCACTGCTAACAGCATCGTCGCCCGCGTTCGATTGCCGCCACCAGAATCCGCTATCGGCCGAGATAGACCGATGCGATTCTTTCGCGACCGTGGCCCAGCTCCGCGCTGATCGTGAGGCGGGCCTGGCGATCGATCGCTTTCTGCTCGTAAGTAAGCTGCTTCGAAGTCGGCCCGCCCTGCGCGGGGCAGGCCCAGCCGGTCAGTACGCGGTAGCGATCCTGCGCGTACTGGTGGCGGTGGCCGTGCACGTGCTGAATTCCCGCCGCCATGCACTGCGCCTTGAATCGCTGCAATTGCTGGACGTAGCTCGACGCCTTCGGGATCAGGCTTCCGCGGACCGCGAGCTGCTTGGCTTCGTCGAGCACCAAGCGCTGCTCCGCCGTGCGAATCGGAATCTCGCGTTCCCTGCCGCCCTTGGTCCAGCTCGCCTTGAGCGCGAGCCGGTCGCCGCGGTCGGCCGACTCGGGCCGGATCTTGATCGACTCCTCCCGCCGCAGGCCGAAGGCCGCCTGCAGCTTGAGCGACATCCGCGTCCAGGGATCGGTGATCTTCTCCAGGTCTCCGCTGGTGAGCACCCGCGACCGGCTGACATTGGTCACATAATTCCGGCGAGGGATGCCGTAGAAGTCGTTGGCCCGAGCCAGCACGTTCTGTTTGGCCACCTTCTCGGCCCACCAGCGCAGCTCGGTCATCCGGTTCTTGATCGTGCCGGCGGAAAGGGATTCCGCCTTCCAGCACTCGACCAGTGCCTCCACGTGCTTGGGTTTCAGGCTCGCCGCCTGCATGTGATGAAAGCCCATTTCGTGTAGCTGGTTGGCGATCATGGTCAGAATGCGCTCGCGCGCGTACTGCGTGGAAAAACTGCCGTCGCGGTTGCGCAGGCAGAGTTGCTTCAGTTCGTAGTTCAGATCTCTCATCGTGTCCTCTTTATTCGTTTCCCAATTGGCCCTGGTGCGTGCTGCATGTCCGGTTAGTGTTTCTGTCCGTCTCGCCTGCCTGGGCAGGACGAGCACTTCGAGGGACCCGGGACACCACTCCCGTTTTATGCCGTCGTTTTTGCTGCTCGCCTGCCCGACACGTGGCATTGGCATCGAGGCCGCTTCCTGTTGGAAGTCGATTCTTCGAGATGAGCCATCACCCAAGGCTCAGGGGTGCGCGGGTTGCGCGCGAGGTCGAACGACGCCCGTTGCGGAACGGGCAGATGGACGAACCGCATTGCGCGGTTGTTACGATGTGATGCGCCAGAAGAGCACATCACGAGGGGTCGTCACTTGCGCCAGCACGCTGCAACTCCTTGATGACTGAGGCATACGGCGCGTCGTCACTAGCAGCAAGCCGCCAGTGACGACGCCGGCTGGCGCAGCCACGGGTTGCCGCAGGAGTGCGGACAAATGTTGGCGCAGGAATCGCGGCGGCCGAGGTCGTCGCGGTGTGCGAGCAGGAGTCTGCCCGCGAGCCTTACGCATGGACGCGCAGTTGGCGCACCAGAAGTTCAGCAGGGGCAGCGGTACAGACTGAGAACGGAGAGAAAGTCCGTTCGAGGTTGACGCAGATGCAAACGGAATTCCGCTTGCTGGCGCGACTGACGTATCGCGGCAGAAACGCGAACTATCGCGTCATGCGCATGACTGAATGCCCCGAGGGGCGGCGGCTTACGGATACCTCCGAGCCTTGCGGCTACCGGCTTTCAGGAGATGAGGCCGGTTTCGGCGCTCTTGCGAGCGAAGGGCGATGCGCTAACGGGCATCAGGCGGGCTGACACAGCCAACGAAATTCAAGATCGTGCAGGTGCGTCCAGTGAAGTCTGCAGTGAATGCCAGGGCGCCCTGCGTGCGAGATAGCCCTTCAACGATTGAGCTCTTTCGCGGTTGACAATCTGACTGATGAATCGCGAGTAAAGTTCCATCTCCTTACTCCGAGTGAGTCGCGACTACTGTTAGCCGTGCTAACGGAAGTCGTAATGTCGCAGCCCCTTCTTGAACTCCGACAACGTCTCGCCTCACTCCTACAACTTGCCACACTGGTAGTTGGGTTTGATTTTCGCGTTCAGGTACTTCCCTTTCGAATCGGCCTGCATCATTTCATTGAACACCCACTCATCAACTGCGTAGTAGACATACGTCTCCCCCGATTTCAAGAAGCGGATGTGCAGTTCCTGCGCGTTCGTATCGTAGCCAATCGCCTCGATGTTCGTCGAATCAACATAGTGCATCTCAGGCATTCGGTACCTCCTCGTCTTGATTCCCTTCGATCTGTGGCTGGCCGGCGGTTGACTGTGCACGCCAGTTCGCAAGCGCATTCGAGTAGAGAGCACCATCCGGCCGCTGCGCCTTCTGCCAAGCGTCGGGAAGTTTGGGGTCGTCCCCGACCGGCTTCTTCTTGGCCTTGCGGATTCGAACGCGAGACGGAATGGGCATCACTTCCCCGAGAAACACAGCCTCCCCCGTGCGCATTGACGGTAACTGATCCACCAACCCGCCCAGATCATCCGGTACTGCGGCTGCCACTTTGGCGCGGTCTGCGCCATTGGTAATTCGCAGTGCTATCAAAGAACCGCACTGGCTCAGAACGGCACTGTCGATCTCTGAGGGGCGCTGACTCACCAACATCAGGCCTGTGCCGTACTTGCGACCCTCCTTCGCAATCATCGATAAAGTGCGGTGCGCTGGTGTGTCCGCCCCCTCCGGAATAAAGCGATGCGCCTCGTCGAGAACGACCAGCAAGGGCTGCTCGCGGCCCCCGATCGGAAGGTCCTGTGCCCAGAAGAGCATGTCATAGATAACACGGAGCATGGTTCCGACGATCGTCGGCAGAACCTCAGAGGGAAGCCCCGACACATCGAAGATGGTGATCGGTCTATCGTGACCAATCCAGTCTCGAACGAGCGCATCGAGATCACTCTGGACATGGCCGTCGAGATCGGGCTCGAAGCCGCCACCCGGCGAAAACAAAAACGAGAACCGCGAGTCACCTAGGCGGCTTCGCATAAGATCGAGCTGCCTCTCGATGTTTCTCTTCTTCTGGTTCTTATACGGTGCGGTGTTGTATGGGCTGGCCGCAGGATATCGGTCCGAAGTTAGGGTTGCAGGATTGCCTGTGACTTCGGGCGCGTTTGCGTCATTCAGCGTTGCCTGGTTTGTGGTCGGGAATGTGATGCGCTCAAATCTGTCGAGCTCGTACCAGAGCTTCTTGATGCTGAACGGCACTGGCGAGTCGGCAGTCAGCGTCTGAGCAGGCGGCGGACAGGCGAGGTGCGGGGCGGCTGCGACCTTCATGTCCAACACCTGATCCCTAATAACAGCCTCATGGTTCGGCTGAAGACCTCCAAGAGTGAGTTGCTGAAGCTCAGAAAACGGGAGCGCCCAGAATGGCACCCAGAGCGGTTTTTCGCCCACAGCCACGTTGGGACGGATGCGGAACACACGTGCCTTGTCGCCGAGCGCAGTCCCGTACTCCCCGTGCGGATCAATCACAATTGCCCGTGCGCTTGGAAGACTGCCGTCCGCAACGGACTCAAGAAGCACCGTTACCAGATTCGACTTCCCGGCGCCCGTCGAGCCGACGACCGCGCTGTGTCGGCTGACCAGTCCGGCAACACTGACGTCCGCTGATATCCCCGACGTTGCCGCTATGTGACCAACGGAGATCGTTCCAGTCTTTCCCTTCGACCAACCGTAAATGATCTTCAGGTCGTCGTTCGTCACGAGGTGAACTTCATCGCCGACCGTCGGATACTGCCCCACGCCTCTTTCGAACTCTCCCCCAATCCCCTCGCCAAACAGCACGATGGTCATCCAACGATAACCTGACAGGCGGAGTTGCGTGTCAGCTTCAAGAGCACCGCCAAAGGCGCCTTCAGCGATTCCCGGCGGCGCTGCGTCTGCGCCGATCTGCGTGCAGACGCCATAGAGATTTGCGTAGCCTAAGGGCACACGGAAGAATCCCCCGATCTGCCCCACGCGATAGGACACACCTTCAATCATCACGAGCGTCGAAGGCATGTCCTCCCGAAGCCTTACGCGGACCACCGCACCCGTGACGGAGGCCACCTGGCCGATATATGTTGGGTCGAGAAGAGGCATGAGCTACTGACCTGCCGTCATGGCGCCGAGGAACTCGCAGAATCGAGCGAAGTCCCCGATCTTCATGTGACCTGCCTTGGATGTGCCACCACCCTCGGTGGCCTCTTCAACCTGTTCGAAGGCGGCGCTCATGAACGGCGGTACCTCAATAGCCGCCCACGGCGCACGCCTTCCGCCAATAATGCCAACCTTTGAACTCACCACAATCATGTTCGGCCGTTGAACGGCCCGCTTCACCAGATCGGAGCCGTCCGAAAGATCATCGAACTGAAGCGCATATACGTGCGTGCGTGGCCGATTCTCAAGCGCACCGAAGATGAGGTCGTTAATGTGTTCATCACCGAAACTAAAACCAGCTGCGATAAGCAATGCGTCGTCCTGCTCCAAAAACCGTCTCAGTCGATCCGTGAATGCCGAGTAGGGCTGCTGTCGGGACTCGTCGTACTTCTGGAATGACGGGTAGATCATCTCGCCGTTCGGGTCTATCTGTCCGCGGACGATCCGGGTCCTGCCGTCGTCGACAACGCGGTGCCACGTCACGGACCCATGCATCTTCCAAAGACGGCTCCAGTTCGCTCCCGGCGATGCCTCCGCGCGGCGCAAGCTATCAGGGTGAAAAAATGGTTGATAGCTCCCCACAAATCCGTCGAAGACCGGAACACGCTCCAACTCAAGGGCATGCTCGATGAGCACGTCGTAGTTGAGCGTGAAGACTTCTACCGGAACATTCCGCGATGTCTTTATGAGCCATCGCGCGAGCGTCCGATGAGGAAAGTTGTCGATTGCCCCCAAGTCAGGGGTTACAGCTTTCGCTATTGTCTTGCGAACGCTCTCCTCAAGCGCTCGAATCTCCTCGCGCTTCAGGCCCGCGAGCGTGTCTGCGCTTCCCGCCGCGCTGAGCATCATACGCAGACGTGAGAGGATGGTCTCGACGTTTGGATTCAGACTATTCTCTGCACAGTCCGATTCGATCGCTGCCCACGCTTTGCCGTACTTCTCTCCAAGGGACGCTGCTTCCGTCTTTGCAAGACTCGTCACACCCGCCACCGCGGGGATGATCGGTTGCGTCTCGCCCTGACCTTCCTTCGATGGCACGCGGACGGCGCATGAGGTCCCGGCTCCAAACAAGAACGCAAGGGGTTTGTCGTGACGCGCCAAGTGATCCCTGAGATCAGCGAGAACCTTCTGCGCATCGTGTGCGACGGCGTTGCCGTTCATTTCGGCCTCCCCTCACTTACCGGTAGCTTTTCGATAGCATCACGCAAGACGCGCGTAGCGCGGCAATCATCTTCGTTGTAGTCAAGCACACGCTGCCGAATCGCTGGGTCTCGCGTTTGGATCCACTTGTCAAACCACTCGATAGAGGCCGCCCCGGAGGGATTGCTGTCGCGCCAGGAAAATCCGAGGAACTTCGCGAGCGTCTTGATGGAGTAATCCCACGTGGGCCACTCTGTCAGCCTCTTGACGACATCGCTATACAGGTCGATCGTCGTGCGTGGATCGAACAACTCTTCAATATCGGCGGCGCTGCACACGCGCGGATACTTCTGCTGAAGCTTTCGATAAATTGTCCGCTCGTACTTCGAGTAGTAGTAAATGACACAGGGGCGGCGCTCTTGAACATACGCCCACGCCCGCGCAAACGCGTCTTCCTCTCCTTTCGGGCTCGCGTCACTTGCGAAAGCTGCAAAGAAGGCTTCCGTTGCGTTATCACCGCTGCGCCGTTCAATGAACCCATGCAGATAGCAGATGTCCCGCATCGGATCAACTTCAATGTCAAAGAATAATTCTCTCTCGCCTTTCGGAAATGCGATCGGAGCCCGCGCGAACGGCCTTGCATTCTCATCGATCAGCAACCGCGCGCGATCGTGGAACTTGCGCAACGAGTCGGGGCCGATGCCCGCGAATAGCGTCTTCTTACCAGACAGCAGCTTCTCGATTGGGGTCCGGGCGAAGTCCGTCACTGTTCGCACGTAGCCATGCATCACATCGCGCTTCGACCGCCCAAGGTCCGGAATGGTCGTCAGATCGTCCGTCTCTCTGAGTCGCTTCACGCATGCGGAATACCAGTGGCACAGCTTGCAAGTGGCGCTGTATGCGGGAAGCGTCGTGGTCGTCCGTGAAACAATCCCCTCTGCTTCGCGCAACACTTCCAGATAGTCCTGCCAGAGCGTCTTTGGCTCGCGCACACCGTAGACCGACTCGAAGTCGTAAGCCACCTCTTGACCGCGTATGTCCCACACAAAAGCTCGGCGCCCCGCTGAGAAACGTTTGCGCTCGAGAATATCCGTGTACAAGCCGAGTTGAACCACGTAGTGCAGCTTCGGCCTTGTGTCGTCCTCCGGGCCCTGCTCGGCAGAACCGGACTTGATATCGCCTGCGATGTAGCCGCCGCCCTCTTTGCGAAGAAGGTCAGGATCACCGAGCAGTCCGTCGCTACGAACGCGGCCGCTGTAGATGAGCGGTTCGCCTCTTTGCATAGCCTCAGTCGTCAGTTGTTCCTTCTCGTCTGTTCCGTAGCGCGACAGATCAAGAAACCGCATCGCCAAGCCGGTCATGACCTCGGACTCGTACGCTGACCCCTTTTCCCAAAGTAGCTGTACGAACGGGCTCGCCTCATCGCGCTCCCGTGGATTCCCGATCAGGTCCATAGTTACACGGTGTGGGCACGCCACAAGGTCGTAGAGCATCGAGGCTGTAACGGGGCTGCTGGTCATGTAGCACCTCCGCCTTCGTCCTCAAAGGGACAAAAGTAGGGATTCTTATGAATTTGCGCGGCTTGGATCTTCTTGATGAAGAACCCCGCGAGGTCGTCCTGCCGCTCCAACAGACGAACGATTTCCTGGAGCGTGGCAAGGACAAGAACCTTGTGCGCGAGGAACTCGCGCGCGGTGTAGATAGCCGGCTCGGTATAGTCGCTGGCCGAGATGAAGATGCCCCGGCCCTCCGCGCGCGAGATCAGACGCACCAGATGCTCGGCGATCTCGGGCTTGCCGACGGGAGTCTTGTACCACTTCATTTCGACGAAGTGGAGGACGCCGCCCAACTCGATCACGCCGTCGATCTGCTCAACGACACCCTCACCCGACGTGCCGACCAGGCAGAACGCCTTGTGCACGAGAACGCCGTAGGCCTGAAACAGGTTGTTGAGGGCTGTCTCCAGCTTCCGGCCGCGCTCTTGAGCAGAGAGCGATGTGCCGAATAGGCCGTACAGCTCTCTCTTCGCGGCCTCGATATTCGTGGCCCGCTCGCGCTTCTCCCGTGTGAGTCGCTCACTCTCGCCGAGGCGTACCTGGCGCTCCTGCTCGCGTGCGGCATTCATGCGCGTAAACGCATCTTTCTGGTTCACCACGTCTCGGATACTCGCGACCAGCCCCTTGGCCTTGAGCTGGTCATTCGGCCAGCAGCTATCAAAGCTTGCGAACTCGACCACGCGCCGCAGGACCTCACGCCGCTCGCGCAGCGCTGCTTCGCCCTTCGCGTTGAGCCGTTCAAGGACCGTGCGTGCGATCTCGTACTTGTTAATTTCGCTCGGGGCGCTCCGCAGACGGGCCGCGATATCGGCAGTCATGGTTTCCAGCACGCCAGCACCGCGGAAAAACAGGAGCACATCCTTCTTCGATCGGTTCAGGAGCGGAAGCGTATCCACCAGCAGATTGAAAAGCTCCGGTGGGTAGTGAAAGGTGATGTCGACTGCCAAGTCCGTCATGCTACGGCTTCCATGGCTTCGGACTGTGCTGAGGGCCGCTCGGCGACGGCAAATGCGCGTGCGAGCAGAGCCACGAAGCCCTCTTCAGCCTTTGAAATTGCCGCAACCTGCTGACTGGCGATTGCCTCCAGGGACGCGACGCGGTCTCTAAATTCGGCTTGGGATGCAAGCGGCGGAAGGACAACCGGGAAGGCGCTCAACTGCGTCTTGTTGATTGACGCGATGCCTGTGGTCTTCTTTGCCACGCTGAGAAAGTATGCCTTTCCATAGCTGCTACCTGCGAGCGAGCGTAGGTACTCAGGAACCAGGCAAAGTCGGTCGCTACGGACCTTGAAGATGTGGTTCTGATGAATACATCCTTCAATCTCCCCACGCCAGAGTGCCGCACGCCCAAGCTTGTCCGGATCACCCCCCTCGGTCATCAGCAGGTCGCCGGGAAGGATAAGAAGCCTGTCCACTTCCGTGCGCTTGATCGCGATCCGCTTTACTTCGCTCAGGTCAAGATGGCCATCCTTGACATTGGCTACTCTCATGTAGGGTAGCTCGATGCTTTCCTCCGGTGAGAGCTTCCGTCCCTTGGCGACACCGGAGATCACTTCTGCAACAGTGCTCAGCGGCGCGGTCGGCCACCCCTTCGGATTCGTCGCCGGATCACCAAACATGTCGAGGAAGAGCGCGGGGATGATTTCGGCGGCTTTCTTCTGCGCCTCGCGGCGCAGTCTGACAATTCCCTCGGCACGGGAAAGCAGATCAATGATCCGGCGTTGCTCGTCAAGAGGCGGAACGTGGATACGACATTTCGCAAGGAAAGTCGTCGGCACGCGCTGTTGCCCGGCGGTCCCAGTGAAATTCCGCTTCGCCTCCCTACGGAAAGGCTCCCTCCTTACGAAGTAGTAAATCCACTCAGCTAACACACCGGCCTTTGGTCGAAGAACGTGAAACTCCGTCGAGCCAAAGCCGACTCCGTTGAGCAAATCACTCGCGACAGCGGCTTTCCCATTCTCCATGCAGGGCGTTATCTTGGCGAACAGCACATCGCCGTCACGGAAACTGGTATACCCCTTCTTAACCTGAAGAAATGGGCGTTGCTGCTTATCCCGAACGATGCCCGATACCTCGTCAACCGCCGCCATTGGGACAAAAGAAACTGACGTGTCGTCGGCGAGACCGTGATCGCGCGGTAGACGAGGATTGATCTCGCAAACGTCCCCTAGCGTCCTTTCCGGCCAATTCATGCCGCCTCGCCCAACGCCGCTCGCAGCGCTTCAACTTCTTCGACGATCTCGGACTCAATGGCCGCCAGCTCGTCCAGCAGCTCGCGCGGGTCCCGGTGTTGGACCTGCTGCTGGCTCATGGGTCGGTAACGCCCGGCTGACAGGTTGAAGTCGTTCGCCCGAAGCGTCGTCTCATCTGCAAACCACCACTGCGCGGTCCACTCCGCTTTCGGATCGCGCTTGTCCCACGCCTTCAGCCCTGCCACACGGTCACGATAGGCCGCGATCAGCGCAGGCAAATCGTCCGCCTCGATTGCCTGGTCATGGTTGGCATCGATCTTGTAGCCGTCGTTATCGGCGTGCAGGAAGAGGACGTTCTCGGTCTTGCCGCCCTTCCTGAAGAAGAGCACCGAAGTTTTCACGCCGGAGTATGGCTGGAACACGCCACCCGGCAGGCTCAGAATCGCCTCGACGCGGTTGTTCTCGATCAACTGACGCCGCAACTCCTTGTGCGCGCCGGTCGAACCGAACAGCACGCCCTCCGGCACGATGACGCCGCAGCGCCCGCCCGGCCGCAGGCTGTCCATCATGTACTTGAGAAACAGAAGCTCTGTCGCGGTGGTCGTCCCGACTTTCACGTCATCGACGATCCGATCCCTGTCTACCCTGCCGGAAAAGGGCGGATTGGCGAGGACAACGTGATACCCCTCTTGCGGCAAACCCAGCTCTGACTTGCGTTCGGCATCGAGCATGGTGGTCAGGACGTTGCGCAGCAGGATGCGCACGTTCGGCAGGCCGCGCAGCGTGAGGTTCATCGTGGCGAGGCGCACCATCTTCGGGTCCACGTCGTTGCCGAAGAAGGTTTGGTTCTGCAGCGCGGAGATATGCGCGGCCGAAAGCTTGTCGCCGAGGCCGCGCGTCTGCACCTTGCCGTCGAATTCGACGCTCTGGATGCCGCCCGGCGACGAGTTCGCAAGCCGGATGTGGTTGTAGGCCGCGACCAGGAACCCGGCCGTTCCTGCCGCCGGGTCGTAGATGGTCTCGCCGATCTTCGGATCGATGATCTCGACGATGGCGCGGATGATGTGGCGAGGGGTGCGGAACTGGCCCAGCTCGCCCGCCTGCTTGATCTGCTTCAGGACGTGCTCGAAGAGATCGCCCTTGGTGTCCGCATCCGAGCGATCCAGCCGAAGACCGTCCACGAGCGTCACGACCTGCGTGAGCACGGTCGGCTCGTCGATGCCGAGGCGCGCGCCGTGCATGAAGTTGACGGCGCCGTTCCCGGCCACCTCGGTGAAGAACGCAAACACCTCGTCGCGCACGAAGCGCACGAGCGGCTCGCCGGAAAGGCCCTTGGCCCAGACGGACCAGCGGAAGCGCTCTTTCGGGATCGTCGTCTCGCCCTTCTCAAGGGCGTTCAGCGGGTTCTTCAGGGTCCACGAGCCGCTGAAGAGGGGCTCATGCTTCTGCTTGAGCACCTTGGCCCGGGCCGCGTTCTCGGCGTCGATGCCCTCGATGAGATAGAAGAAGAACAGGAACGCGAGCTGCTCGGCATTGCTGACCGGATCGGGGTAGCCGCCGCCATACAGGTAGTCGCGGATCTGTTCGATCGAGCGGCGCATCTCGGGGGTCAGGGGCATTGCGTTATGTCCTTCCGTTATGAGGGCCGTGCGCCCGGCTGCGGTGCGGCGGCTGTCATCGGCTCGCCCGGACCGAACACCTCACCATTGAGCGACTCAAGCAAGGGATCGAGGTTCTGGTCGCCGCCGAAGATCCGGATGGCCTCAGGCAGGCCGCCCATCAGCGTGAAGGGATGGAACGCGAAGTGCCCGGCGGTGAACTCATCCATCGTGTCGGCGTTCGCCCGGAGCTGGCTGCCGACGACTCGGAGCCAGCGCTCCTGATCCGGCGTCAGCCGGTCCTGCTGGGCAAGAAACCACGCCTCGAAGCGCGCGCCGAGTGCGGCGGCCTTCGCCTCCGAAGCCTCGGGGAAGACCATGTTTCCGTTCTCATCGACGGTTATCCACTCGCGCGTGGTCGGGTCGATGTGGTCGTTGATGTCGAGCGAGAGCAACCGCCGCGGCTCGTACTTCTTCTTCGGCTGGCGGGCTACCACGATACCGCCTTCGCCGCCCTCGTCCTCGTCGCCGTGGTAGTCGGTGACGCCGACGAAGTCGAACATGGTAAACACGGGCTTGCCCTTGAACTTACGCGTGCCGCGTCCGCGCATTTGCCGGTACAGGATGGCCGATTTCGTGAACCGCGCGAACACGAGATTCATGACCTCCGGGCAATCAAAGCCGGTGTCGAGCATGTTCACGGACACGATAATCTGGGGGAATTTCTCCTTCTTGAACCGCTTGATCTTCGTCATGCCATCGACCGTGTCGTCCGCTCCCATGCCGGAGACAACGTAATCGGCGTAGCGGATTTCAGGGGACGGTTTCTCGTCGGCGTAGGCCGCGTCGAGCATCTGTGCGAGCGTCTCGGCGTGACGCTTGGTCACGGCAAAGACGATGGTCTTGCCGACGAGCGGCTTGCGGACGACGCCCTTGGCGTCCGTGTAGCCCTTTTCCAGCACGTCGCGGAACTCGCGGACTATGGCGCGGTTGCGTTCGGGGATGGTGAATTTCCGCTCCAACGCCGCCGGATCGATGACGATGCTCTGCTCGGCGCCGAAAAGCTGTTCGAGCTCGGCACGCGTGCCCTGGTCCATCGCGCTCCAGTCGAGCTCGTCGCGCCTGACCGGAAAGCCACCCTCGGCTGCGGTCTTGACGGTCTTCGCCTTGTAGATCTGGTACGGGACGAGAAAGCCGTCGCGAATGGCGTCCTTGAGCTTGTAGCTGTAGGTCGGCACCTCGACCTCGAAAAAGCGCAGCGTGTCGCGGATGGTGAGCTTGTCCTCGTCGTCGCCGAAATCGTCAGGGTTGGCGATGCAGGGCGTAGCGGTCAGACCGACCTGCACGCCGTCGAAATGCTTGAGGACGCCGCTCCACTTGCCGTAGATTGAACGGTGACATTCATCCGAGATCACGAGATCGAAATAGCCGGATGAATACTCGTGATAGATGTTCACCATGCTTTGCAGCGTGGTGATCGTGATGCGCTTTTCGTCCTGGAAGCGCCGGCCGGCGCGCAGCACGTATGCTGGGAAATCCGGCAGGTGCTCGGCGAATGCGTCCTCAGTCTGCTTCGCGAGCGGAATGCGATCTACGAGAAAGAGCACGCGGGTGATGGCATTCGCTTCGAAGAGGCGCTTGATTAAGGCCGCGGCGGTCCGCGTCTTGCCGGTGCCGGTCGCCATTTCAACGAGCATCTTGCGCCGGCCGCTATTGATCTCCCGGCAGAGTGTTTCGACGCACTCGGTTTGGTAATCGCGCTCGACGATGTGCTTGTCGATGGCAACCGCCAGTGGGTCGCGCCGGACATGCCCCGTTGCGGCACGGCGTTCAAGATCACCCTGCGAAAAGAACGTCTTGATGGCGCGGGGGAAGGCTTCGCGCTGCCACTCCCAGAAGCGGATTTCCTCGCCGTTGGCGAGGAAGACATAGGGCACTTTGAGTTGCTCGGCATACGCCTTCGCCTGCACCTCAGCCTCGCCGGGATTGATGAGCGCTCGCTTGGCCTCGATCACTGCCAGCGCCCGTCCGTGACGGTCGCAGAGAACATAGTCGGCCTTGGTCTTGTCCGGGAGGACGTACTCGAAGCGCACGGCGTTCGGATTCAACACGTCCCAGCCCTGGTCCTTGAGCTGGGCATCGATCTTGACGCGTGAAAAGGCTTCGTTCGTTCCCGGCATGACGATTCCCGCGCTACGCAGGTTGCGGTTGGCCGGTCGGGGATTTTTCCGGCTTGGTCGGGAGCGTCTTGATCTCCGTGCCCGCATCTTCCTCGGCCATCCGCACGTCGTAGAGCGCCTGCAGGTTCATCCAGAATTGCGGGCTCGTGCCGAACCAGTGTGCGAGACGAAGCGCGGTATCGCCGGTAATCGAGCGCTTGCCGTTGATGATCTGGCTGATGCGGTTCGCGGGCACCCGGATCTGCCGCGACAGCTCGGTCGGGCTGACGCCGAGTTCTTCGAGCTCGTCGGCAAGAATTTCGCCGGGGTGGATCGGTGTGCGGGCCATGGTCAAGTTCCTTTCAGTGGTAGTCCACAATTTCGACGTTCGAGGGTCCGCTCTGCCCTTCTGGCCATTCGAAACAGATCCGCCATTGCATATTGATGCGGATGCTGTACTGGCCCTTGCGGTCGCCTTTCATGCCCTCCAGCGCATTCGATGGCAGCGCCCGAAGGTCCGGAAGGCCGGTAGCCGCGTCGAGAATGTCGAGCCGCTTTCCCGCCTGGCGGCGAAAGCCCTCGAACTCCTTGACGCGCTTCCCTTCGGCAAATTCCTTCGTCCGCTTGTCGCGATAACTTTGAATCATTGCCGGACAACATAGTCCGGCATACGATGTACGTCAAGCGTAAATCCGTCTTGCCCCCGCGCGCCCGGCATGGCACGCCGGCGCAGCAAACCGGCGAGGACCTCACGCCCAGCCCGTAATGCGCCATTTAAGGTGGCGCATATCGTTTCTATTTGGCGCAATAGCGCCCGAATGCGCCAAATAACCCTCAGGAGCGGCTTGGGCCAATGTATTTGAAAAGAGTGTGTTATCGTAGTTTAGCTACGATAATTGTTTTCAACGCAATTTATACTTGTTTCGGATTATTTGTTTAGCACGTATAATCGTAGTATGGCTACGACTTCTAAAAGCAAGATAAATACCCTCTATACCCGTCTGCCTACGGGTTCCCCAATCACCTCGGCACAACTCGCCGCGCTCGGGGTCTCGGCCGATCTCGCGGTCCACTATGCCCGCTCAGGTTGGCTCAAGCGGCTGGGACGGGGGGTCTATTGCCGACCCGGTGAACCCCTGTCGCTGCACTCGAGCCTCGTCGTACTCCAGCAGCAAATCGCCGGACTTCATGTCGGCGGCAAGACGGCGTTGGAATGGTACGGCGTGCGCCAATACGTCTCGCAGCAGGCTGCATTGCATTTATACGGCTGGGCGACCGCGCGCCTGCCTGATTGGTTCGGTCAGCATTTTCCGGGCGAGTATCACCGCAAGCGGCTGTTCACCGAGGAGCCAGAGCAGATGCCCGGTGTGGGTCCTTTCGAAAACCGCGCCAACGCGCCACTAGTCTCGACACCGGAGCGGGCGCTGCTCGAATTGCTGGACGAGGTCGGCGTCCGTCAACCGCTGCAGGAGGCTAGGGAAATCGCCGAAGGCACGTACAGCCTGCGCGCCGAGGTGCTGATGGATCTTCTCAAGCGCTGCACGAGCGTCAAGACGGTCCGGCTCTGCTTGCGTCTCGGACGCGAACTCTCCCTGCCCTGGATCGGCAAGCTCGATAAGGCCGTGCTGCCCAAAGGCAGCGCCCGGCCGTGGATATCGAAGTCCAAGGATGGGTTGCTGGTGCTCAAACCATGAATCAGGTTTATCTCGATACCGCGCGGCTGATGATCCAGATCGCGCCGCTGGTATTCGCCGACAATGTGTTTGCCCTGAAGGGCGGCACCGCGATCAATCTTTTCGTGCGGGACATGCCACGCCTGTCCGTGGACCTCGATCTCGTTTTTGTCGATCACCGCCTCGGCCGGGACGAGGCGCTCGCCAGGATCAACGACGCGATTCGGAATTCCGTGGATCGTCTCAAGAAGCGCGGGTTCCAAACCCACGCGGCGACCGTGGCCGACGCCGGCGAAACAAAACTCTTCGTCCGCCGCGACAAGCTCGAAGTGAAAGTGGAAGTGAATTTCGTGCTTCGCGGAACCGTGCACCCGGTTCGCTCGACATCGCTCACTCCGAAGGCGAAAGAGACGCTGCTCGCCGACCTGCAACTGCCCGTCGTTTCGCTGGAGGACCTCTACGGCGGAAAGCTCGTCGCCGCGCTGGATCGGCAACACCCGCGGGACCTGTTCGACGTGATGGAGCTTTTTCTCCACGGAGGAATCACGCCGGATATCAGGCGCAGCTTTGTGGTCTATCTCGTATCTCACAACCGGCCGATTCATGAGGTGCTTTTCCCGAACCTTCGGGACATTTCAGGCGAGTACGAAAATACGTTCAAGGGCATGACGACAGAGCCGGTGGCGTTGAAGGCTCTCGTATCAGCACGCGAGCGCATGATCGCCGAACTGCAAGCGGGCCTCGACGCCGCTGAGCGGAAGTTCCTGTTATCGCTGGCCTGCAATGAGCCCAATTGGGATTTGCTTGGCATCGAACACCTTGAGCAACTCCCTGGCATCCGATGGAAACTCGAAAATCTCGGGCGCCTGGCGAAGGCCAACCCGAAAAAGCTCAAAGCGCAAGCCCATGAGCTGGAACGGTTGCTTGGGAAGACCGCTTGAAACGCAACCCATGCCACATGTAACTCTTCGATATGAACGGGCCAAGCTCTACGAGGAAATCTGGGAAGAGCCAGTCACCACCGTCGCAAAACGCTACGGCGTATCGGACGTAGCCCTTCGCAAAATCTGCAAGCAACTCGCGGTGCCGCTGCCGCCGCTGGGCTACTGGGCCAGGGTCGCGGCGGGAAGGAAGCCCCCAACCCCATCCCTTCCAAAATATTCCGGCCCAGCCGAGATCGTCAGACAACGCTACGTCAGCGATGAACCCATCGAACCAGATCCGGAGCATCTGGTCGCGCGACGAGAATTCGAGGCACGACCCGAGAATCGAATTGTCGTTTCCGAGACGCTCGACACACCTCACCCACTGCTAGCCGCCACCGAACAGGCTTTCCGGCGACCGAAGCATCGGGATCTTCGCAACCTGCCAACGACCGACCGCCGAGCGCTGGATATTTCGGTTAGTGAGGCGAGCCTTCCACGCGCACTCCGGATCATGAATGCGTTGGTCAAGGCGCTGGATGCGCGAGGCATGCATTTGCGCATCGAAACGGACGGAAAGCGACGCTCCTGCCTGACGCTTCAAGGCCAAGTCCTCGCAATCCGTCTCGTAGAGAGCATCTCGCGCACCGAGCGCGAGCCCACCGAGAAGGAACGCCAGGAGATAAAGAAATACGGTCATGCCTATCTTCCGAACCGCTACTCATACGAGCCCATGGGCATGTTGAAGCTCGGAATCATCGGCACCTATCACAGCGATTTTCACAAGACCGTGGCCGATGGCAAGCGTCAGCGCATCGAGCAGCGCCTCAACGAATTCGTAGTCAAGCTTGAGGCGGAAGCCGTTCGCCGAAAGCGGCATGAAGAACATCTCGAACGGCAGCATCGGCTTTGGGAGAAGCAGGAACGCCGGCGACGTGAACGCGAAGAGCAGAAGCGAAAGGAAATCGAACGGCTAAAAGGCCTCGAAGAGGAGGTGCGTGACTGGAAGAGATCGGAAGATATTCGCGCCTACGTTGCTGCTGTCGAAACGAAGGCGACGCACGAGCACGGCCGCATTGGACCGGACAGCGAGCTCGGGCAGTGGATAGCATGGGCGCGGCACAAAGCAGACTGGATCGATCCGCTCGTCAATGCCAAATGCCCATTGCTCGATGACGAATAAGAAGGCGTAGCCGGTCAGGCGGCGCGCAGCGGCACCACATTGGAGACGGTCAAAGCTTCGAGATAATCCGCCCATTTCTGCAGCCATACCCGTGCCTCGGCGTCGTAGCGATGCCGATCATAAATGGCGCTTACAGAACCATCGACGTGATTGAGGATGCGGTCCTGAACGACGCGTGTGCAGCCGAGCTTGGCCAGTCCCGTGGCCGCGGTACGACGCAAATCATGAACCGTCCACGCCACCTCAATTGGGTCGGCCCGCGGCTCATCCTTGCTTTCCTTACGCGCCTCGTATTGCGCGAGTCCGAGGGCTTTCTGCCCCACGTGCTGTTCGCCCATCGGCGAGGGAAAAACGAAGATGTCGTGCAACGCTCTGCGCGCGCTCAATAGCTCAACAGCCTGGCTTGGAAGCATCACGGCATGTGGCTCACCGTTCTTTGTCTCGCGGATCGTCCAAACCGCGCGCTCAAGATCGATATCGCGCCAGAGCGCAGCGACCACTTCGCCCGAGCGGCAGCCGGTGAACAGCACCAAGGCCAGCGCATCGCGCACGGTACGGCTGTAAGGACTGCGTGGCAGCCACCGGATGAATGTCGCGAGTTCGGCATCGGTAAAAGCGCGCTTCCTGCGCACCTGGGGTGCGCCTTTGATGCCCAGCGTCGGAAACACAAAGTCATCGGGAATGCGTCCTTGTTCTGCGGCGTGGGCATAGGCGCAACGGATGCGCGACAGCAGATAGGTGCCGCCGCGCGGCGCGCGTTTCAACATGGGTCGGATGACTTCATCCTGGAGTTCGCGTCGTGTTAATCCGGTGGCAGCGCGATCCCCGAGTTTTGGCAGCAGGTCGCGTCGCAACAGTCGTGCGCCCTCCGCGCCCCTCTTCTGTTTGCTCAGTTTCTCTGCAACGAAATCATCAACCAGGTTCTCGACCGTATAGCTCGCCAGTTTTTCGGCTTCACGCTTCCGCCGTGCTTCCGTGCGGACCTGCTGCTTCTGAAGCTGCGGATCGACGCCCCGTTCGCGTTCGAGCTTGAGCCTTCCCAAAGCCTTCCTGGCCTCTGCCAGCGTCATGGGACCGAACTCGCCGAGCTTGATCTCGCGCAGTGCGCCATCGCCAGCCCGGTAGCGGTAGAAGAACACCCGCGCGGCATTCGTGCGGCGCACCCGCAATCCCGGGTAATCGGGGTCGGCGCACTCGTCTCCCGAACGCAGGTCGGCGATAATGCGGGGTGTCAGCAGTGGCGGCGGTTTTTTCATTTCGCGATTTTTTTGATCTCGAACTGAGCGTAAACCTATACCGCCACCTATACCAAACCGCCTGACAAGGCTGGGCAAGACTGGTCAAGTCTGCACTCGCGGTGCAGTAAGAAAATTGGATTAAGCGCCATTGGTACAAATGGTTAAGAGCGGTTTTCGCAGGGACGACAACAACTTGAATGACCCCGGTTTGAGCAACCATACTCCAATGATGCAGCAGTACCTGGGCATCAAGGCCCAGCATCCGGACATCCTCGTGTTCTACCGGATGGGCGACTTCTACGAGCTGTTCTACGACGACGCGGAGAAGGCGTCGCGGCTGCTCGACATCACGCTCACGCAGCGCGGCGCCTCCGCGGGGGCGCCGGTGAAGATGGCGGGCGTGCCGGTGCATTCGGTGGAGAGCTACCTCGCGAAGCTGGTGAAGCTCGGCGAGTCGGTGGCGATCGCGGAGCAGATCGGCGACCCCGCGCTCGCCAAGGGGCCGGTCGAGCGGCAGGTGACCCGCATCGTCACCCCCGGGACGCTGACCGACGCCTCGCTCCTCGACGACAAGACCGACAATGTCTTGCTGTCTTTGGCCAGAGACAAGTCCACGGTCGGGCTCGCGTGGTTATCGCTCGCAAGCGGGGCGCTCAGGGTCGCCGAGATCGCGCCGCAGTCCCTCGCGAACGAGCTCAAGCGCATCAGCCCTTCCGAGATCCTCCTTCCACAGGGGGGCGAGCTGGAGGACAAGGGCTACTTCACGACCAGCCTGCCGGCGTGGCACTTCGACGTCGAGTCGGGGAAGAAGCGCCTGCTGAAGCAGCTCGGCGCGGCGACGCTCGCGGGCTATGGCTGCGAGGACCTCGCGCTCGCGATCGGCGCGTGCGGCGCCCTGCTCGAGTACGCCGGCCGCACGCAGGGGCAGGCGCTCGCGCACGTGACCGCGGTCACCGCGGAGCGGGCGGGCGAATACGTCCGCCTCGACGCGGCCACCCGGCGCAATCTCGAGATCAGCGAGACGCTGCGCGGCGAGCCCGCCCCGACGCTCTTCTCGCTGCTGGACGAATGCTCGACCGGCATGGGCAGCCGGCTGCTGCGCCACTGGCTGCACCACCCGCTGCGGGATCGCGCGATCCTGGCCGCGCGTCACGATGCGGTTGCAGGATTGGCTCAAAGGTTTCCTGAAGTCCAGAAATCGCTCCGCCAGTTCTCCGACGTCGAGCGCATTAGCGCGCGGCTTGCGCTGCGCAACGTGCGGCCGCGCGAGCTGGCCGGCCTGAGGGATTCCCTTTCGCGTCTGGCAGACCTGAGAAGCGTGCTGCCTGAAGATGCGAGCCTTCTCAAGACGCTCAAGCACGAGCTGGAAACGCCGCAGGACTGCCTCGCGCTGCTGCGGAAAGCGCTGCAGCTCGAGCCGGCGGCGCGCGTGATCGACGGCGGGGTGATCGCCGACGGCTACAGCCCCGAGCTCGACGAGCTGCGCGGGCTGCAGTCGAACGCCGGGGATTTTCTTGTCACCTTGGAGCAAAGAGAGAAGCAGAGAACGGGCATCCCGAATCTGAAGGTCGCCTACAACTCGGTGCACGGGTATTACATCGAGGTCACGAACGCACAGGCGCAGAAGGTGCCTGACGACTATCGGCGCCGGCAGACGCTGAAGAACGCCGAGCGCTACATCACGCCCGAGCTCAAGGCCTTCGAGGACAAGGCGCTCTCGGCGCGCGACCGCTCGCTCGCGCTGGAGAAGACGCTTTTCGAAGACCTGCTTTCGTCCCTCCAGCCTTTCATTCCGCAACTGCAGAGAATCTCGAGGGCGCTGGCGCAGGCCGACGTCCTGGCGGGCTTCGCCTGCACGGCGTCGAGGCGCGGCTACTGTCGCCCGGTCTTCGTGGACGAGACGTGCATCGACATCGACGCCGGACGCCATCCGGTGGTCGAGGGCGAGATGGAGCGTTTCATCGCGAACGGCTGCCGGCTCGGGCCGGCGCGCCGCATGCTGCTCATCACCGGGCCGAACATGGGCGGCAAGTCGACCTACATGCGGCAGGTGGCGCTGATCGCGCTGATGGCGCACGCCGGCTCGTTCGTGCCCGCGAAGGCGGCGCGCCTCGGGCCGCTCGACCAGATCTTCACCCGGATCGGCGCCGCGGACGACCTGGCGGGCGGGCGCTCGACCTTCATGGTGGAGATGACCGAGAGCGCCTCGATCCTGCACAACGCCACCGAGCGCAGCCTGGTGCTGATGGACGAGGTCGGCCGCGGCACGTCCACGTTCGACGGCCTGGCCCTCGCGTGGGCCATTGCCAGGCATCTCGTCGAGAAGAACAAGGCCCTCAGCCTGTTCGCGACGCACTACTTCGAGCTCACGCGCCTTGCCCTCGAGCACAAGGACGTCGCCAACGTGCACCTCGACGCGGTGGAGCACAAGGACACGGTCGTCTTCCTGCATGCGGTCGAGGAAGGGCCGGCGAGCCAGAGCTACGGGCTGCAGGTCGCCGGCCTCGCCGGCGTGCCGAAGCCCGTGATCCGCCAGGCGAAGAAGTACCTGCAGCTCCTGGAGGACGCCAGCGTGTCCCGCGGCAACCAGGAGGACTTGTTCCTGAAGACGAAAGAAAAGGAAGAGGAGCCCGCGGTCGATCTGCTGCGCGAGGAACTGGCCAGGATCAACCCCGACGAGCTCTCGCCGCGCGAGGCGCTCGAGATCCTGTACCGGCTGAAGAAGCTCTAGAAGCGCGCGCGGATCTCGTCGCGGCGCAGGCCGATGTCGCGCAGCGCGTGGTCGGAGAGCGCCTGGAGCTCGCGCCGCGTGCGCTCGGCCGCCCAGGCCTGCCTGAGCTTCTTCACGAACGAGACGAGCGAGGAGGAGGCCTTGCGCACTTCCACCCTGGCGAAGTGCGCGGGCGTCTCGGCGCCGACCACCACCAGGCCCTGGCCGGCGACGCGGTAGGTGCGCCCGGCCTCGAGGAAGCGGTCGCCCGGGCGCCCGTCTTCCGTGATCCAGACCTTGCCGTCGAGCACCTCGATTGCGGCGCCGCGCGCGCCCTGCAGGCGCAGGAATTCGTTGAACGTGAGCTGGAGGACCATGGCGCGGATGCTAGGGCGCCCGGCCCGCCGGACACAGATTCACTTGCGCGCGACTGTGCCCATAACAGGCAGCCGTACAATCAACTGTACCGCCCCGGGCCCGGAGCAACTGTGTCTGGCCGCTCCACAGAGGCGCTGAGAGGATTCCGCCATGCTGGAAACCGCCCCGCTCTACCACCAGCTCGCCGACCAGATTCACTCGCTGGTGCGCGCCGGGACGCTGCGCGCCGGCGAGCGCGTGCCCTCGGTGCGGCGCCTGTCGCAGCAGCAGGGCGTGAGCATCTCGACCGTGCTGCAGGCCTACCAGCGCCTCGAGGCGATCGGCGTCATCGAGGCGCGTCCGCAGTCCGGCTACTACGTGAAGCGCATGCCTGTGGCAATGGAGGAACCGGCGGCCTCGCGGCCGCCGCGCCGGGCGCTGACCGTGGACGTGAACGACCTCGCCGACGCGGTCCTCTCCTACGCGACGGACCCGGGCTTCTGCGCCTTCGGCTCCGGCTGCCCCGCGCCGGAGGTGTTCCAGCTCGAGCGCGTGCGCAGGACCATGTCGTCCATCGCGCTGCGCGACCGCAATGCCCTCGGCCGCTACGGCCTGCCGCCCGGCACGGACAAGTTCCGCCGCGCCGTCGCGCGCCGCGCCATGGAATGGGGCTGCCGGATCGACTACCGCAACCTGGTCACCACGACCGGCTGCATGGAGGCGATCAACCTCTGCCTGCGCGCGGTGACGAAGCCCGGCGACCTGGTGGCGCTGGAATCGCCCACCTA
>CBDDSA010000039.1:0-10460 GCA_965233185.1 uncultured bacterium
GGCATGTAGATGATGACCCGGTCGCCCTGCTTCACCCCGAGCGAGTGCATCATCGCCGCTACCCGGTTTACTTCGGCGTGCAGCTCCCGGTAGGTATAGCTTTTCGTTTCATCGACTTCGGTGGAGATCCAGACCAGCGCCTTCTGCTCGCCGCGCGCCGCCAGATGCCGGTCGACCGCGTTGTGGCACAGGTTGGTGTGCCCGCCCACGAACCAGCGCGCGAACGGCGGGCGCGAGTAATCCAGCACCTTGTCGAACGGCCGCTGCCAGTGCACCAGCTTCGCTTCCTCAGCCCAGAACCCTTCGCGGTCCTCCACAGATCTGCGGTAGAAATCCTTGTAAGCACCCATATCAACCCCTAATCAGGGACAGACCACGTTTTTTCATTATTCTGAAAAACGTGGTCTGTCCCTGATTTTCAGTGTGCAAGCTCATGCGTCGCTCAGGTCCACCACGATGCGCCGCGTCACCTTGGCGTTGATGAAGTCGTCGAACACCGAGGGCAGCTCGCGAAGCGGAATCGTGCGCGCCATCTCCTTCAGGAGCGGCGGCTTGAGGTCGGTGGCGAGCCGCGCCCAGACCGCGTCGCGGATGTGGTTCGAGGAATCGCCGGAATTGATGCCGAGCAGGCTCGCGCCGCGCAGGATGAAGGGCATCACCCAGGTGTTGAGCTGGGGGCTCGCGGCGAGGCCGATGGAGGCGATGACGCCGTTGTCCTTCATGGTGCTCGCCATCCACGCGAGCACCGGGCCGCCGAGGTTGTCCACCGCGCCGGCCCAGGTGGCCTTGTCCAGCGGCTTGATTTTTTCCAGGTTGAGGTTCTGCCGCAGCAGGATCTCCTTCGCGCCGAGCTTTTTCAGCCACTCGGACTCGCTCTCCTTGCCGGTCAATGCGACCACGTGGTAGCCGAGCTTCGCCAGCGCGGACAGCGCAACCGAGCCGACGCCGCCGGTGGCGCCGTTGACGATCACGGGGCCGTTCGCGGGCTTCAAGCCGTTGTGCTCCATGCGCACAATGGCGATGCCGGCGGTATAGCCGGCGGTGCCGAAGGCCATCGCTTCCCACAGCGACATCCCGGCGGGCACCTTGGCGATCCAGTCGCCCTTTACCCGCGCGTACTGGGCGTAGCCGCCGTCGTTCGAGACGCCGACGTGCTCGCCGCTGGCGGTAAGCACCGCGTCGCCCTTGGCGAAGCGCGGGTCGCTCGAGGACACCACGGTCCCCGAGAAATCGATGCCGCCGATGCACGAGGGCCGGCGCAGGATCTTGCCCTTGCCGGTGGCCGCGAGCGCGTCCTTGTAGTTCACGCTGGAGTACGCCACCCGCACCACCACGTCGCCCGGGTCCAGGTCGTCGAGCGCCGTGTCGACGAACTCCGCCCGGATCTTCTTCTCGGGCGTTTCGGTAAGTCGGAATGCCTTGAACCGTTCCATGCCTTTTCCCATTCGTGGTGATTCGAGGATAGCACCGCCCCGGCCGCAGATCATGGCGCTATAGTCCCCGCATGAGCTACCGAACGAATTTTCGCTCGATCCGCGACCAGGTGAGCCCCGACGAGTGGCGCGTGCGCGTCGACCTCGCGGCATGCTACCGGCTGGTCGACTACTACGGCATGACCGACCTCACCTACAACCACATCACCGCGCGGGTGCCGGGCGCGGAGCATCATATCCTCATCAACCTCTACGGTCTGCTGTACAAGGAGATCACCGCCTCCAGCCTGGCCAAGATCGACCTGGACGGCGAAACGGTATGGAAGCCCGACACCGACTACTACGTCAACCGGGCCGGCTACGTGATCCACGGCGCCATCCACCGCGCCCGTCCCGACGTGACCTGCGTGCTGCACACGCACACCCGCGCCGGCATGGCGGTGGCCGCGATGAAGTGCGGCCTCCTGCCGCTCAACCAGACCGCGATCCGCTTCGAAGGCCACCTCGGCTACCACGACTACGAAGGCCCGGCCATCGACCTCGCCGAGCGCGAGCGCCTGGTGCGCCACCTCGGCCCGCACGACGCCATGATCATGCGCAACCACGGCCTGCTCACCTGCGGCGCCACCATCCCGCAGGCCTTCAACACCATGTACCAGCTCGAGCTCTCGTGCCGCGCCCAGGTCGACGCCATGGCCGCGCGCACCGAGCTCGTCGTGCCTTCGAAGGTAGTCCTGGAAAAAACCGCGCACCTGTATCAGCCCGGCACCCGCCGGCCCTACGGGGTGCTGGAATGGCCGGCGATGCTGCGCCTGCTTGAGGCGGAGCAGAAAAACTCGGCCTTTCCGCCCTACGATGTATGAACCCGCTCGGCCTGGAGGTACTGCACCGACTGCATCTCGTGCAGCCGGCTGACGGTGCGCTGGAATTCGGCGCTGTGCTCGCCCTCGGGGAATAGCTGCTCGGGCTCGGTTTCCGCCGCCACCACCAGGTTCACCTTGTCGTCGTAGAAGATGTCGACCAGCCAGGTGAAGCGCCGCGCGGCATCGGCGTTTTTGGGCGACATGCGCGGCACGCCGGAGAGCATCACCGTGTGGAAGCGGCGCGCGAGGTCGACGTAGTCGGCGTAGGAGCGCGGGCCGGCGCACAGCGCCTCGAAATCGAACCACACCAGGCCGCCGGCGCGCTTGCGGTAGGGGATGGTGCGCCCGTCCACGTCGAGGGGATGCTTTTCCTCTTCCACGTCCTTCAGCTCGTCGAAGATGCGCGGGAAATCGGTACCGGGGCCCACGTGGTAGACCTTGAGGCGCTCCATTTTCAGCCGGCGGTAGTCGGTACCGTTGTCCACCTGCAGGACGTCGAGCTCGTGCTTGATGAGCTCGATGGCCGGCAGGAAGCGCTCGCGCTGCAGGCCGTTCGGATACAGGCCGTCGGGCGGGTAGTTGCTGGTCATGCAGAACACCACGCCGCGCGCGATCACTTGGTCCAGGAAGCGGCCGAGGATCATGGCGTCGGCGATGTCCGAGACGTGGAACTCGTCGAAGCAGATGAGGCGGTGGCGGCGCGCCGTGCGCGCTGCCGCCAGGGCGATCGGATCCTCGGCTCCCTTCAGCTCGTTCAGCTCGCGATGGATCTCGCGCATGAAGTGGTGGAAATGCACCCGGCGCTTTCGCACCAGCGGCACCGCCAGGAAGAAGCTGTCCATGAGGAAGCTCTTGCCGCGGCCCACCGCGCCCCACAGGTACACGCCCTTGGGCAGCGCCGGCTTGACGATCAGGCGCTTCAGGGCGCTGTTGCGCCGCGCCTTGTAGGCGATCCACTCCTCGTAGAGCTGCTGCAGCCGCTGCACCGCGCGCCGCTGCGAGGGGTCGGCGAGAAAACCGCGCTTGTCCAGGTGCTGCTGGTAGAGCGAAACGACATCCTGCGTCACGGCAGCCGGGCGACCAGGTCGCTCGCGCTGCGCTCCAGCAGCCTGCGCAGCATCACCGGCTCCTCCCGCGTGGTGTCGAGGGAGATGCGCAGCTCCTCCATCGCCTCCCAGGCGATGGAGCCGTCGCGGCTGTCCCAGATCTGCACGAACAGGCGCACGTCGGCGAATTGCGTCTCGACCAGGCGCAGGCCGAGCAGGCCGAAGCGCGTCTTCGCGCCCTGCGAGAACCCCTGCAGCTTGAGCTGGACCAGGTAGCGCGCGCCGGCCGCCTGCCCCACGCGCCGCAGTACTCCTTCGGGGAACAGGCCCGTGTCGCCGTAATGCTCGTACATGTGCCGGTATTCGTCGGCGAGCTGCGCGCGGTTCACCGCGCCCAGGGTTTCGGCGAGCGTCACCACCTTGACCGCGGGCCGCTCGCGCTTCAGCACGTCGGCGAAGGTGAGCGCCACCGCCTCCTTTTCCTGCTCCTGGCCGGTGACCGTCGAAGGGGTGATGAAGCCGATGCCGGCGGCTTCAAGGTCGCCCTTGCGCAGCGAGACCTGGCGCTCCTGGACGGTGGGATAGTAGTGCGGCGCGGTGGAGCAGCCCGCAAGGAAAACGAGCAGCAAAAGCAGCTTCATCCGCTCAGCTATCCACTCACTATCCATTGAGCGAGCGCTTGTCCACCGCAAGCGCGGCCTCGCGCATCACTTCCGACATGGACGGATGCGCGTGGCAAATGCGCGCGATGTCCTCGGAGGAGGCGCCGAACTCCATCGCCACCACGGCCTCGGCGATGAGCTCGCTCGCCAGGCTGCCGATGCAGTGCACGCCCAGGATGCGGTCGCTCGCGGCGTCGGCCAGGATCTTCACGAAGCCCTCGGGCTCCTCGCGGCCCAGAGCGCGGCCGTTATAGGCGAACGGGAAGCGCCCGGCGCGATAGGCGACGCCCTCGGATTTCAGCTGCTGCTCGGTCTTGCCCACCCAGGCGATTTCCGGCGCGGTGTAGATGACCCAGGGAATGGCGTCGTAGTTCACGTGGCCGTGCTGGCCGGCGATGATCTCGGCCACCATGACGCCCTCGTCCTCGCCCTTGTGCGCGAGCATCGGGCCGCGCACCACGTCGCCGACCGCGTAGACGCGCGGCAAGGCCGTGCGGCAGTTCTTGTCGACCTCGATGAAGCCGCGCTCGTCCAGCTTCAGCCCGACGTTCTCGGCGCCCAGCTCGTCGGTGTTCGGCACCCGGCCCACCGAAACGATGAGCCGGTCGCAATCGAAGGTCTTGGCTGCGCCGTCCTGCGCCGTGTACTGGACGGTAAGCCCCTTCCTGGATCGCTTCACCTCGCCGAGCCGGATGCCCAGCTCGATGTCCAGCGCCTGCGTCTTGGTGAACACCTTCCAGGCTTCCTGGGCGACGCTGTCGTCGGCGGCGCCCAGGAACGCAGGCAAGGCCTCCAGCACCTTCACGGTCGAGCCCAGCCGGCGCCACACGCTGCCCAGCTCCAGGCCGATCACGCCGGCGCCGATGACGCCGAGCCGCTCGGGCACCGAGTCGAAGGCGAGCGCCCCCTCGTTGTCGCAGATCACCTTGTTGTCCACCGGGATGCCGGGGAGGTGGCGGGCTTTCGAGCCGGTGGCGATGATGACGTTCTTCGCCTCGACGGTTTCAGAATCAATTTCTATTTTCCAAGTCGTTCCCCCGGAGGCGAGCTTGCCGTGGCCCTGCAGCCAGGTAATCTTGTTCTTCTTGAACAGGCCGGCGATGCCGCCGGTCATCTTGCCGACGATCCGGTCTTTGCGCTCGAGCATGGTCTTCAGGTCGAACTTCACGCCGGTGGCGGTGATGCCGTGCGCCTTGAACTGGTGCAGCACCCGCTCGTAGTTCTCCGAGGACTCGAGCAGCGCCTTGGACGGGATGCAGCCGACGTTGAGGCAGGTGCCGCCCAGCGCGAAATCCCCTTTGGGGGTCTTCCACTTTTCAACACATCCCACACTCAAGCCCAATTGAGCGGCGCGGATCGCGGCGATGTAGCCGGCCGGGCCGGCGCCGATCACGACGACGTCAAACGTCTTCACGGGGGACGAAGATCCACAGGACCAGGTACACGAAGATGGTGAAGCCGCCGAAGATCAGGCCCAGCACGAACAGCATGCGCCAGATCCAGCTTTCCACGCCGGTAACGCGGCCGATGCCCCCGCATACGCCGGCGATCCAGCGGTCGCCGAGCGAGCGGCGCAGCCGGTTGATGGCGAGCGCGGCGCCCGGCCCGGGCGCCTCGTCGAGCAGGCGGCCCTTGGCGCGCTCGAACTCCGTCGGCGTAAGTGCGCCTTTCTCCACCAGCGCATGCAGCTTGGCAAGCTCGTCGGCCGTGGACATCAGATCTCCAGGACGAGGCGCGCCGGATCCTCCAGCGCCTCTTTGAGGGTTACCAGGAAAAGCACGGCCTCGCGGCCGTCGATGATGCGGTGGTCGTAGGAAAGCGCGAGGTAGTTCATCGGCCGCACCACGATCTGCCCGTTCTCCACCACCGCGCGCTCCTTGGTGGCGTGCACGCCGAGGATGGCCGACTGCGGCGGGTTGATGATCGGGGTGGACAGCATGGAGCCGAACACGCCGCCGTTGGAGATCGAGAAGGTGCCGCCGGTGAGCTCCTCGATGGCGAGCTTGCCGTCCTGCGCGCGCTTGCCGAAGTCGCCGATCTTCTTCTCGATCTCGGCGAAGCTCATGCGGTCGGCGTCGCGCAGGATCGGCACCACCAGGCCGCGCGGGCTGCCCACGGCCACGCCGATGTCGAAATAGCCGTGGTAGACGATGTCGGTGCCGTCGATCGAGCCGTTCACCACCGGGAAGCGCTTCAGCGCGTGCACCGCGGCCTTGATGAAGAACGACATGAATCCCAGGCGCGTGCCGTGCTCCTTCTCGAAGCGCTCCTGGTACTTCTTGCGCATCTCCATCACCGGGGCCATGTTGACCTCGTTGAAGGTCGTGAGGATCGCCGCGGTGGACTGCGACTGGACCAGGCGCTCGGCCACGCGCTGGCGCAGGCGCGACATGGGCACGCGCTGCTCGGGCCGGCCGGTGAGCAGCTGCTCGACGTCGATCGGCGGCGGGGGCTGCTGCAGCGCGGGTTTTGGAGACGTTGTTGCTCTTTGCTCCAGAACGTCGCCCTTGGTGACGCGGCCGTCGCGCCCGGTACCCTGGATCGCCGAGGTGTCGATGCCCTTCTCCGCTGCGATTTTCCGGGCGGCGGGCATGACGGGAGGCGGCGTGGCCTTCGATTTCTCCGGGGTCGGTTCCTTCTTTTGCACCGGAGCGGCGGCGGCCGCCTTGCCTTCGGTGTCTATCTGCGCGATGACCTCGCCCGAGCCGACCGAGTCCTTGCTCTGCTTGATGATCTTCACCAGCACACCGTCGACCGGGGCCGGCAGCTCGAGCACCACCTTGTCGGTCTCGATGTCGATCAGGTTCTCGTCGCGCTTGACCGGCTCGCCTTCCTTCTTGTGCCAGTCGAGCAGGGTCGCCTCGGAGACCGACTCCGAGAGCTGCGGTACTTTCACCTCAACAATCACGCTTGCTCCCGTTCAGTTTTTCCCCGGCTTCCGCTTGGCTTCCACCGGGTTACGAAAAACCAGCGAGTAACTCGCCGGGATCTGGAATTCGGGGTCAGAGCCCGAATTCGTTCTCACGTACGTAGGAACAAATTCGGGCTCTGACCCCGAATTCTGCTACTTGTACTTGCCGAAAGCCTGTTCGACCAGCGCTTTCTGGGTTTCCGCATGCCGCGCGGCGTAGCCCGAGGCCGGCGCCGCCGAAGCGGCGCGGCCGGCATAGAACAGCTTCTGGTCGTCGCGCATGTTCTCGCGGAAGTAGTGCGCGGTCTGGTACCACGCGCCCTGGTTCTGCGGCTCTTCCTGGCACCAGATGACTTCGGCGGCGTTCGGGTAGCGCTTCATTTCCGCCTCGAACTGCTTGTGCGGGAACGGGTAGAGCTGCTCCACGCGGATGATCGCGACGTCAGACCGTTTCAGCTCGCTCCTTTTCTGGACCAGGTCGTAGTACACCTTGCCGCAGCAGGCGACGATGCGCTTCACGTCCTTTGCCTCCAGCGCCTCGGTCTCGGGAATGACGGTCTGAAACGAGCCGTTGGCCAGCTCGTCGATCGGCGAGGCCGCCTCCTTCTTGCGCAGCAGCGACTTGGGCGTCATCACCACCAGCGGCTTCCTGAACGGGCGCAGCATCTGGCGGCGCAGCAGGTGGAAAATCTGCGCAGCGGTGCTGGGCACGCACACCTGGATGTTGTGCTCGGCGCACAGCTGCAGGTAGCGCTCCAGGCGCGCCGAGGAGTGCTCGGGTCCCTGGCCCTCGTAGCCGTGCGGCAGGAGCTGCACCAGCCCGCAGACCCGGCCCCACTTGGTCTCGCCCGAGCTGATGAACTGGTCCATCACCACCTGCGCGCCGTTGGCGAAATCGCCGAACTGCGCCTCCCAGATGACCAGCGCGTTGGGCTCGGCGGAGGAAAAGCCGTACTCGAAGCCCAGCACCGCTTCCTCGGAGAGCACCGAGTCGATCACCACGAAATCGCCCTGGTCCTTGCCGATGTTCTGCAGGGGCATGTAGCTGCCCTCGTCCCAGCGCTCGCGCTCCTGGTCGTGCAGCACGGCGTGGCGGTGCGCGAACGTGCCGCGCGCCGAGTCCTGCCCCGACAGGCGCACGTCGTAGCCGTTGGACAGCAGCGAGGCGTAGGCGAGCGTCTCGGCCATGCCCCAGTCGACCGGCAGCTTGCCCGCGGCCATCTGCTTGCGCGCCTCGATCACCCGCGCCACCGTCGGGTGCAGCTTGAAGCCCTCGGGTACCGCAGTTATTTTCCCAGATAATCTTTTGAGCTCATCAAGCGGAACATGCGTATCCGCGGCGTCGGTCCACTTGGAGTTGAGGAACGGCGCCCAGTCGACCGCGAACTTGCTCTTGAAGTTGGACAGCACCGGGCTCACGGTCTGGCGGCCGGCGTCCAGCGTGTCGCGGTAGTCCTTGATGAGCTCCTCGGCCTCGCCGGCGCCGATCACGCCCTGCGCCACCAGCCGGTCGGCGTAGAGCTTGCGCGTGCCCGGATGCTGGCCGATTTTCTTGTACATGAGCGGCTGGGTGACCAGCGGCTCGTCCTGCTCGTTGTGGCCGAGCTTGCGGTAGCAGACGATGTCGATGACCACGTCCTTGTGGAAGGCGCGGCGGAAGTCCAGCGCAAGCTGGGTCACGAACAGCACCGCCTCGGGGTCGTCGCCGTTCACGTGGAAGATCGGCGCCTCCACCATCTTGGCGACATCGGTGCAGTAAAGCGTGGAGCGCGCATCGCGCGGATCGGAGGTGGTGAAGCCGATCTGGTTGTTGACGATGAGGTGCACCGTGCCGCCCGTGCCGTAGCCGCGCGTGCCCGACAGGTTCAGGGTTTCCATCACCACCCCCTGCGCGGCGAAAGCGGCGTCGCCGTGCACCAGGATCGGCAGCACCTGGTCGCCGGTCTTGTCGTCGCGGCGGCGCTGGCGCGCGCGCACCGAGCCCTCGACCACCGGGTTGACGATCTCCAGGTGCGAGGGGTTGAAGGCGAGCGACAGGTGCACCGGCCCGCCCGGCGTCGAGATGTCGGAGGAGAAGCCGTTGTGGTACTTGACGTCGCCCGAGGGCAGCTCCTGGCCGCCCTTGCCCTCGAATTCCTGGAAGAGATCCGCCGGCATCTTGCCCAGCACGTTCACCAGCACGTTCAGCCGCCCGCGGTGCGCCATGCCGAGCACGATCTCGTGCACGCCCTGGCTGCCGGCGCGCTGGATCAGCTCGTCGATCGAAGGAATCAGGCTTTCGCCGCCTTCCAGCGAGAAGCGCTTCTGCCCGACATACCGGGTGTGCAGGTAGCGCTCCAGGTGCTCGGCCTCGGTCAGCTTGCGCAGCAGCCGCTTCTGGCGCTCGGGCGCGAGCTCCGCCTTGGCGCGCACCGGCTCGATGCGCTCCTGGATCCACAGCCGCTGCGCGCGGTCGGAGATGAACATGTACTCGAAGCCGATGTTGCGGCAGTAGGTGTCGCGCAGCGCCTGGATCAGGGTGCGCAGCGACACCCGGTCGAGGCCCACGTAGGAGCCCGAGTTGACCACCTGGTCGAGGTCCGCCTCCGACAGGTCGTAGTACGCCGGGTCGAGCTCCGGCACCTGCGGCCGCGCCAGCCGCTTGAGCGGATCGACCGTCGCCCAGCGCGACCCGGCGATGCGGTAGGAAGTCACCAGCAGCAGCGCCGCGACCTGCAGCCGCTCCGGGGCGACCGGCTCCGCCGGAAGCGTTCTTTCCGGGCTGAACTGACCGGCCTTTGCCCGCTGGACGAAGGACTGCACGACCGGCGCGTGCGCGACGTCCTTGGCGCTGCTGCCGGGGAGCACCTGCAGGCGGTCGAAGTAGTCGCGCCACTCGTCCGCAATGGCCGCCGGATTCACCAGGTACTGCTCGTAGAGGTCCTCGATGAACGGCGCGTTGGCGCCGAAGAGGTACGAGTTCTCCAGGAAGTCCTTCAGCATGGCGGGCTTACCTCTGGTCGAGCGGCTTGACGTCGCGCCGGGTCGCGCCCTTGTAGAGCTGGCGCGGGCGGCCGATCTTGTACTCCGGGTCGGTGATCATCTCCTGCCACTGCGCGATCCAGCCGACGGTGCGCGCGAGCGAGAAGATGCAGGTGAACATGGACACCGGGATGCCCAGGGCGCGCTGCACGATTCCCGAGTAGAAGTCGACGTTCGGATACAGCTTGCGGCTGACGAAGTAATCGTCTTCGAGGGCGATCTTCTCCAGCGCCATGGCGAGCTTGAACAGCCGGTCGTTGTGCAGGCCGAGCTCGCTCAGCACCTCGTGGCAGGTCTCGCGCATGAGCTTGGCGCGCGGGTCGTAGTTCTTGTAGACGCGGTGGCCAAAGCCCATCAGGCGCACGCCCGAGTTCTTGTCCTTCACCTGCTTGATGAACTCGCCCACCTTCGAGGCGTCGCCGATGGTGTCCAGCATCTGCAGCGCGGCCTCGTTGGCCCCGCCGTGCGCCGGACCCCAAAGCGAGGCGATGCCCGCGGCGATGCAGGCGTAGGGATTGGCCCCC
>CBDDSA010000040.1:0-10108 GCA_965233185.1 uncultured bacterium
CGGCCAGGGTGGTGGACACCGGCTTTTCGCAGTAGATGTGCTTGCCTGCGGCGATCGCGCGCTTCAGCAGCCTGGGGCGCAGCTGCGTGGAGGCGGCATCGAAGAACACCTGATCTTCCTTGTTCTTCAATGCGCCGCTCAGATCGGCGGTCCATCTTTCGACGCCGTGCTTCTTCGCCAGCTCCTCGACCTTGGCGGCGTTGCGGCCCACCAGGATGGGGTCGGGCATGACGCGCGTGCCGTCCTTGAGCGCCACGCCGCCCTGCCGGCGGATCTCGAGGATGGAGCGGATCAGGTGCTGGTTCATGCCCATGCGCCCGGTGACGCCGTGCATGATGATGCCGATGCGCTTTTCTTTCATTCTTTTCCCTTTTTCATGGCGTTCCAGTCCGGCAGCACGCGGCTGGCGTAGCCGGGCGCGTCGAGCGACTTGATGTCCAGCATGCCGCCCGAGATGCGCAGCCGCACCGCGCCGTGGCTGAGCTCGTACAGGTCCTTGTGCGCTTGGAGGAAATTCTGCTGCTCCGCCGGCGGCAGCCCGGCCATGCCGTTGACGTAGTGGTGGCCGTTGCGCTCGACGTGCGACAGGCCGAGCAGCGACACGAGGGCGAGGTCCTGCTGCAAGGCGAGCCCGGGCTGGACGGTGAGGTCTTCGCCCGACATGAAGTAGCGGTCGCGTCCTTCCTCAATGTTCCACATGCGGCAGCGCGCCGCGTTCAGGATGGACTTGTAGATGCCCTTGCACGTCTTGGACGATACGCCGCTGTAGCCCAGGCGCCGCGCGCGCGGGAATGCCTCCAGCGAGTCGTCGGACTCGTCGATGATCACCGGCTTGGCCTCGGCCAGCGCCGAAATGTCGCCGGCGAGCGCGTGGCCGCGCCGGATCGGCTGCTCGATGTACACGATGCTGGAGGCGAGGCGCCGCAGCGCGGGCTCCCGCTGGATGGTGCTCCACAGCGCCATGGCCTCCTCCACGTCCGAGAACTGCTCGTTGCCGTCGAGCGTGGCGCGATAGGGGTCGCCGATGCGCTCGTCGAGCACCGCGGCGATGGCCGAAAGCCGCTCGATGTCGGCGCGGCGCTCGCCGCTCACCTTCAGCTTGAACCAGCGGTGGCGGTAGCGCTCGATCACTTCCTCGAGGGTTTCGGGCAGGCCGTCGTCCAGCTTCTTCTCGCTTGCGGTGAGCGGATCGAGCAGGCCCACCGTATGGCGCGCCGCGATCGCGCTGCGCGGCTTGAGCCCGGCCAGGAAGCCGTCCATGTCGAAGGCCATGAGGTCCGCCTGCCATCCGGGGGCCGTGATGCCAACCAGGTTGGAAGAGGTTGCCTTGAAAAACGAGATCTGAAGGGCGCGGCACAACGCGTCCAGTACCGCGCGATCGATGAGCGCCGGCCCGTAGCAGGCCACCAGGCTGTTCAGGCCCTGCGTCGCCGCGATGGCGATCTGCGGGCCGTAGATCTCGATGGAATGGCCGAAGGCCGTATTCTCGCCGCCCGCAAGGTAGGCCTCGCGCGCGAGGCGCAGCGAAGCGCGCAGCTGCTCGAAATTCTCCTCGTTGGTCAGCGCCGGATCCTTGTCGAACCACTTGGGCGCGAGCAGCTCGGCCGCGCCGCCCTGCGCCTCCTTGCCGTTGGCCAGGCGAATGCGCGCGCGCACGAATGCCTGCGGCGCCTCGGTCAGGGTGACCACGCCGAAGCGAAACGGCAGGCGCAGGCGCACCTCCCGCTCGTAAAGCGAGATCTCGCTGATCGAGAATTTCACCGCCGCGCTAGCGCGAGGCGCGCGCGCCCCAGGCCTGCTCCCAGTCGTTTCCCAGGAAGTCGGTGACGCGGCCGTCGGGCTGGAAGAACTTGTTCGGCATCTGGAACATGGCGAGGAACAGGCCGCCCTGCGGCCCTGCCCAGGCCTCGTGGCGGCTGCCCGCGGGCCGCCACACGAAGCCGCCCGCGCGGCACACGCCTTCGCCGCACACCAGGCTGCCCTCGAGCACGTAGGTCTGCTCGATCCTCACGTGCTCGTGGTCCGGCAGGCGGGCGTTGGGCGCCATGCGCATGAGCGCCGTAAGCAGGCCGGTCTCGCGCTCCACCAGCAGCGTCTTCTGCTCGACGCCCGGATAGCGCGTTTTCTCCCAGGGAAGCTGGGCTACATCGACGAAGCGCGACGCGAGCTCGTTCATGGCTTCAGGTTCTCCCCGATGCGGACGATCTTCATGGTGTTGGTGCCCCCGGCCTTGCCGATCGGCTCGCCGAAGGTGATGACGATGATGTCGCCCTGCTTCACCACCTTGTTGTTGACCAGCGCCGTTTCGGCCTCGCGCAGGAGCTCCTCGCGGTCGTGGCCCACGTACTTCACCATCAGCGGGAACACGTCGCGGAACAGGGCGCAGCGGTAGCGCGTGGTGGTCTGCGAGGTGAGCGCGTAGATCGGCACGCCGCAGTTCAGGCGGCTCATCCACAGCGCGGTGGAGCCCGATTCGGTGAGCGAGGCGATGCACTTCACCTTCAGGTGATAGGCGGTGAACAGGGCCGCCATGGCGATCGACTGGTCGACGCGCGTGAATACGCGATTGAGGAAATCCTGCTCGAGGTTCAGCGGCTGCGTCTGCTCGGCCTCGACGCAGATGCGGTCCATCGCCTCGATCACCCCGACCGGGTAGCGGCCGCACGCCGTCTCCGCCGAGAGCATCACCGCGTCGGTGCCGTCGAGCACCGCGTTGGCGACGTCCGACACCTCGGCGCGCGTGGGCACCGGGCTGGAGATCATCGACTCCATCATCTGCGTGGCGGTGATGGTGAGCTTGTTCTGCTCGCGCGCGAGGCGGATCATCTTCTTCTGCAGCGCCGGCACCGAGGCGTCGCCTACCTCGACCGCGAGGTCGCCGCGCGCCACCATGATGCCGTCGGAGCCGCGCATGATGTCGAGCAGCGCGCTCTCCCCGACCGCCTCGGCGCGCTCGATCTTGGCGATGAGGAACGCCTTGCCGCCGGCGGCGCGCATGAGCTCCCTCGCCATGTACATGTCGGCGCCGGTCTTGGGGAACGATACCGCGAGGTAATCGGCCTGGATCTTCACCGCCGTGCGGATGTCCTCCATGTCCTTGGCGGTGAGCGCCGGCGCGGTCAGCCCGCCGCCCTGGCGGTTGATGCCCTTGTTATTGGACAGCACGCCGCCGTGGCGCACCACGGTGTGCACCTCCTCGCCGCGCACCGAGGTGACGTCGAGCACGATCTTGCCGTCGTCGAGCAGCAGCACCGAGCCCGCGTCGACGTCGCGCGGCAGCTCCTTGTAGTCCAGGCCGGCGCGTTCCCCGTCGCCGATCTGCAGGCCGGCGTCGAGCACGAAGCGCTGGCCCTTCTCCAGCGTCACGCGGCCCTCCTTGAACTTGCCCACCCGGATTTTCGGCCCCTGCAGGTCGCACATGATGGCGACCGTGCGGCCCACCTTGGTGGCGATCTCCTTCACCAGGGCGGCGCGCGCGAGATGGTCCTCGGAGGTGCCGTGCGAGAAGTTCAGGCGCACCACGTCCACGCCGGCGCGCACCATGCGCTCGAGCACTTCGGGCGCGCTGGACGCCGGGCCGAGGGTGGCGACGATCTTGGTGCTGCGGAACATTGAATCAACCTTATCGGCTCATGTGCCGATGTGCAATACCACGAATCATTCGAGGAAAAGCGAGCCGCGGGTAATCACGGCTTCGCCGCGCTGGTTGCGGGTTTCAAAGGAAATTTCATTCCCATCTCTCGCCCCCTGTAGCGTCAGCGTCGAGGGCATGAGCACCATGCCCGCGAAGCGGCAGCGGACGCGGCGGACCTTGGCCGGATCGCCGTCCAAGGCGCGCAGGGCGCGCGAGACGCAAAACGCGAGCGTCGCCGTGCCGTGCAGGATGAGGCCGGGCAGGCCGGCCGCGCGCGCGAAAGCGATATCGGTATGGATCGGGTTCCAGATGCGCGCGCATTCGGTATAGGTATGGGCCGCGGTCGCGGCGACCTGGATTTCTCCCAGTGCGCTCAAGGCGGGCGCGCTCGCCGGCGGCTCGTCCACCTCGCCGCTTGCCCGGTCGATCTCCACGCCGCGGTAGAGCATTCCGGAATCGGAGGTCGTCACCGGCGCGCCGGCGGCATCGCGCGACTCGAAGCGGAACACGACGAAGGCGCCCGGCCGGCGCTGCGCCACGGCGACGATGCGTCCTGAAACGCTCAGCGTCTCGCCGGGGCGCACCGGGCGATGGAGCGTGAGGTCGTGCTGGGCATGCAACAGGCGGGGAAACAGCGGCCGCAGCGCCGCCAGGTCGCGCAGCGGCTGCGCCAGCGGCCATTCGTAGCACACGGCAAACAGCGGATGCGCAAGCACCCCGTGCGGCGCGGCGGTGTCGTAATAGCGCGGGTCGGTCTCGCCGAGCGCGGCGCTGTAGGCCATGATCCAGCGCGCGTCGACCCGCTGCGCCTGCGGCCCGGCCTGCTCCCCGACGATGGCGCTGGACAGCTTCAGGACGAAGCGCGCGCCTCGAGCGCCGCCACCGCGGGCAGCGTCTTGCCTTCCAGGAACTCGAGGAACGCGCCTCCCGCGGTGGAAATGTAGTCGATGCGCCCGGCGATGCCGAACTTGTTGATGGCGGCCACCGTATCGCCGCCGCCGGCGATGGAAAAGCCCGCCGAGTCGGCGATCACCTTCGCCACCACCGCCGTGCCCTTGGCGAACTGGTCCTTCTCGAACACGCCGACCGGGCCGTTCCAGACGATGGTGCCGGCGCTCCTGAGCTGGTCGGCGAGGCGCTTGGCGGTCTGCGGGCCGATATCCAGGATCATTTCCGCGGCGCCGACCGCATCGACGCTTTTCACGGCGGGGCTGGGATCGTCCAGGCTTGTGCCGACGACCACGTCGGTGGGCAGCGGCACCTTGGTCTTCGACAGGATGGCCTTCGCCTCACCGACGAGGTCCGGCTCGGCGAGCGACTTGCCGATCGGCTTGCCCGTCGCCAGCAGGAAAGTATTGGCGATCCCGCCGCCGACGATCAGGCTGTCCACCTTCTTCGCCAGCTCCGCGAGCACCGTGAGCTTGGTGGAAACCTTGGACCCGGCCACGATGGCCACCAGCGGCCGCCTCGGGTTGGCGAGCGCCTTGCCCAGGGCATCCAGCTCCGCCGCCATGAGCGGGCCGGCCACCGCCACCGGCGCGAAGCGCGCCACGCCGTGCGTGGTCGCCTCGGCGCGGTGCGCCGTGCCGAAAGCGTCATTCACGTAGACGTCGCACAGCGCCGCGATCTTGCGGGCGAGGCCCTCATCGTCCTTTTTCTCGCCCCGGTTCACCCGGCAGTTCTCGAGCATGACCACCTGGCCGGGCCCGACCTGGACGCCATCCACCCAGTCCCGGACCAATGGAACCTGCAATTCCAAAAGCTCTGAAAGCCGCTGCGCCACCGGCGCGAGCGAATCCTCGGGCTTGAGCTCGCCTTCCTTCGGCCGGCCGAGGTGCGAGGTCACCATGACGGCCGCGCCCTGGTCGAGCGCATAGCGTATGGCGGGCGCGGAAGCCCGGATGCGCGTGTCGTCGGTGATGCGGCCGTCTTCGAGCGGGACGTTCAGGTCCGCGCGGATGAACACCCGCTTGCCGCGCAGGTCCACCTCGGACATGCGCCTGAACTTCATCTACTTGGCGTTGTGCAGGGCGACCACGGCGTCGAGCATGCGGTTCGAGAAGCCCCACTCGTTGTCGTACCAGGAAGACACCTTCACCAGCGTGCCTTCGGAGACGCGCGTCAGGCCCGCGTCGACGATGGAGCTGGCCGGGTTGTGGTTGAAGTCGGACGACACCAGCGGCTCGGTGCTGTACTCGAGGATGCCCTTGAGGTCCGACAGGCTCGCCTGCTTGAGGGCGTTGTTCACCTCGTCCACCGTGGTGGGCCGCTTCGCCACGAACGTCAGGTCGACGATGGACACGTTGATGGTCGGCACGCGGATGGAATAGCCGTCGAGCTTGCCGTTCAGGTGCGGCAGCACCAGGCCGACCGCGGCGGCGGCGCCGGTCTTGGTCGGCACCATGTTGTTCACCGCCGAGCGCGCCCGGCGCAGGTCCTTGTGGTAGACGTCGGTCAGCACCTGGTCGTTGGTGAACGAGTGGATGGTGTTCATCAGGCCGCAGGTAATGCCGATGCGGTCGTCGATCGCCTTGACCAGCGGCGCGAGGCAGTTGGTGGTGCACGAGGCGTTGGAGATCACCGTGTCGCTCGCCTTCAGCGCCTGGTGGTTGACGCCCATGACGATGGTGCGGTCGACGTCCTTCTCGCCGGGCGCGGAGACGATCACCTTCCTCGCCCCGGCGCCCAGGTGGGCGCCCGCCTTGGCCTTGCTGGTGAATAGCCCGGTGCATTCCAGCACCATGTCGACGCCGAGGGCCTTCCACGGTAGCTTGGCCGGGTCGCGCTCGGCCACGACCTTGATGCGCTCGTCGCCCACCACGATGCTGTCGCCGTCCACGCGCACGGCCGACGGAAAGCGCCCGTGGGCGGTGTCGTACTGCAACAGGTGGGCGTTGGTCTTGGCGTCGCCCAGGTCGTTGATCGCCACGAACTGCAGGTCGTGCTTCCTGCCGCCTTCGTAGTGCGCCCGCAGCACCATGCGCCCGATGCGCCCGAATCCGTTAATCGCTACCTTGATCATCCGCGCCTCTCATCCGAATAGGCTCCTAACCGCCTCCGCCACGTGCTGCGGGGTAAAGCCGAAGTGCTTGAAAAGCTCGCCCGCGGGCGCCGACTCGCCGAAGCGATCGATGCCTACCACCGCGCCCTCGAGGCCGACGTACTTGCGCCAATAGTCGCGCACGCCCGCCTCGACCGCTACCTTTGGGAGTTCCCGCGGCAGCACCAAGTTCCTGTACGCGACATCCTGCCGGTCGAAAACCGTGGTCGAGGGCATGGACACCACGCGCACCGCAAGGCCGGAGTCACCGAGCAACTTTTGCGCCGCCAGCGCGACCGGCACTTCCGAGCCCGTAGCGATGATCACTGCCCGTGCCCCTTGGGCATCGGAAAGCACGTAGCCGCCCCTGGCGACGTCCTCGGGAGAGCTTCTCTTCGAGAACGCGACGTTCTGGCGGCTGAGCAGCAAGGCGGTTGGGCCGTCCTTGCGCCGCAGCCCCGCGCTCCAGGCCACCGCCGTTTCGACCGTGTCGCACGGGCGCCAGACGTCCAGGAAAGGGATGAGGCGCAGCGTCGCGGCATGCTCGATGGGCTGGTGGGTCGGCCCATCCTCGCCCAGGCCGATGGAGTCGTGGGTGAACACGTAGAGCACGCGGATTTTCATCAACGCGGCCATGCGCAGGGCGTTGCGCGCGTAGTCCGAGAAAACCAGGAAAGTGCCGCCGTAGGGGATGAAGCCGCCGTGCAGGGCGATGCCGTTCATCATGGCGCACATGCCGAATTCGCGTACGCCGTAGAAAATGTGGTTGCCCGCCTCGGCGACCCCCGGCACGACCGCCTTCGAGGCCTTCACCATGGTGAGGTTGGAGCCGGTGAGGTCGGCCGAGCCGCCGAGGAGCTCCGGCATCGCCGGCTTGAGCGCCTCGAGCACGTTCTGGGACGCCTTGCGGGTGGCGAGGGTTTCCGCTCTTGCAGTCAAATCTTCCAGGAGAGAGACGACTTTTTCGTCGAACCGCTCGGGCAGCTGCCCGGCGACGCGTCGCTGGAACTCCGCCGCCTCGTCCGCAAACTGGACGGCGTACTTCTTCAGCAGGCTGTTCCACTTCTTCTCGGCCTTCTGGCCGGCGTCCCGGGCATCCCAGGCGTCGCGCACCGCCGGCGGGATCTCGAACGGCGCGTGCGGCCAGCCGAGGGCTGTCCGGGTGGCGGCGATCTCCTCGGCGCCCAGCGGCGCGCCGTGCGCCGCGCCGGTGTTGGCCTTCCTCGGCGCGCCTTTGGCGATGACGGTCTTGCAGCAGATGAGGCTCGCACGGCCTTTTTCCCGCTTCGCCTTGCGGATGGCTCTGTCGACCGCCTCGACGTCGTGGCCGTCGATATCCGGGATCACGTGCCAGCCGTAGGCGGCGAAGCGCTTGGGGACGTCGTCGGTGTACCAGTGGCGGATCTCGCCTTTGTCCGAGTCGATGGAGATGCCGTTGTCGTCGTAGAACGCGACCAGCTTGCCCAGGCCCAGCGTCCCGGCGAGGGCGCCCGCCTCGTGCGAGATGCCCTCCATCATGCAGCCGTCGCCCATGAACACGTAGGTGTGGTGGTCCACGAGGTCGAAGCCGGGGCGGTTGAACTGCGCCGCCAGCAGCTTCTCCGCGAGCGCCATGCCCACCGCGTTGGCGAACCCCTGGCCGAGCGGGCCGGTGGTGGTTTCGACGCCCGGCGCATAGCCGTACTCCGGGTGCCCGGGGGTCTTGGATCCCAGCTGCCGGAAACGCTTGAGCTCCGCCATCGGCAGGTCGTAGCCCGTGAGGTGCAGCAGCGCGTACAGCAGCATGGAGCCGTGGCCGTTGGAGACCACGAAGCGGTCGCGGTTGGCCCAGGCGGTGTTCGCCGGGTTGTGCCGCAGGTGGCGCCGCCATAGCGCCACCGCGATCTCGGCCATGCCCATCGGCATGCCCGGATGCCCGGACTTGGCGGCCTCCACCGCGTCCATCGCCAGGGCGCGCAGGGAATTGGCGAGCTCGCCGTCTGAAGCGAGGGGCGTTACGGGCGAATCCATGGGAGGGCGCAAATTATACTCAGCGCATGCTCGAGCTCCCGTTCTGCCGGCCCGCCGATTTCGAACCCTGCGTCGCGTGCGAGGCGCCCGGGGAGGCGCACTGGTTCGTGTTCCGCGGCGACCAGCTGCTGGTGGAGATGGGGCCGCTGGAGCGCCCCTCGGACGACCTGCGGGTGCGCGCACGGCCCGCCTGGGCGCGCCTGCCGTTGCAAAAAAACCACAATTGGTTGGGGGGTCTTGCGGCCCGGACACTGTATCTAGGTTCTCTTCAAAAGATCGACTGCTGGGCCGCGGAGCTCGCCGCCGACGCCGAGGCGCCCGCCGGCCTGTCGTGGCAGGGGCTGCGCACGCTGTTCACTGTGCTCGACGACCGGCACTTCGCGCTCGCCGGGCGCGCGCTGCAGCTCATCGACTGGGACCGCAGCCACCAGTTCTGCGGGCGCTGCGGCACGCGCACCGAGCCGCACAAGACCGAGCGCGTGCGCGTGTGCCCCGACTGCAAGCTGTCGGCCTATCCGAGGGTGGCGCCCGCGGTAATGGCCCTCATCCGCAGGGGAAGCCAGATCCTGCTCGCGCGCTCGCCGCACTTCCCGCCGGGCATGTACAGCGCGCTTGCCGGCTTCGTCGAGCCGGGCGAGTCGCTCGAGCAATGCCTCGCGCGCGAAGTGGAAGAGGAAGTCGGCGTGCAGATTAGCAACACGCGCTACTTCGCCAGCCAGTCTTGGCCGTTCCCGCACTCGCTGATGATCGCGTTCGTCTGCGACTGGGTGAGCGGCGAGATCCGGCCGCAGGCAGGAGAAATCGAGGAAGCAAATTGGTTCGAAGTATTGCAATTGCCTAAACTTCCAAGCAAAATCTCGATCGCTCGGAAATTGATCGATGCAGTTGTCGACGAAATGAAGAGCACAAACGACGTTTAGGAGGTTTTGAACGAGTTGAGCGCGATCGAAGAGCGCTGTGCGCCGCAAGGCGCGGATCGGAGGCGTGGCCTGAGCTCCAAAGGCTGCGCCTTCGCATTTTGGAGGGTACGCAAATGAACGGTCTGCATCTCATCGGTGACCTCACCGGCTGCCGCTGCGATCCGCAGCTCCTTCTGGACGGCGAGCGCTTCCGCGCCAAATGCCTCGAGATGGTGGAGGCGTCCGGTCTCACCACCATGGACGCCACCTTCCACCAGTTCGAGGGCTCGGGCTTCACCGGGACGGTCGTCCTCGCCGAATCGCACCTCGCGATCCACACCTGGCCCGAGCGCCAGGGGCTGACGCTCGACGTCTACGTCTGCAACTACAGCGCCGACAACTCCCTCAAGGCGAGGAAGCTGTTCGACCTGCTGGTCGGCTACTTCCAGCCCACGGAGGTCGCCAGGCACGAGGTCGACCGGGGCGAGCACCTGCTGATGGAGCCGCTCAACGCCTCCACGGGCT
>CBDDSA010000041.1:0-15064 GCA_965233185.1 uncultured bacterium
CGCCTGGCGGACGCCGCGCGCTGGCTGCTCGGTACGGATGCGGAAGCGGCCTACCGCGAGCTCGACGTCGAGAAGACGCGCCTGCCGGTGCGCCAGAGCTTTCCGGAGGACGGCACCTACGTGCTGGGCGTCGAGCTCGACGCGCCGGGCGAGATCCGGCTGGTGGCCGCGACGGCCAGCCTCGGCTTCGCGCTCTCGGTTGGCGGAAACGAGCTGCTGGTGGATCCGGACACCTACGCCGAGCCCGGGAACAACGCCTGGCGGCGCTACTTCAACAGCGCCGCCGCGCGCAACGGCCTGCGCGTCGACGCCCTCGAGCCCGCGCAGGCGCCCTGCGGCTGCAGCCTCTGGCTGTCGTGCGCGCAGAAGGATGTTTTCGAGGGCTGGCGCGACGGCTACCTCGGCCTGGGCGACCCGGTAAAGCACCGCCGCCTCATCGAGCTGGACAAGCTCGCGCGCCGGCTGGTCATCGAAGACACGCTCGAGATGGAGGAGGACCACCAGGTCGAGCTGTACTTCCATTGCCACGAGGATTGCCGCGTGGAGCCGCTCGACAACGGGTTTCTGATCGTGCGGGGAACCGTGCGCCTGCATCTCGCGCTGCCGCAGGCGGACCAGGCGCGCAGCTCGGTCTACCGCGGCAGCCTGGTGCCGATCGCCGGCTGGGTGTCGCGCGGCTTCGATCAGCGCGTGCCGGCCGCGACTTTGGTCTGGCAGGCGCGCCTTACGGGGCGCAGCGTATTGCGCACCGAAATCGCCATTGCGCAGGAATAAAGCGCCTATACTTTTGCGGCCATGCGCCGCGCTCGCCAAATTTCGGGTACCCGGGTGATCCACCGGCACAGGGTCGGCGCCCTGCTTTTCTGCCGCGTGTCGGAGCTCATCTCGGTCAACGGCCGCCCCTCGATCGTGCTGCGCGTCGTCAACAACGCTGGCCCGGTGTTTCCGCTGTTCACCATCGAGCTCGACCCGGCCAAGCTGCGTCACGCGGCCGGCGCGCCGCACATCGCCTTCTACGACGGCGAAACCCGCGACCCGCGCTACGAGGACGTGGCGCCGCCGTCGTTGAGCAGCACGATCTCGGCGCAGGCGCGGTAGACGCCTTCGGGCGGCGTCCCGTCGCCCTCCAGCCAGCGCGTGAGCTGAATCTGCGGTATGGCGAGCAATCGGGCGAGGTGCGCCACGCCGCCCGCCGCCTCGCAGGCCTCGTGCAGCATCAGCGCCGGCAGCCCCGCGCGCACCGGCGGCGGCGGCGGGCAGTCATCGGGTCCGAGATAGCTCACGCCGGTGCAAGCGCAAGCCCGGTGCCCGCGTCGACAGGCAGCTACAGCGCTAATCGGCCCGGCGGGGAGAGTACTGCGCGATGGCCTGGTCCAGCCACTCGGCCACGTCGACGCCCATGAAAGGCTTGCCGCGGGTGAAGGTGCTTCCGGGCGTGATCTGGACCCGACCCTTCGGATGGTCGAGCGTCACCGGCGCGACGCAAGACCACGTGCCGTCCGGGTTGTGCCGAAAAGCTTCCGTCAGGTCCACGATCCTTCCTAGCAAGATGAACGCCTGCGGGTATGCCGCTTGCATGCGCAGCGCAGCATGAATCCTCTCCTGAACGCCGTGTCGCCGAGCGCCACCGGCATGATTCGCATGGACCATGCGCGGGTCATGGCGAAGTTCCACCGCTACGCGCTCGATGCCAGCCCGCGCGCCAAGCAGGCGCTTGCGGAAGCCATCTGCCTCGCCCTCGAGGTGCACGCCCAGGTGGAGGAGGAAATCTTCTACCCCGCGCTGCGCGCCGCCGGCTCCGCCGAGGTGGAGAAGGCGTTTCCGGAGCACGCCGAGGTGCGCGCGCTCATCGCCGCGCTGCGCGCCATGGACCCGGCCAGCGAGCAGTACGACGCCACCTTCATGGAGCTGATGCGCGCGGTGATGCACCACGTGGCGGACGAGGAAACCGTGCTCCTGCCGCATGCCGAGGCGCTGCTCGCCGAGCGGCTGCGGGAGCTCGGTGCGCAGATGTCAAAGCGCCGCCTGCAGCTCGGCTCGCGACGGCTGCCGCCGAAGGCCATGCTGATCGGCGCCGGCGCGCTGCTCGCCGGCGCCCTGGCGTTGCGGCGACTGAAGCCGCGCTAGCCTACGGGCTAAAGCTCTTCCGCGGAGACCGTTTCGCCCTGCATCGCCGCTTCGCGAATCGGCTGGGAGCGCTCGTAGGCGGCGCGCGCCCGATCGAAGCATTCTTCGGCCGCGCGGGCATTGCCAGCCTGCGAGAATTCCTCGCCAAGCTTGTTGAGGAGCAGGATGGCTTCGTCCAATGCCCGTATTGCGTCATAGAGGCGCTCTTCGGCGCTTTCGCTGATGGCGCTGAGCAGCGTGCTCGATGAAAGGCCGTGGCCGGTGTGGCAGCGAAACCGCATGACGCTACCCTCGCGGATCATGGTCAGTACCCCGTTGCATTCCGGGCAGGTGAACGGGCTGAGCTCGCCGAACGGCATCACGTTCTCCTCCAGCGCGTTCTGCCCCGCGGCAATGCGGATCTCGCTATGCGTCTTCTGGTCCTCTTCCGGCGGCAGCGCCGGCGCCCCCGGCGCCGGCTCGCGTACCAGGCGCGCGAGCAGCTCGCCCATCTCGGCTACCGGGAGTCGGTAGTCCGCATCAGTGTGCTCGAGCGCGTTGAGCGGCATTGCGCGGATCGTCGCGTCGGCAGGCTCCTGCACGATCGCGGTGCCGCCGCGCAGCTTGACGGTGTAGAGGCCCGCGGTGCCGTCGTCGAGCGCGCCGGTCAGCACCACGCCGATGACGCGCGGGCCGTAGATGTAGGCGGCGGAGCGGAACAGCGGATCCACCGCCGGGCGGAAGCGGTTCTCCTTCGGGCCCTTGGTGATGCGGATATAGCCGTTCTCGAGCAGCATGTGGTGGTCGTTGGGCGCCACGTAGATGCGCCCCGGCTCGATGCGGTCGCCGTCGGCCGGATGCACCGCCTTCAGCGGCCCGGCGCGGTTCAGCACGGCGGGCAGCATGCTCTTGAGGCCGGGGGAGAGGTGCCACACCACGAACAGCGACGCCGGAAGGTCGGCGGGCAGGCGACTTACCAGCTTCTGGAGCGCCTCCATGCCGCCGGCGGAGGCGCCGATGACGACGATGTCCTTGCGCGGGGCCATCCGTACCCCGAAGCAAGCTTCAGGCCGCTTCCTCCATCATCAGGATCACGCCGTCTGGCTTTCGCTCGGACGACAGGAGCGGCATGCACGTTACGCGGCAGCGGATCGACTTGCCGCGGCGGTTGACCGCGGTCAGCGTCACCTCCTGGTGCCCGGCGCCGTCCGCCAGGCAGGCGCGCATCGGCGCGCGCAACTCGCCCACCGGCAGCCCGATGTCGAGGTTCAGCACCGTCTTGCCGCGCACTTCGTCCTCGCGCAGCCCCCAGAGGTCCTCCGCGCGCGGGTTCCACACGAGCACGTTGAGATCGCGGTCGACCACGATGGCCGCGGCGCGCAGGCTGCTCAGCACGGCGCCGAGGAAGGCGGTCGAGCGGTTCGCCTCGGCGGTGCGCTGGCGCAGCTCCTCGTTCACCGCCTGCAACTCCTCGTTGGTGGACTGGAGCTCCTCGTTCATGGTCTCCAGCTCCTCGTTGGTGGACTGCAGCTCCTCGTTGGTGGTTTCCAGCTCCTCGTTGGAGGACTGCAGCTCCTCGTTGGTGGTCTCCAGCTCCTCGTTGGAGGACTGCAGCTCCTCGTTGGTGGTCTGGATCTCCTCGCGCGAGTCGTTCAGCTCTTCCTGCAGCCGCGTATAGCGGGTGACGTCCATGAAGGTAATGCTCACGCCCAGCGGATTCTGCGACTCGTCGAGCAGCGGCGCGAGCACCACGTCCAGGAACTGGGTTTCGCCGTCCGCGAAGCGGCGCTCCACGCTGGTGCGCGTGACGCTGCGCCGCTCGGCATAGGCCTGCTCGATGAGCGAGCGCAGCTCGAGCGGCCGGTAGGAAATCTCCAGCTCGGAAAGCGCCCGCCCGATATCTTTCGGGTTGAGCGAAAACAGCGTCCGCGCGCGCTGGTTGGCGAGCGCCAGCACGCCGTTGGCGTCCACCACGATTCTGGCGAGGGGCGACTCCTCCAGCGCCAGGAGGCGCAGCTTCTCGTTGGTCATTTCTCGATCTCCGTTGTCGGGCGGCGCAATCGGGGCCGGCGCGGTGCGCCGGCGCTCACCGGGCGTAGGCACCTTGGCGAAAACACGGTATTTAAGCTCGATGGGCTTGAACAGCGCGCCGTGCGTGAGCAGCATCTCGGCGCGGCCGAGGAACAGCCAGCCGTTGCCGCGACCGTCGCCGTTAAGCGCGTAATGCAGCTTGGCGAGCACGCGCGCCTGCGTCTGGGCATTGAAATACATGAGGGTATTGCGGCACACCAGCAAGTCCAGGCGCGAGATGGGCGCATCCTGCACCAGGTCGTGGCGGCCGAAAATGAGCGCGCGGCGCAGCTCGCCGCGGAATTGCCGGCGGCCGCCAGCCGCCTCGAAATAGCGCTCGCGCAGCGGCGCCGGGACCGACTCCATCTCCTTCTCGCTGTAGGCGCCGTGGCGCGCCTGCACCAGCGCTTCGTTGTCCACGTCGGTGGCGTAGATCTTGGCGCGCTCGCGGAACGCCTCGCCGCCCATCGCTTCGGCGAGCAGGATGGCGAGGGTATAGGCCTCCTGGCCGGAAGCGCAGCCCGCGGACCACACGCGCACGTGCTCGCCTGGGCGCTTGGCGGCGAGCAGCGGCGGCAGCACCTCGCTCGCCACGTAGTCCCACGCCGCTTCGTCGCGGAAGAACGAGGTGACGTTGATGAGCACCGTGTTGAACAGCAGCTCGAACTCGTCCTCGTGGACTTCGAGGTGCTCGCGATAGCGCTCGAACTCGGCGATGCCGAGGAGCTGCATGCGCTTTTGCACCCGGCGCATCAGGCTCGGGCGCTTGTAGCCGGTGAAGTCGAAGCCGCGGGTCTGCTGCAGGAAACGCAGCAGCGCCTCGAAGCCGACGTCGCTTTCGACCCGGTTCACCCCTGCACCAGCTCGCGCAGCTTCGGGCCGATTTCTTTCAGCGGAAGGGCAACGTGCACCAGGCCCGTGGCGAGCGCTGCCTCCGGCATGCCGGGAAACTCGCTCGTGTGCGCGTCCTGCGCGATGACCGTCCCGCCCGTCTTGTGGATTGCCCTGACCCCCATCGCGCCGTCCATGCCGGAGCCAGAAAGTACCACGGCGATGGCGCGCTCCCGGTAGCCGGCCGCCACCGACTCGAACAGCAGGTCGGCCGAGGGTCGCACGAAATGCACCAGCTCGGTTTGCGTGAGGTGCAGCGTGCCGTCGCCGTTCACGAGCAGGTGCTTGTTGGGCGGCGCGATCAGCACCGTCGCCGGGGCTATGCGGTCGCCTTCCCCCGCCTGTCGCACGCTGAGTGGGGTGCGCCGAGCAAGGATGTCGGCCATCCGGCTGGGATGTCGTGGATCGACGTGCTGCACTACGACAATGGCCGCCGGAAAATCGCCGGGCAGCGCGCCCAGCACTTGCGTGAGCGCGTTCAGGCCGCCGGCCGAGGCCGCGAACGCGACGATGTCGAACAAGGCCACTGCTTCCCCCTACGGACTACACCGGCCTAGCATACGCCCGGTCAGCTACGCGTGTCGTCCCAGCCGGATTCGCGACGCCGCTATCACCGCGCGGCTGCGCTTCATCTTCAAGGCGGCGGCGACAACGGCGATCTTCGAGTGCCGCACGGCTGTGTGGGACGCTAGCACCATGCGTCTATTGCAGTCTTCGCACCAGGGTATTGTCATGAATCACCTCGGATAAATCCCAGCCGAGGTGGCCGGTGGAGCACCGGCTTGTACGAGGGTCAGGTCTTGGCCAGTCAGTCTACTCCCTTCACGAGCTAGAAGAACCCCGGGTGCCAAAAAGGCGCGCGGTCGGATACCTTTCGGCAGATGGAGGGAAACAAGCCGGAGGAACAGCGCTTGTGCGCGCTCGTGGTCGACGACAATGCCGACGCGGCGCGCACTCTCGCGCAGGTCCTGGAAGTGATGGGATGCGACGCGACCTTCCTGACCGACCCGCGTCAGGCGGTACAGGAAGCGCTGCGTCTGAGGCCGCATATCGCATTCCTCGACATCGGCATGCCGCACCTGAACGGCTATCAGCTCGCCATCGACCTGCGCAAGCATTTCCCGCCCGAGGAGCTCAAGATTGTCGCGATCACCGCGTACGGCGGCCCGCAGGACCGCCAGGCAAGCCGGCAGGCCGGCTTCGATGCCCACGTCCAGAAGCCGGCCGACCCGGACCTGGTGCTCAGCATCATCAGAACGGTGTTGCCCGGGCGCGCGTAAAGCGGCTTAACGCCTTCGCCTGGCCTCGCCGCAAGTGCGTCGTGCAACGCGGTGGATGTCGCGCGCCTTCTGCGTGAGGTATTGCGCCTGGATGACGAGGCGCCGCGCGTTGAGCTGTGCCAGGCGCGCGCCGCCGACCAGATTTCGCAGTCGCTGTAAGTGGGTGCCCATGACGTTGTAGCCATTACAGCGCATGGGCTGCGTTTTGTAAGTCCTTCCCTTACGCAGCCGTATGACGGAATTCTGCGACGGGGTGTAGCTTAACGGCGACCCTTGCCTCTTCGACTGTAGCGTACGGCGGCTGCGTACGAGCGCCGCGCGGCTGCGCAGCAATCGCAGCGCGCTTAGCAGGATCGAAAGCGCGCTTTCGCGCGACCTGAAGCGGGCCCTAGCCGAAGGCAGCGCGCGCCTCCTTTGGAGCGGCGATCGCCGGGCGCAGATCGGACCGGCGGATGCGCAGGTCGTCGAGAGCGGGTTGACCGTTTTTCGAGCGCAACGGCAGGAGCAGGCGCTGGTCGATCTCGGCGAGGCTCAGGCGCACGAGTCCGTCCGGGCGCGTGGTGCGATAGATCGGCGCGACGGTGGAAAGGGCGATGCCCACCAGCGGCACGTCCTCCGAGGCCTGCAACTGTGTCGAGCCGATGATCTCGGCGTAGGCGATGCCGGCCGCGACGGGCAGCGGCATGAATTCTTCGTCGAGCCGCGCGAGCGGTTTATCGAGGGCCTGCACGAAACGCTGCCCAGCAATCGCCGCTCCCGGCTGCGCCGCTTGGACTCCGCCCACCGGACTAGCGCGCGGCGCCCGCGTCACGCAAGTCCCACAACGCGCATGCTTCATCCTGACGCGCTATGAAAATCAGCGTGTTGGGGCTCGGGTACGTGGGCGCCGTATCCGCGGGCTGCCTTGCCCGCGACGGGCATGAAGTCATCGGCGTCGATCCGGAGCGCACCAAGGTCGACCTCATCAACGCGGGCAAGAGCCCGATCATCGAGAAGGACATCGGCCAGATCATCGCCGAGCAGGTGGCGGCGGGGCGCCTGCGCGCGACCACCGAAGTGGGCGACGCGGTGCGGCATACCGACATGGCGCTGGTGTGCGTGGGTACGCCCAGCCGGCCCAACGGCGGGATCGACCTGCGGTACGTGCGCCGGGTGTGCGAGCAGATCGGCCATACGCTCGCCTCGCACCCTGGCGCGCCGTTGATCGTGATGCGCAGCACGATGCTGCCGGGCACGATGCGCGAAATGGTGCTGCCGACGCTCGAGAAGACCTCGGGCAAGCGCGCCGGCGAGGAGTTCGGCGTGTGCATCAACCCCGAGTTCCTGCGAGAAGGCACCGCGGTGCACGACTACTACCATCCGCCCAAGACCGTGATCGGCGAAGTGAACCGCGCGAGCGGCGACCTGCTTGCCGCGGTGTACGCGAAGATGCCCGGGCCGCTCATCCGCACCGACATCGAGACCGCCGAGATGGTGAAGTACGCCGACAACGCCTGGCACGCCCTCAAGGTGGGCTTCGCCAACGAGATCGGCAACCTGAGCAAGGCGCTGGAGGTGGACGGGCACAAGGTGATGGACATCTTCTGCCAGGACCACAAGCTCAACCTGTCGCCGTACTACCTCAAGCCCGGCTTCGCCTTCGGCGGCTCGTGCCTGCCCAAGGACGTGCGCGCGCTCCTGTACAAGGCGAAGACCCTGGACCTCTCGCTGCCCATCCTCGCCTCCATCCTTCCCTCGAACCAGCTGCAGATCGAGCGCGGCGTGCAGGCGGTGGTGGACAAGGGCAATCGCAAGGTCGGCATCCTGGGCTTCTCGTTCAAGGCCGGCACCGACGACCTGCGCGAGAGCCCCATGGTGGAGCTCACCGAGCGGCTGATCGGCAAGGGCTACGACCTGCGGGTGTACGACCGCAACGTGCACCTGGCGGCGATCCACGGCGCCAACCGCGACTACATCCTCCACAAGATCCCGCATATCTCGCGCCTGATGGTGGCGACCATCGACGAAGTGCTGGCGCACGCCCAGACCGTGGTCATCGGCAACGGCGCGCCCGAGTTCGCCGAGGTGCCGCGGCGCGTCGGCGAGGGCCAGACCATCATCGATTTCGTGCGCGTATGCGACTCGCGCACCGTTTTGGGCGTGTACGAAGGCCTTTGCTGGTAGGCGCCGTGCAAGGCCGGCGCGTCCTCATCCTGGTGGAGAACCTGCCCAGCCCGTTCGACCGGCGCGTGTGGCAGGAGGCCAGCGCGCTGCGCGACGCGGGCTACGGCGTGTCCATCATCTGCCCGACCGGCAAGGGCTTCGAGAAAACACGCGAGACTCTCGACGGCATCGACATCTGGCGCTACCGGCTGCCGGTGGAGGGCGAGGGCGCGCTGGGTTACCTCCTCGAGTACTCCGCTGCGCTTGCCTGGACTTTTCTGCTTTCCCTGAGAATCCTCTTCGGAAAAGGCTTCGACGTGGTGCACGCATGCAACCCGCCGGATCTGTTCTTCCTCATCGGCGGGTTCTACAAGCTGTTCGGCAAGAAGTTCGTGTTCGACCACCACGACGCCAACCCGGAGCTGTACGAGGCGAAGTTCGGCCGCCGCGGATTCTTCTACAACGTCCTGCTGTTCCTCGAAAAGGCGACTTTCCGCGCCGCCGACGTGTCGATCGCCACCAACGAGTCGTACAAGAGGATCGCGGTCACGCGCGGCGGCATGCCGCCGGAGAAGGTGTTCGTGCTGCGCAGCGGGCCGAGCCTTGAGCGCTTGCGGGTCGTTACGCCCAGCGGCGCATTGAAGCGCGGCAAGCGCTTTCTCGTCGGCTATGTCGGCGTGATGGGGCAGCAGGAAGGCATCGACTACCTGCTGCGCGCGGCGGCGCACATCGTGCACGACCTGAAACGCAAGGACGTGCACTTCGGCCTGGTTGGCGGCGGCACCTCGCTCGAGGAGATGCGCGCACTGGCGCGCGAGCTGGGCCTTGCGCAGCACGTCACCTTCACTGGCCGCGTGCCCGACGACGAGATGCTCGCGATGCTGAACAGCGCCGACGTCTGCGTTAACCCGGACGTGGCCAACGAGATGAACGACATCTCGACTATGAACAAGGTGATGGAGTACATGGCCCTGGGCAAGCCGATGGTGCAGTTCGACCTTGTCGAAGGCCGCTTCTCGGCGCGCGAAGCCTCGCTGTACGCGCGCCGCAACGACAGCTACGACCTCGCGCTTAAGATCGTCGAGCTGCTCGACGACCCGGAGCGGCGCCGGCTGATGGGCGCGTACGGCCGCCGCCGCGTGGAGCACGAACTTGAATGGCGCTACGAGCGGCCCAAGCTGCTCGCCGCCTACGACGCCTTGTGGACCGTCACTGCATCGCGGGCGCGTCCGGCAACCTGAAGGGCGCCGCGGGAGCGGCGCGTGATAGTCGCTCCGGATCACCCCGTCCGCAGCCGCGCCGTAGCGGCGCCCTGCTATGTTGCACGCCGGAGGGGAAGCGATGGCCCATCTGCTGAGGTTGTGCACCGTGAACGTGGCGGTGCTCGTTCTGCTAGGCGGCATCCTGCTGGCGCTCGCCGAGCTGCATCTGCGGCTCACCATCCCGCCGTCCTCCGGCGAATCGATCTACCTCTACACGCTCGCCACGCCGCGCTACAAGGTGATGAAGCCCAACGCCAGCACCGTGGCCTGGGGCCGGGAACTGCGCACCAACGAGCTCGGCTTCCGCGATGCGCCGGTGCCGCCCAAGCGGCCGGGAGAGTTCCGCATCATCGTGCTGGGCGACTCGTTCACCGTCTCGGCCGGGGTGGATCAGCGCGAGATGTGGACGCGCCTGCTGCAGGAGCACCTCGCGAAGGAGTATCCGCGCGCGCGGGTGGTCAACCTCGCGGTGGGCGGCTACAACATCGTCCAATACCGGCTGGTGCTCGAGGAAATCGGACTGAAGCTCGCCCCGGATCTCGTGCTGGTGGCGCTTTTCCCGGACAACGACTTCACTCTGAACACCTACCAGGCGAATTTCCGCGTGGCGAGCGGCCAGGACCTCGAGCCGGAAGCGCCCTGGTACCACGATCTCTACGTGTGGCGCGCGTGGCTGGGACGCGTAGAAGCCCGCCTGAAGCGTCTTTTCAACGTCCGGCCTGCCGCTTTCGACCCGAAAGGTTGGGAAGCCAATGCCGCCGCGCTGCGCGAGATTGCCGACATCGCGCGGCGCGAGAAGCTGTCGCTCGCGGTGGCGCTGCTGCCGCACACTTGGCATTTCGAGCGCCAGCGGGCGCTGTTCGCGCGCGTAGGTGACCTGTGCCGCGGCCTGGAACTCGCGTGCGTCGATCTTCTGGAGCCGTTCATCGCGCGCCGCCTGGACGAGGCGTCCCTGCGCCTGAATGCCGTCGACGCGCATGCCAACGGCGAATACAACGCCGTGGTCGCGCAGGAGCTCCAGCCCTATTTTTCCCGCGTGCTCGCGCTGCTGGGCAACCGCAGGGAAGTGCAGAACGCCAGCTTCCCGACGCAAGCACCGGCGGCAAGCCCGGGGCAATAGTCCGAACGGGTGCCCTGGCATTCGACGGAGTAATCCACTCGGCGAGGTATTTTTCCCCACCTATGAGAACCGCGCTCCCCTCGAACCGCTCCTTCGGCTGGACCTTCACCGTTTTCTTCGTTCTCGTGGGCCTTTACGGCCTGTGGCGCGGGGGTGCCGCCCTGTCCTGGCTCCTGGCGCTCGCCGCCCTCATGGCGCTGGTGACGCTCACGCGCGACTCCTGGCTCACGCCGCTCAACCGCGCCTGGATGAAGTTCGGCGAGCTGATGGGCCGGGTGGTGAGCCCTGTCGTGCTTGGCCTGATCTTCTTCGGCGTGTTCACCCCGTTCGCGGTCGTGATGCGCCTGTTCGGCCGCGACGCGATGTGCCGCAAATGGGACGCGGCCGCGCCGAGCTACTGGGTGAAACGCGATCCGCCGGGGCCGGCGGACGACAGCTACCGGAACATGTTCTAGGAGACAGGCAAATGGATATCGTGGTGCAGATGTGGCGGTTCCTCGGCGTGCGGCGCAAGTACTGGCTGCTCCCCATCATCGTGATCAGCGTGGTGCTCGGCGGCCTGCTGGTTCTCGCGCAGGGCTCGGCGGTGGCGCCGTTCATCTACACGCTGTTCTAGGCCCATGCGCATTCTCGGGATATCGGCGTACTACCACGACAGCGCGGCGGCGCTGACCGTCGACGGCAAGGTGGTCGCGGCGGCGCAGGAGGAGCGCTTCACGCGCAAGAAGCACGACTCGAGGTTCCCGCACAATGCGATCAAGTCCTGCCTGGAAATCGCCGGGGTGAAGCCCGGCGAGATCCACCACGTTGCCTTCTACGACAAGCCGTTCCTGAAGTTCGAGCGGCTGCTCGAGACCTACCTCGCCTTCGCCCCGCGCGGCTTCAGCTCGTTTCGCGAGGCGCTGCCGGTATGGGTAAAGGACAAGCTGTTCCAGAGGAACGCCATCCTCAAGGAGCTGAAGGTCCTGTCGCCGCGGGTGAACTGGGAGCCAAAGCTGCTGTTCTCCGAGCACCATCTGTCGCACGCGGCGAGCGCCTTCTATCCCTCGCCGTTCCAGCGTGCGGCGGTGCTCACCATGGACGGGGTGGGGGAGTGGACCACCACCTCGCTGGCAATAGGCGACGGGCGCGCGCTCAAGGTGGTACGCGAGATCCAGTTCCCGCATTCGCTCGGCCTGCTGTACTCGGCGTTCACCTACTACACCGGCTTCAAGGTGAATTCGGGCGAGTACAAGGTCATGGGCCTCGCGCCCTACGGCCAGCCGCGCTATGTGCAGAAGATCCGCGAGCACCTCATCGACATCAAGGACGACGGCAGCTTCCGCCTCAACCTCGACTACTTCGACTATTGCACCGGCCTGACGATGACCAACGAGCGCTTCGACGAGCTGTTCGGCGCGCCGCGGCGCAAGCCCGAGGAGCGCCTGACGCAGCGCGAGATGGACCTCGCGGCGTCGATCCAGGCGATCACTGAGGAGGTCGTGCTGAAGCTCGCCAACGGCATTGCGCGCGAAACCGGCGAGAAGAACCTGTGCCTCGCCGGCGGCGTAGCGCTCAACTGCGTGGCCAACGGCAAGCTACTGCGCCGCAAGTACTTCGACCGGCTGTGGCTGCAGCCGGCGGCGGGCGACGCCGGCGGCGCGCTCGGCGCGGCGCTGGTCGCGCACTACCTGCACAAGGGCGTGGAGCGCACTGTGGCGCCGGGCATGGACGCCATGCACGGCGGCTACCTGGGCCCCGAGTTCTCGCTCGAGGACATCCAGCGGCGCCTCACCAAGGCGGGCGCGGTGTTCGATACGCTGGATGACGAGGGCCTGGTCAACGCCTGCGCCCGCTCGCTCGCCGACGGCAAGGCGCTCGGCTGGTTCCAGGGTCGCATGGAGTTCGGTCCGCGCGCGCTGGGTGGCCGTTCGATCCTGGGCGACGCGCGCTCCCCGAGCATGCAGAAGACGCTCAACCTCAAGGTCAAGTACCGCGAGTCATTCCGGCCCTTCGCGCCCTCGGTGCTCGCCGAGGATGCGGCGCAGTACTTCGACATCCATTGCGAGAGCCCGTACATGGTGCTGGTGGCCGACGTGGCGCAGCAGCACCGCATCGCCATGAGCGAGGCGCAGCAGAAGCTCTTCGGCATCGAAAAGCTCAACGTGCCGCGCTCGTCGATCCCGGCGGTGACGCACGTCGACTACTCGGCGCGTGTGCAGACGGTGCACCGCGAGACCAACCCGCGCTACCACGAGCTCATCTCGAAGTTCAAGGGGCTCACCGGCTGCCCGGTCATCGTGAACACCAGCTTCAACGTGCGCGGCGAGCCGATCGTAGGCTCGCCGGAGGACGCGTTCCGCTGCTTCATGGGGACCGAGATCGAAACCCTGGCGGTGGGCAACTGCCTGCTCTCCAAGGACAAGCAGAACCCGGCCCTCAAGCAGAACTACGAGAACGCCTTCGAGCTCGACTGAGCCATGACCGCGGCAGGCACGGCCCACGTCTATCGCCCGGACGTCGATGGACTGCGAGCGGTCGCGGTACTGGCGGTGCTGGCGTACCACGCCTTCCCCCAGTCGGCGCCCGGCGGGTTCGCGGGCGTGGACGTGTTCTTCGTCATCTCCGGGTTCCTGATCTCCGGCATCATCCTCGACGGGCTGAAGGACGGGCGCTTCAGTTTCGCCGACTTCTACTGGCGGCGCGTGCGGCGCATCTTCCCGGCGCTCGTCCTGGTGCTCGCCACCAGCCTCGCGCTCGGCTGGCTGCTGCTGCTGCCCGATGAGTTCATGCAGCTGGGCAAGCACGTGGCGGCGGGCGCGGGCTTCGTCTCCAACATCGTGTTCTGGCGCGAGGCGGGCTACTTCGACAGCGCCGCCGAGCTCAAGCCGCTTTTGCACCTGTGGTCGCTGGGCGTCGAGGAGCAGTACTACCTCGTGTGGCCGCTGCTCCTGTTCCTGTTTCGCAAGAACCTGCGCCGCATGCTGTGGATGATCGTGGCGCTCACCGCCGCGTCCTTTGCTGCCAATGCCTGGCTTACGCCTCAGCAGCCGTGGGCCGCGTTCTACCTGCCGGTGACGCGCTTCTGGGAGCTCCTCGCGGGGGCGCTACTTGCCTATTTCGTTTCCAAAAGAGAAGCGTTTTCCAACGTCAAGAGCGTGGCGGGCCTCGCCCTTCTCGGCCTGACATTCATTCTGCTTCACGGCCAGCGCGATTTCCCCGGCTGGTGGGCGCTGCTTCCGGTGCTCGGCACCGCGCTGCTCATCTCCGCCGGGCCTTCGGCGTGGATCAACCGGCACCTGCTCGCCAACCGCGCGATGGTGTACGTGGGCCTGGTGAGCTATCCGCTGTACCTGTGGCACTGGCCGCTGCTGTCGTACGCACGCATCGTGCAGGGCGGCGAGCCGCCGGCCGCGCTGCGCTGGGCGCTGCTCGCCGCCAGCATGCTGCTCGCGGTGCTCACCTACGAGCTGGTGGAGAAGAAGCTCCGCTTCGCCAGGCTGGCGTCGGTGCGCCGCGTATCGTTCCCGGCGCTCGCCGCCGCCATGGCGGTGCTCGGCAGCGTCGGACTGCTCGCGCTGCAGAGCCAGATGGATCCGCGCTCGGCCTCGGTGCCACTGGTGCGCGAGATCTCGAGCGCCAGCGCCGACTGGAGCTACAGCGGCGACCGCGTGATCCCCGGCGACACCGAGAAAACGGTGCTGTTCTTCGGCGACAGCCACATGCAGCACTACTGGCCGCGCATCGACAAGCTGGTGCGCGAGCGCGCCGCGCCGCTGCGCACGGTGATTTTCAAGACCACCGGGGGATGCGCGCCGGTGCCCGGCATCGAGCGCCGCGGTCAGCAGTGCAGCCGCTTCGTCGACGAAGGCCTGGCGCTGGCGATGCGCCCGGAGGTGCAGACCGTGGTGATCGCCGCCTCGTGGGTGGGCTTCGTTACCCGGGCGGACTACCACCGCGTCGGCGATTCGAGCCAGACGCCGCTCGCCATGCTTGCGCCCGAGTCGGCCTGGGTGTTCAAGGGCTTCGAGGCGGCCCTGCGCCGCATGACGGCCGCCGGCAAGCAGGTGGTGCTGGTGCTGTCCTCTCCGCGCGGCGACGCCTTCGACCCCAAGTCGGTGATCGAGCGCGAGGGCATGACCGTGCAGGTGCGCGAGCCCTTTGGGCGCGTGGCGCGCAGCGAGCTGGTGCAGGTCACCTCGCCGATCGACTCG
>CBDDSA010000042.1:0-2883 GCA_965233185.1 uncultured bacterium
AGCAATGGCTCAAGTTTCAAGGGACTTCAGCATCCTGAAAAGCTCGCGGTAGGCGCGCGGCGGCTTGCCCTCCTGCTTCTCCTTGCGCGAGTTGCGAATCACGGTTCTCAGCGTCTGCAGATCGGTCCCGGGATGCTCGGCGGCAAAAGCGGTGAGCGCTTCGTCGTCCTCGAGCAACCGCTCGCGCCAGGCTTCGAGGCGGCGATGCGCCGCGGCCGCCTGCGCCGAGCCGCCTTCGATGGCGGCGAGCTGCGCGCGGATCGGATCGGCGTCGACCTCGCGCATCAATCGGCCCACGTACTGCATCTGCCGGCGCTTCGCCTCGTGGCTCTTGATCGCCTTCGCCTCCACCAGCGCCGCGCGCAGCTCATCGGGCAGCTGCAGCCGGGCAAGCTGGGTGTCCGGCAACGCGGCCAGCGCGGCGCCGAGCGCCTGCAGCTCCAGCATTTCGCGCTTGCGGCGGGTCTTGCTGACGAAGTCGTCCTGCACGCGAGTTATGATAGCGCCCCCATGGCGAAGCACCACGGCTTTACCTGCGAGCCCGGCGAGCTTCGCCGCCTTGCCCAGTCGGTGCTGGAGCACGCGCGGGTTGCGGGCGCGAGCGGCGCCGAATGCGAGGTTTCGGAGAGCCACGGCCTGTCGGTCACCGTGCGCAAGGGCCGTGCCGACACGGTAGAGCACAACCGCGACCGCAGTGTCGGGGTGTCGGTGTACTGGGGCGAGCGGCCCAGGGCCCGGCGCGGCCACGCGAGCACCTCGGATTTTTCGCCCGACGCCCTGCGCCAGACCGTGGAGGCGGCGGTGGCGATTGCCCGGCACACCGCCGAAGACGACTGCGCCGGCCTGCCGGAGGCCGACATGCTGGCGCGCGAGGCCCCGGATCTCGACCTTTACCATCCGTGGGCGATCAGCACCGAGGAAGCCATCGATCTTGCGCGGCGGTGTGAGGCGGCGGCCTTCGCCGTGTCGAAGAAAATCCGCAACTCGGAAGGCGCGACGGTGTCGGCGCAGCATTCGCAGTTCGTGCTCGCCAACAGCCTGGGCTTCTGCGGCGGCTATCCCGGCTCGCGCCACTGGCTGTCCTGCTCGGTGATCGCCGAGGACAAGGGGATGATGCAGCGCGACGACTGGTACAGCGCCTCGCGCGTGCCCGCGGAGATCGCCGATCCCGCGGCGCTCGGCCGCTATGCCGGCCAGCGGGCGCTGGCGCGCCTGGGCGCGCGCAAGATCCCCACCTGCCAGGCCCCGGTGCTATTCGAGGCTCCGGTCGCCCTGCAGCTCATCGGGCACTTCCTTTCCGGCGTGAACGGCGGCAACCTCTATCGCAAGACCTCTTTCCTGGCCGACAGCCTGGGCAAGCCGGTGTTCTCGCCGGCCGTCCATATCGACGAGCGGCCCCACCAGCCGCGCGGCATGGCGAGCACGCCGTTCGACGAGGAAGGCGTCGCGACCCGCGAGCGCAGCATCGTGCGCGCGGGCACGGTGGAAGGCTATTTCCTCGGCAGCTATTCCGCGCGCAAGCTCGGCATGCGCAGCACCGGAAGCGCCGGCGGCCACCACAACCTGTTCATCCGCTCGGACGGGCCGGATTTCGCCGGCATGCTGCGCAAGATGGGCCGCGGCCTGCTGGTGACCGAGCTCATGGGCCAGGGCGTGAACCTGGTGACCGGGGACTATTCGCGCGGCGCGGCGGGCTACTGGGTCGAGGGCGGCGAGATCCGCCATCCGGTGGAGGAAATCACGATCGCGGGCAATTTGCGCGAAATGTTCAAGGGAATCGTGGCGATAGGCAGCGACCGGCTGGTGCGCAGCGGCCGCTCGAGCGGCTCGATTCTGGTGGAAAACATGACTATTGCCGGCGACTAGAACCATCCGGCCGCGTTACGTTCTAAGGCTCATGGGCCACGCCTGCGCGCACGACGAGTTCCCGGATCCGCCGCCGCAACCCAACGGCGAGCACCCGATCATCGCAATCCTCGCGGTGCTGGCCATCGTCGCGGCCATCCTCTTGATTACATGGGCCCGCTTCGAGGTCCACGGCGCCGGCGACCTCGAGGCGGCGCTCGACCAGGAAGCCCCGAGCGTGGCCAAGCCCGCCGAAGAGCAGAAGCTCGAAGAGCACGTCACCGCGAACCGTTTCGCGACCGGCCTTTCGCCGTAGCATAATCCGCGGCATGAAACTCCCCATCGCGCTGGCGGCGGCGCTGATTTTTGCCGTGCCCGGTGGCCTGCTCGCCCAGGCCCAGAAGAAGGCACCCTCGCGCGGCCCGGACGTGATCTTCGTGCCCACGCCCCAGGAGGTGGTCGAAGACATGCTGCGCCTTGCCAACGTGCGCAAAGGCGATGTGCTCTACGACCTGGGCTCGGGCGACGGCCGCATCGCCATTACCGCGGCGAAGAAGTACGGCGTCAAGGCGACCGGCATCGACATCGACCCGGAGCGCATCCGCGAGGCGACCGCGAACGCGAAGAAGGCCGGGGTCTCGAACCTGGTGCAGTTCCGCCAGGAAGACCTGTTCCAGGCCGACTTCCGCGACGCCACCATCGTTACGCTGTACCTGCTGCCGGACCTCAACGTGAAGCTGCGGCCCAAGCTGTGGAACCAGCTCAAGCCCGGTACGCGCATCGTCTCCCACCAGTTCGACATGGGCAAATGGAAGCCCGAGAAAACCCTCGAGTCCGAGGGGCGCACCATCTACTTCTGGACGGTGCCCGAGAAAAGCAAGCGGCCGAAGCTCTGAGCTAGTGTAGTGCGCCGTAAATGGTAGAACTTATATACGAGGTGCGTGTCTGTAGCATTAGGGGGCTACGGATATGCGAATCGCACCGGCCATCAATCTTAGTGAAGAACAAGAACGGCAGCTCCAAAGCTGGGCGCGAAGC
>CBDDSA010000043.1:0-3859 GCA_965233185.1 uncultured bacterium
TTCAAGGGTTTCCTCCCTCGCCGTCTGCGGCTGCGAAGCCTTCATCCGCTCCGGGATGGTCGCGTAGGCACGCGGCCATACTTCCGGCGGGCAGAACATTCCAGGTGCATGGGAGGAGGCGAGGCCGAATCCGATCATGGCGTCCAACCTGGCATTTCGGTTTGCAGGAGAAAATCGAGCACCGAGCGGTTGTGCTCTTCGGCGTTCTCGAACTGCGCCCAGTGGCCCGTCGCCGGAGCGCTGTGAAAGCGGCCGCGGCGCAGCATGCGACTCATCTCGAGCCCCACGGCCTCGGGCACCAGATTGCGCTCGCCCCAGTAGACGAGGCAGGGAGCGTCGATCGCGCCTAGGACATCCGCGGTGAGGGCATGGGGCAGGACCGCGTCGCTGAAGTAGGCGCCGGTGACCAGGCGCTGGACGGCGTTGAGCGCGGGGTCGTTGTAAAGGGCGTGGCGCACGGCGATGGACTCGGGCGTCAGGGTGCGCGGATCGGCGACGATGCGCTCCATGCGCGCGCGCACATTGTCGTACGTCGGATCCTCCAGCACGGCGAGCGTCGACCGAAGCAGCTGCTCGCGGCTCTGGTTGCCGTAGTCGATCGCGCTCCAGCCCCGCGGGATGTAGCCCATCGGCGTCGTCAGCACGAGCTTGGCGACGCGCTGCGGCCGGTGCGCGGCATAGAGGGCGGCGACCCAGCCGCCGAGCGACTGCCCCTCGACGTGCGCCTGCGCGATGCCGAGGGCGTCCAGAACGTCGTCGATCTGCGCAAGGAAGGCGGGGAAGATCTGCGGCTCGAAGCCTTCGCGCTGCGAGCACCCGTGCCACAGCAGATCGATGGCCACGACGCGGTGGCGGCGCGCATACGGGCGGATGTTGCGCGCGTAGTTCTCGAGATGCCCGCCGGTGCCGTGCAGGAGGAGCAGCGCCGGTCCTTCGCCCATGAGCAGGGCGCGCGTGCGAAACCGCCCACTCACCATGCGAATCTCCGCTCCCAGGAAATCGACCCAGTAACTGCTGGCAGGCGCGACGCGCCCCTGCGCTGGCACCGCCGCGTTCACGGCGCCGGCGGCCTCTTGCGCTGGTGCGGGACGCGCGGCATGGCGGCCTGGACGATGCGGCCCGTGCGCTCGATGTGCTGGCGCACGAGCACGGCGGCGCGCTGGGCGTCGCGGGCAAGCACGGCATCCACGATGGCTTTGTGCTCGGCGCCCGCGTTGCGCTGCGGTGGATTGCGCTTCAGAAAGATCCGCCGATAGCGGTCGTTCTGGTCGTGAAGCACGCTGCAGAACTGCAGCAGCAGCGGCATGCCGCACGCAGACACCAGCGTCATGTGGAAATCCCGGTGCGCGCGCTCCCACGCCTCGATGCGCTCGCCGAGCCGCTGGCCTTCGAGCTTGCGCAGGCGATGGAAGACGGCGACCACCGCTTCCTCCCACGCGTCGTCGCCTTTGCGCACGGCCTGCTCGAGCGCCTTCGCCTCGAGCTCGGCGCGCAGCAGCGTGATCTCCTCCAGCCCTTCGCGCGAAACGTCGGGAACGCGGAAGCCCCGGTTCTCGTGGCCTTCGACGAAGCCCTCGGCCGCCAGCCGGCTGAGCGCCTCGCGCACCGGGCTAAGACTCACGCCGAAGCGCCCGCGCAGATCGTCGAGCCGCAGGCGCGTCCCGGGAGCGATCTCGCCGCGCAGGATCGCCTCGCGCAACTGCTGCGCCAGGGAGACGACGAGCGTGCGGGCGGCGCGGGGTGCCTGAAGGGGGGTGCCGGCAACGCTGGCCATGAGTTTCGTACTGTGGTCGATGGGTTGTGAAACGGCAGTAAGATCGATTATAGTCCCTAAAATCGGTAATACCCTTTCATACCCACGCGGCGGCGATGGCCGATGAACGGCTGCGCGCCCCCCAACACGGAGGTGGCAAGCGATGCAAGGAAAGAAGACCGGAGCGGCGGGAATCGTCGGTTTCTGCCTGTCGCTCTTGTTGGCATTCGGGCTCACGGCGCAGGCTGCTGCGCAGGACTATCCGTCCAAGCCGGTCAAGATCCTCGTCGGCTTCCCGGCCGGTACGAGCCCCGACCTGATTGCGCGCGAGCTGGGAAGCTCGCTCAGCGCGCGCTGGGCACAGCCGGTCGTCATCGTGAATCGGCCTGGTGCGGCAGGAGTCGTGGCGGCGGAAGCGGCTTCCCGGGAGGCGCCGGACGGGCTGACGCTATTCATCACCTCTGCATCCGCGCTCGTGTCCCCGCGCTTTCTCCAGAAGGACCTGCGCTATGACCCGCTCGCAGTGACGGCGATTGCCGGGGTCGCGCGAAGCGAGGTGGTTCTGATCTCCAAGACGTTCGCCAAGTTCAACGAACTCCTGGCGGCGGCGAAGTCGAAGCCCCGAGAGGTCACCTATGGCATCTATGGGCTTGGGTCGACGTCTCATATAGCGATGGAGAAGCTAAAGAGAGCGACGGGTGTCGACCTCTTGCAGGTTTCGTACGGATCAACTGGTCCCATCCCCGACGTGCTGGCGGGCAACGTCGACGCTTTATGGTCGGGACTGCAGGTCGTGGGCCTCATAGAGTCGGGAAAGGTCAACGGCCTCGCGTACAGCGGGTTGAAGCGCGCCCCGAGCCTGCCCAACGTGCCGACGGTAAGTGAAATGGGGTATCCGGATTTCGAGTACGTCCTTTGGTTCGGGCTGTTCGGCCCCCCCGGTGTGCCGAGCGCGATCGTGAAGAAAATCGCAACCGACACAGAGGCGGTCGCGCGGACGGCCGCGTTTGAGCGCCGTGTCGCGGATCTCCGGATGGAAGCGGCGTTCCTTGACTCGCGGCGGTTCACGGAGCACATCCGGAGAGAGTACGCTGACTACAAGGCGCTGTTCGAATAAGTCAATAACAAGCGCCGCGCCATATCGCTTACCCATGGAGATGGCAAGCAATGCAGGAGAGAGGACCGGAACCGCCAAAACAGCCAGGTTGGGCCTGTAGTTCGGCAGGTTGACCATCGAGAAGCGATAGCCGGCGCGCCGCCCGGGTGTCCCGGTTATAGAAACCAGGTATGGAATGGTGAAACAGGGTTCCCCCTGGGCGGCGTCGGCTTCTATGCTTTTTCGGTTTTCTTCACTCGTTGTCTGCTCTACAACCGAGGAGTGATCATGTCGGCCAACATCGCAGCGGCAAAGAATGCGCGCAGCACAGACGCCAAGATCTCGGACGCCGAATGGCAGGCGAGGGTGGATCTCGCCGCGGCCTACCGCATGGCTGCGCACCTGGGCTGGGAATATCTCATCTACAACCACATCGCGCTGCGCGCGCCCGAGGGGCCCTATTTCCTCGTCAAGCCGCACAACGTGATGTTCTCGGAGGTGCGAGCTTCGAACCTGGTCAAGCTGCGCCTGGACGGCAAGCCGGCGCAGTTCGAGGACAACGTCAACGCCGCGGCGTTCGTCATTCACACCGCCGTCCTCAACGCCCGTCCGGACATCAACTGCACGCTGCACGTGCACACCACCGCCGGGATGGCGATGTCGGCGCACAAGAAGGGCCTCTTGCCGCTCACGCAGAACGCGATGCGCTTCTACAACCGGCTTTCGTACCATGACTTCAAGGGCTATGCGACGGACATCGAGGAGTCGGCGGCCATCGCGCGCGACCTCGGGCCGACCAACAAGGCGATGATCCTGCGCAACCACGGGCTGCTGACCTGCGGCGAGACGGCGTCGGAGGCAGTTGGCACCATGTGGGCACTCGTGCTGTGCTGCGAGACGCAGCTCATGCTCGAGGCGAGCGGCGCCGAGATGTTGATTCCCGACCCCGAGATATGCGAGAGCAGCGCCCGGCAGTTCGCCGAGCTGCGCAAGTACAGCGTGCACGAGGA